>JBAXOP010000286.1:0-7166 GCA_037133195.1 Verrucomicrobiota bacterium | reverse complement strand
GGACATGCTCGAGCGTGCCCGGTGCAAAGTGCAAGGGTTCGGCTCACGCATGGTGTTGTTGCATCGGGCGTATGATGCACCGGTGGCCACCGCCGCCAAGTTCGACCTCATCGTCTTGAGTTATTCGCTCTCGATGATCAATCCGGGATTTGATGAGGTTTTGCGGATTTGCAAAACCGACTTGAGACCGGCGGGCATCGTGGCGGTGGTCGATTTTCATAATACGCTGCGCCGAAGAAGATTTTGCGACCAAGGAGGGATACTCGTTGAGCCACAGATGACAGATCAAGGATTAGGGGCCGCGCAATAATAACTGTCTCAAGGCATCATGAGATGCATTGTAGCGGCGCTCTGTGAGCGCCGATGCGCATGAGATGATGGTTATCGGAAACGCGGATTCATTGGCACTTCATGGGCATCGGCGGTCATAGACACGCCGCTACAATGCTGGCGCAGTGGCGAGCCATGGGCATCGGCGGTCATAGACGCGCCGCTACAATGCTGGCGCAGTGGCGAGCCATGGGCATCGGCGGTCATAGACACGCCGCTACAATGCGACAGATATTCTTGCGCGGTTCTTTAGCGGACAGAGAAATAGTCCCGGCCATCACTTGAACAACGTGTCGGTGCCCATGGCCGAATCGCGCAGAAACTTCGGCAGCGAGTTCCTCGCCGCCGGGCGCAACAGAGGGTAGAGTATTCCTAACAATCCAAGGGTGAACAGACGGTCGATGATCCGGTATCCGCGCCGCTTGCGCAGCAGCTGGGCCGCAGTCCAGGCCAGAGTGCGGCGCTTGATGCGAAACGGCTCAAACGAGGTTTGTGACAAGACTCAGTCGCATCAATCCGCGAGTGCCGGGTTGGCTTTGGTTTTGCGTGCGGGGGCAGGGTATATCTGACAAAATTCATGCCAGCCCGTCTCCCCCATGTAGCGGGTCATCATGCGTGGATCGGCCGCGCGCAAATCCACCACCACCAGCCCGTCCAGCGCGTCGCAGAAATGCCGGTCCACATTGAATTTCAACAGGACGGCATTCATGGCCACGTACTGGCGCAACAACACCGGTAACCCCTTGCCGTCCTGCTCCAAGCCGGCGACTAGCGACGAAACCTCGTCGATGGATTTTAAGCCGGCGGCGATTTGGGCATGTTGGCGCCGCAGCCGGGATGCCGGGCGGAACGGGTTGCGGGGCGTCACCCATTCTTCCATGGCCGGGTCGCTATGATGTTGGCGGAGGAATTCGACCATCAAGGACCGCGATGCCATGGAATAGTCACTGCTGATGCTAACCGGACCAAACAAGGTGCGGTAACGTGGATGGCGTGCGACGAAATGCCCGATGCCTTTCCATAACAGAAAGAGGGAATACGGTTTGCGCTGATAGGCGGTGGTGACAAAGGATCGGCCGAGTTCCATGCTGGGGCCGAGGCGCTGCAAAAACGCCGGGTGAAAGCGGAACAAGGTGTGGGTGTAAAAGCCATCGCGCCCATTGCGGGCAAGCAGTTCGTCGCTCAAGCCCATGCGATAGGCTCCGGCGATTTCCCGGCTGGCGGCATTCCACAGGAACAGGTGCCGGTAATGAGTGTCGAACGCATCCAGGTCGCGGGCCCGCCCGGTGCCTTCGCTGACGTCACGGAATGTCAACTCCCGTAGGCGCCCGATTTCGTTTAAAATGTTAGGGATAGCATCGGCCCCGGCGATCCATACTTCCAGATCCCCGTGGGCGGCCAGCAGGGCGTCTCCCGGCAAGGCGGCCACCTCGCTGGCAAGCAACGCCGGATCGCCCGCCGGTGCCACGGGTTCGGGACCCTGGGCGGGCTTGCGCCAGGCTCTCGGTAACAAGTTGGGCATCGGCCGCGGGCGCTGCGACGTCCGGCGCTTGCCCCCTAGCAGGTCCACTCGCAGCCGCAAGGTGTCCACCACACTCTGGTCATCCCGGTTCAAAAGTAACGCGGAGGCGGGCAAGGGCTTGCCGATGCGCAAGACGATTTCCTTGCCCTGGCAGCGCAGGAACTCGTGCGGCAACAGCGCCGTGCGCAGCAGCGGATGCATCAGACCCGCCACTTGGAAAAGCCAGCTGTTGGCACCAGTGAAACAGATCGGCACCACGGTGGCCCCGGTCTTGCGCACCAAGGCGGCAACATGTTTTGACCATGGCTTGTCAAGGATTGTGCCGTGTTGCGGCGAAAACGCAGAGACCTCGCCAGCGGGAAAAACCCCCAGACAGCCGCCGTTGCGCAAATGAGCGATGGCTTGCTTCATCGGCCCGATGTTGCGGCGCGACGTGGCAGCACCAACACCAAAGGAATCCACACCGATGAGCCACGGTTCCACCGCCTCCATCCTCACTAACAAGCTATTTGCCAGCATCCGCATGTCTGTGCGGCGGGCGGCGAGCAGATGCGCCAGAACGAGCGCGTCGGCCCCGCCGAAGGGATGATTGGCCACCACAATGACCGGGCCGCTTGTGGGAATGGCCTCGACGGATCCATGATCCATGCGATAGCGTAAAGCCAGCAAATCCAGCGCCCGCTGAAAGATGGTGGTGGGGTCCTGCTGCGGATTGAGGTGCCGCAGAAACCGGTTCATGGCGCTGAGTTGCAACAGATCTTCAGCTGGCTTTTTGAGCAAGTGTCCGGGGCCATCGCGCAAGAGAGGGATGGCGTCCGAAAGATCGAGATTCCAGCGAAAGGGGGATGGCGTGTTCATGGTATTAGGCACCTCCCGACAATCATCAAGATACCGTTGCGCACGCATAGATTTCTTTTGCAACGACTTTGTCACACAGTGAAATGCGGCTGTAGGTCACATATTGATCGTGGGCGGAAGTCTTGTATCTTGTGTCTGAGGCGCAGCCTCACTAGGCTGCCGGGAGCCGGGTTCCAGCCCATCCGGCGTGCGGAACCTTGCGATAAATTCACCGTAGCGCACCAATTCCATTCGCCCGTCGAGATGCTCGATGATGGCCGTCAGGCTTTCCACCCAGTCGCCCGAATTCAGATAGTGGATATGGCCGATTTGCTTATCATCGGGCGTGTGGATGTGGCCGCAGATGATGCCCTCGCATTGTTTATGGCGGGCCAGATCCTGCAACAGCTCTTCATAGCGATCCACAAAGCAAACGGCTGACTTGACTTTAGCTTTCACCATCTTGCTGAATGAAAAGTACTCTTTGCCGCGCCATGCCCGCCACAAATTGTAATAGCGGTTCATCTGCAGCAGGAAATCATAGCCCACCGATCCGAGCGATGCGAGCCATTTGTGATTGGTGGAGACACTGTCGAAACCATCGCCATGCACGACGAGGTAGCGCTTGCCGTTGGGTGATACATGAATATACTCCTTGAGAAATTGGATCCGTCCGAAGGCCAGCGGCAACAAGCGCTCCAGAATGTCATCATGGTTGCCTCGAAGATAGATCAACTCGGTGGCATCTTGCTCGGTCATCTTGAGCAACTTGCGGATCACCCGGCTGTGGCTGGAGCGCCAACGCCCGCCGCGCTGCAGGGCCCAACCGTCAATGATGTCACCGTTGAGCACCAGTTTTCGGCAGCGGATATGTTTGAGGAATTCGACGACCTCATCGGCTTTGCTTTCGGCCGTTCCCAGATGAATGTCAGACAAAAACACGGTCAGGCAGGAGCATTTCTGCCGTTTGCCGCCTGTCCGCGTTTGCTTCAACAGGACGTTGCCGACCATGGCAACCGTGTTTCCATCTGGTGAAAAGTTGTCTGTCTCAATTTCAATATCCATAAGATGACTGCGGAAGTGCCAATAACCCCCTCAGCCATACAACACGCATCGCATGGGCGTTGCACTCCCGACTTGGTGACAAGTTTGTCACACGGCAATGCAACATTTGGGCCATGCCAAGATCCTTCAAGACCGTGCCGTTATCTTTACTTTCCAACCTCTCGGTAATGTTCAGAGCGTTTTGGGACACACGATTTTCGGCTCCAGACACTTAGGCCAGCCCCGGCTTGTGCCCACAGAAGATTCTCTACTATTTATCTGTCACCATGCACTAGCGTCGGGGCGATGGCAGCAGCGGCATCGAGAAACGAGGGAAAGAGTGGCTGCCAACCGCAGGCTTGCAGTTTGGCGCTGGAAACTTGCTTGTGGGTCCAACCGCGCTTGCGGGCTAGATCGCGTGGGACGGAGAGTGGCAGCGGCCGGTGGAATATCACGCTGAGATGTTGGTAACAGGCACGCTGGGTGAGCGGGGTGGCATCGCTGAGATTATACACCTTGCCGCGATGCTTAGATATGTCTGCGGCTAGCTGATGAATCGCACACACCGCGTCGTCGCGGTGAATTTGATTGAGAAAACGCTCTCCGTCGTCTTCCATGACCGCCTCGCCGGTGAGAAATTTCCGCAGGATCACACTGCGCCCGGGACCGTAGATGCCCGCCAACCGCAGGACCAGGCCGCCACCGCCACGTGTGAGCCGCTCGGCCTCTAGCAACATTAGCCCGGTGTCGCGCTCCGGCAGCGTGGGGCTATCTTCGGTGACCACCGAGCCATCGGTCTGGGCGTACACTGACGAGCTGGAGGTGAACACCAACGGCACGCCGGGGAATGTATCCAGCAGATTGCGGCAGCCCCCGACATATACGCGCTGATAGGCCTCAGCCCCGCCGCGGCCGGATGCGGCGCAATGGATGATGAGGTCTGGACTCGCGACTTGGCCCAGCGCGGCGACCGCCTGCGCCTCGGCCACATCGCAGGCGAGGGTGTCGTCGCCGCCGGAAAGCGAGACAGCGGTGACGTGCCAGCCGTTTTCGCGGAACCGCTGGGTAAGAGCCTGGCCCAAATAGCCGTGACCGATAAGGAGAAGATGCATGGGGAAATGACTGCTCTGGTAAAGATAACGCAAACCTGCCGATTTAAGCGACTTCAATCTTGAGACTCGGGTCAGTTTCACAGATTTCAACGATCCTATTGTAACGAACAATTAACTCCTCGAACGTGTTGCGCCGCCGACTGCCTTCAAAGCCTGTCCACTCGAGCATGTTTGACACGAGAAATTGCGTAATGTCCAATACTTCAATCCGCCTGCTCATGCCATCTTGGTCGGCTAGATTCTCCGCCATGGCGGCCCCTGCCTGGGTCGATATGATGAGTGGCCGCAGACCGCAGTCGAGATTCTCACGGCATTTTTGAATCAGCTGTAGGGCCGGAGCCGTGGTGACATGGATCACGCAATCTCCCATTTCAAAATCACCTGAGCGCCCGGTTGGCGAGTCAGCTACCGAGTAACCGTTGTGATGGACGGGGTGATCGGGATAGAGCGTTTCCAACTTGGCTCCCACCAAATGCTGCATCACAGCCCCGAGTACGGTCGAACCTCGATTTTCGCTTTGGCGGCGTTTTGCTTCATCAAAAATCCCAACCAAGCTGGCCTTCAAAGTGGCACCGGTGTCGATCTTCAATTTCAGCGGCGACGACTCGAAGTACTCCCGGACCCGTTCCACCCACCACTGCTCTGCTTCCTTGATTTCAAAGCCCGTCACGCGGCATTCCCTGTTGAGAAACGCAACATAGTCCTGCATGTTGCCGATACTGCCACGACTGGTGTGCCCCCCCTCTGCCGCCAGAACCTTGGTCACGCCGTAGTCGCCAAGAATCGACTGTACGGCACTTTTTCCAAGGCCAAGAACCTGTCCTTGTGCTGCAGTAACTAATTTTGCAGGGTCTATGGGAAGCCCTAGTTTTGCCGCCGTGCGAGTGATAACCAACGCCACACAAAGTGGCCCCTTGTTGCCGATAAACTTATGCGATGAGGCGAACTCGAGAAGACGCTGGGGGAGTTTTGTGGACATGAACGTTACAAGTAGTGGCTAAAGGTACCAAGAGATGATCAACTAGGTGCTTGACGACTGGCACGACAACGGCGTCTCCCATCGCATTATAGGATTCATGATAGGATCTAGACAGTTGATAGCGTTCCGGAGCGCCCATGAGGCGGGCGGCTTCGCGAGCAGTGATCAGCCTGGCGTTCCATTCCCCGGCATCGTGCAGCAGGAGAAACTGGCAACTACTGCCGCCCTCAGCGGTACGCAGGCAACCAGATAGATTGTCAAATCGAAGTTCGAGAACCTGTTTCCCATTGCGAGTGCGCCGATAGCCCGGAAAAGCCATGCGGGTGCCTGACGAGATGCTCTCGATCAACTTCCGGTGTTTGGGGGCCAGAAGTGCAAACAAAGCGGCAGTTCGCTCCTCATTAAAAACGGGCGCATCCCATTCAATGAGATCGCATAAGGTCTTGGGACGTTTTCTTGGAATACTCACGGACCAAAAAACGACACCATCCAGCGGAGCGATGGCTTTGAGAACCGATTCGGGATGAAGCCAGTTCGGAGCACTGTCCTCAAAGGCGGCAACGTCCAAATGATCTTGAACTGCAACAATGAAAACACGCGGTCGGGACTGAGGCACCCAGAGGCGGGCGTCGAGAAGCATCGGTCCGACACGGTACGACCTCTCCCGAAGTGCCATGTGGAGCATCCGATAATCCTGTCCACCGTTGGCCGACAACAACCCAACAACGTTCTCGAGCGCCAGGACCGTAGGCTTCACGGGCATTTCATCGAGAACTCGGAGCCATTCCCAGAATAGCCCACTGCGTGAGGCGGCAAGTCCACCCATTTTTCCGGCAAGGGAAAGATCCTGACAAGGAAAACTTGCCCAGACGATGTCACCTTCTGGAATTTCCGTGCCACTCACATGCTCAATTGAGCCAAGATGAAAGTGATTCTCCCCGTGATTGGCCGTGTAAATCCCGGCCTTGCGCGGGCAAATGTCATTCGACCAAACCGGCTCACAGGCATGCTTGGCACCTTGGGTGACCAGGCCACTGCCGGCAAAAAAATCGACGAAAGAAGGAAGGTTAGTGCTCATGAGTTCAAATGAACACGTTTCGCGCTAGGAGTCAAGTCGAAACAGCGGCCATTAGGCGCTGCCAAGACATCCGTCCACCCCGCCAGCACTTCAAAGAACCCTGTTTTCCCGGACACGCGGAAACTCTAGGGACACCGAGCTTGGCTGACAATCCATAATTCGGGATTGGCCTGAAAGGGGAATCCCAAAAATTACAGGAGTCTCCATTTGTCAAAAAACCGAGTTGACGGCGAAGCGGGCTGCCAGTCTCACCGCGCCCGGGAT
>JBAXOP010000285.1:0-7191 GCA_037133195.1 Verrucomicrobiota bacterium | reverse complement strand
ACTATGCTTTCGCGCCCACTGCCGTGTCGCTGCGCGATGTGACCAGCGCGCCGCCAGCCACGGCCTACGAAACCTGGGCAACCAATGACGCCTACGCCGGTTTCGACCTCAGCAACCCGACCGCCGACGCCGACCACGACGGGATGAGCAACTTCATGGAGTTCGCCTTCGGCCTGGATCCCACCATGGGCACGTCGGCCAACCCATGCACCCCCTTGCACGGCAACCAGTTCAGTTATACCAGGCGCGCGAATTCCGGCCTCACCTACACCGTCGAATACAGCACTGATCTAACAACATGGAATCCGGCCACGACGAGCGAGGCGGCCGGCGCCGCAGATTCTAACGGAGTGCAGACGGTGACCGTCACGGTCAGCAACCCGGCGCTCAACGGCAAACTGTTTGTGAGGGTTCAGGCGCGATGAGGACAACGCATTCATTCGTTAGGGACCAGCCATCCGTTAGGGACCATCGGCCGGTAGGGACCAGCGGCCCGCTGGTCCCACTCCCCCCCGCGGGTGAGACCTCTCATGCCCGGTTGATGTTGCGCGCCATGGCGCCGCCCATGCGGGTGGACAAGTCGGCGGACCGGGGCCGGTCCGCCCTACCTATTTTCCGATCCCGCCAACCCGTATGCTCGCATCATTGACCAGCGCCCCAGTCACCCTCACCCACAAAAACAGCTAGAACACATGACCTCATCCCTAAGCCGCCGCCATTTCCTCCGCTCCAGCGCCGCCGCAGGCCTCGGCCTGAGTGCTCTCGGGCTCGGGCGGGCCCGCGCCGCCTCGCCCAACGGTAAACTCCGCGTCCTGTCCATCGGCGTGGTCGGCACCCAGGGCGCCTATGACCGCACCCAGGTTGCGAGCCATCCCGAGGCGGAAATCACCGGACTGTGCGACGTCGATTCCAACTATCTCGCGCAGGCCGCCAAAGACCATCCCAAGGCGTTCACGTGTCGCGACTACCGCGAGGCGTTTGCCAAACATGCCGACCAGTTTGACGCCGTGATCATCGCCGTGCCCGACCACTCGCACGCGCCGATCCTGCTCACCGCGATGGCCCACGACAAGCACATCTATGGCCAGAAACCGCTGGTCCATCAGTTGGCGGAACTGGCGATGGTCGAGCGCGCGCTCAAGGCCAAGCCGCAGATTGTCACCCAACTCGGCAACCAACGCATGGCGGAGGCGCGTCGCCGAGCCGCCGTCGAGATCCTGCGCAGTGGCCGCCTCGGCAAGGCCATCGAAGTATACGCCTACACCTCGCCGCCCGACCCGGGCGAGTACTACAATTACAAAAAAGTCTTCACGGTCAACCCCACCGTGCCTCCCAACCTCGACTATAACCTGTGGCTCGGCCCCTGCGCCACCATGCCGTATTATGACATGCTCGCTCCGGTGAGATGGCGCTCGTGGTGGGACTTCGGCTCCAACGGCCTGGGCGACTGGGGCTGTCATGTGCTCGATGTGGTGTTCTTCAGTTATGACGAATTGATGTCGCCGGTTTCCGTCAAGACCGACTGCCCGGAACCCGCCAGCAAGTTTTTCCACGTCAATCCGTGCAAGTCCACGCTGATCTATCAGGTCAAGGGCGGACAGTTTGCCAACAAGACGTTTCCGATCCACTACTCCGATTCCGGCCAGATGCCCACGCCTGAGCAACTGCGCATTCCCATCCAACACAGTGCCTGTGCCGGGGCCGCGGTGGTCTGCGAGGGCGGCACCCTGATCCTCGACATCGAGGGCCGGCTCGATGTCCGGCAGGACGGCAAAAAAATGGATGGCCTGCGCATGCCGGGTCTGCCGGCATTCCCGCCGCTCAACCACTGGCACGCGTGGGTCGACAACTGCCTCGGCAAGAAGACCGAGCTGCGAACCCCGTTCAAGGATGCCGTGCGCATCACCGAGGCCACCTTGCTCACGGTCAAAGCCACCCGCTTTCCCGGCCAGGAACTCCTCTGGGACAAATCCAAACTCGCCTTCACCAACCACGCCGAAGCCACCAAGACCATCGTCCACCGCGACTACCGCGCCGGCTTCGCCCCGCCCAAGGTCGGTTAACTCCACTAGCAAATCTCCACTAACCCTATGAAACCAACAATGTTAGGATGCCTGCTTTGCGCCGGCATCGCAACCTACAGCCTGACTGCCCTGGCGCAAGCCGCGCCAAAGCGCGTGTTGGTCGTGAGCACGGCCATGGATTATTACCACGATGTGATTCCCACCGGCGAGAAGATTCTGGCCGAACTGGCCAAGACGAGCGGGGATTTCACCGTGGACTTCGCGCGGGTCGATCCGAAAAGTCCGCAATTGAAAGGGTCTGACGGCAATCCCGACAAGGCCAAGCTTGAGGCGGCTATTCGCGCGGTGCTGGCGGAAAAAATGAGCCTCGCGGCACTCAGGAATGTAGATGCGGTGGTCTTCGCCAACACC
This sequence comes from Verrucomicrobiota bacterium, assembly GCA_037133195.1. GTDB lineage: Bacteria > Verrucomicrobiota > Verrucomicrobiia > Verrucomicrobiales > Akkermansiaceae > Luteolibacter. The sequence continues at coordinate 4,756 of JBAXOP010000285.1, read as the reverse complement.
TCGGGCAGCCTGCCGCTGCCGGACCGGGACGGGTTTCTGGCGTGGATCAAATCCGGCAAGGGCTTCGTCGGGATGCATGCGGCGACCGACACGCTCAAGGATTATCCCGCCTACACCGACATGATCGGTGCCTTGTTCCTCACCCACAGCCCCACCCAGAGCACCGTGCCCGTGGTCAACCAGGATTCTCAGAACCCCGCCTGCAAGCACCTGCCGGCAAGTTGGAATGTTCATGAGGAATTCTATATCTTCGATAAGTTCGACCGCGCAAAAGTCCATGAATTGCTCAACATCGACCAAAATCCGTTCGATCGGAAGCCCATGGACTACCCGGTTTCCTGGTGCAAGGAATATGGCAATGGGCGGATGTTCTACACCTCGCTGGGCCATCGCGACGACATCTGGGACCCGAAGGCGGCCGCAACCAACTCGAAGGATGTCGCCGAGGCCTATCAAAAACACATCCTCAGCGCCATCCGCTGGGCGGCCGGCCTGGAGCAGTGGAACTTGAAGCCGCAGGGTTCAAATCCAAAATCATAAATTCTAAACAAAGAATATGGCCTCCCTTCTTCCACTCTTCCTCTTCTTTTCGTTTAGGATTTAGTGCTTTAAAATAGATATGAAATATGAAATAGACTCATGAAAAAACAATTGGTCATATTGTGCGGGCTGTTCCCGATGTTGTTGGTGCAGATAGCGGTGGCAAGTGACAGTCCGCGCGCGGCACTGGAACTGGCCGGGTCGGGCTGGCGGGCGTGGATGGACTCGCAGGCCGCTTGGGCCAATGATGCGGTGGTTGCGCCGGGTGACGTTAATCTAACAAAGCTGCCCGTTAATCCGCCAACCGGCGGCTGGCAAGTTCTGAATGACAGCGCCGGGCGCTCGTGCAGCATTCCAGCATCGGTGGAAGAGTTATTCAGCGGAGGAGATCACCGCTGGACCTATCACGGTGTTACCTGGTTATGGCGCACGGTAAAGGTGCCGGCGGAATGGAAGGGCAAGGTCGTTCGTCTGGGCTTGGCCAAGGCCAATCGTCGGATCGAGATGCTGATCAACCAGCGCCTCGCCGGTTACGATGCGGTTGGCGAAGTGCCTGTCGAGGCCGATGTCTCAAAATTCCTCAATTACGGAGCGGAGAACCAGATCGCGATTCGCATTACCAATCCCGGCGGCAATCGCGGCTGGGAAGATTTCAAGTGGGTGAGATGGGGCAACATGCAGCTGCCGCCCGGCCATGATTTCGGCGGTGTGGACGGTCCGGTTACGCTCACAGCAACGGATCCGGTGTTCATCGAGGACATTTTTGTGAAAAACCTGTTGCCTGCCGGCGAGCGCCGGGCCGAGGTGCAGGTAACCATTGCCAATCAACTGGGTGGGGCGGTTCCTCTCGCCGTAACCGTTGTGATCTACGCGGATGGAGTCGGCAAACCATTGCACCAGGCAACATGGAAGGTGACAGCGGAGCGCGGTGCCAAAAACACGAGCGCCTGTGCCATCGCCGTGCCTAACGCGCAGTTATGGGATCTGAATACACCGGTGTTATACCGTTGCACTGTCGGCATCCAAGGTCCGGGTGTCGTGGATCGTCATTCTGTGACTTTTGGTTTCCGGACTGCGGAGTTGAAGAACGACGGTGGCAAGAATGAACTCTTTTTTAATGGCAAGCGTATGCGTCACCGCTCGGCCATCGACTGGGGTTACTATGCCGTCACCGGTTTCTACGCCACGCCGGATATGGCCGGGCGCAGTGTGGCCAATGCGAGGGCGATCGGCCATAACGGCATCAACTTCCATCGCCGCATCGGCGAGCCAAGGGTGCTGGACGCCGCTGATCGTCAGGGACTCTACCTCTATGAAGAACCGGGCGGTTTCCACATTGGCGGTGAATGTGTGATTGAGGATGGCACTTTGGCTGGCAGGATGATCGAGGAGAAGGTCAGGCGCATGGTGCTTCGGGATCGCAATCATCCGAGCTTGTTCATGTACAGTCTGTCCAATGAAAATAGCTTCTGGAGCCCGTTGCGTGAGCGGGTGATGCGCAACGTTGCCGCGTTGGATCCCACCCGTCTGGTGATCAATACCTCGGGCGGCAACGGGTATGCGTCCATGGACCAGATTCCGCACATTCGCCCTTATGAGAAGGAGATACGCAAAGACTATCGGGATGCCCATACGGTCCAATCAACGGGTTTGTTCGCGGAAAATGACTGGGCAGGCCATGCCTCGGAGGTGAAGGGCCCCGCGCTCTATTGGGGCGAAGTGCGGTGCCATACTGGTCCGGCAGATTGGATTTCCACGGCGGCTCTGTACAAGGGTTCGACCAACGGCGATCTCGGATATGGCTTGAGCCTGTATAAGCCGATGGCCGATGAGCTGGCGGCGTACTTTGCCGCACACCGACCGGATCAGACAGGCAGCCGCTCCATCCACTCGCCATCTGATATCTCGCGGGCTGCCGGTCGTGGGCTGATGTACAAGAATGGACGGTTGTGCCAGTCGATAATGAAGTATGACGGCAACATCGGATTTGCCATCAACGGCTGGTCCGGGGGGCCGCAGTTGCCTGATCAATGGGACTCGGCGATCTGTGACGAAGGCCGCTTCCTCAAGGGGCCGTCGGCGGACTATGCCTATTGGACACGTGATTGCCAGATCGCCATCCAGCGCGGTAACGGCAAGTATTTCAAGCCGGGCGATGTGGCTCAATTCAATCTTACCCTGATCAATGAAGGCCACATAGCCGCCGGTCCTGCCGTGCTGGATCTAACGGTAACCGATGGTGCGGGCAAGCCCACTTCATTTCATCAACAGTTGCCGGTGAAGGTGGCCGGCGGCACGACCTTTGCCCAGGATATAAGCCAGGTGAATGTGCCGCTTGATGCTGCGTGGTGCGGTGGATACATCACCGTGCGCGGGGTGCTCAAGCAAGGCGTCAAGACCCTGGCTGATGGCTCCGAGCAGGTTCTGCTTCAGAACAGGCCCTCTTTCAAGGCGGCGCTCGCACCTTTCGCCGGTGCGGTTTGCGCCTGGCCGATGGCTCAGACTGCGCTTGACGAAGCAGGGGGCAAGGTTCCTGCCTATGCGGATTCCCTGGGTAAGCTCGATTATGTGCTTGCCGGCCAGCGACCCGATGCGGCGACAGTTGCCAGGTTGTTAGAGCGGGTGTCAACGCAGGGGATGCGTCTGATCATCCGTTTTGACAAGGACTGGGCGGAAGAATTGCACAAGAGAGGGGTGCTTTCAAAGCCGGTGACGCAGTGGGGCAGCAAACAGGCAGACGGGTGGAACGGAAATGGCTGGGGTTACCTGGAGTATTTCGTCGGCGACCAGGCGGTGCCGTCGGGTCCGGTCATCGGCAGCAATGGCTGGCAGGTGCCCTCCGATCCGATAGGATTCGCGCCCTTTGAGAGCGCCAAGCGCACGGCGACATATGGCGTCTATGTCGCACGGGCCGATTACAATGAGAATAACGGCTCTCTGCTGACCCTGCTCGCTGCTGTTCAATGGGGGAAGGGCAGTATCATCCTTGCCCCGTCCTATCCTGTTGATCAAAACAATCCATTCAACGATCTGGTATTCTATAATATGATTACCATGAAGAATGATAATTATTGAACATGCATGGAATCGACGAGAACTGTTACCACATTAGATAAATGATTATGAATTCCCTGGAACGAATTAGGGCCGCCATCAATCTTCAAAACCCCGACCGCGTCCCGGTTGATCTCCATAATTTCCAGACTGCCGCATTCGCCACGGGGTTGCCAATGAGTGAGGTCTTCCGCAACGGCGAGTTGCTGGCCGAGGCCATGCTCAACTCCTGGCGTGAGTTTGGACAGGACATGATCCTTCTGGAAAACGGGACGGCCTGCAACGCACAGGCCTGCGGGTTGGAAGTGACCTATCGCGACGATACCGCTCCTGTCGCGGAAAAACCGCTCATCAGTTCTCTCTCCGAGGTGGCGAATCTCGAAGTGCCCGATTCTTACACCACGTTTCCAATGTGCGAGATTCTCAAGGCCACGCGCATTCTATCAAAGGAGCTCGGTGATAGAGTCTGGATTTGCGCCCGTGCCGATCAGGGGCCCATGGACCTAGCGGCTCAAATCCGGGGCATGGACGAGTTCATGATGGACATCGCCACCGGCGAGGAAGAGGAGTTGATACATGCGTTGCTGGATTACTCCCGCCGTGTCTCCACGCGATATGCTCTGGCGTTGATCGAGTGTGGGGGGCACTCCACCTCGATTGGCGAACCGGTTGCCGGTCCCGATCTGCTTTCTCCCCGGCATTACCGCCAGTATCCATGGCGCCATGAAAAGCGGATGGTGGAGGAACTCAAGGAGCATGGCGTCATCCTCCATAACCACATTTGCGGCAACACCGGCCTGATTACCGATGACTTTATCGCCACCGGAGCCCAGGTGCTGGAGGTGGATCACAAGACGGAACCCCGCAAGATCAAAGACGCGGCGCGTCACAAAACCTGTCTGCTTGGAGCCATCGATACCGGACTCATGGCGTTTGGCAAGCCGGATGAGGTCGATGCGGCCTGCAAGGAGTTGATCGAAATATGGAAACCCGATAGCGGATTCATCCTCGGTGCCGGCTGTGCTTTGGCGCCCACGGTGCCCGTAGATAACATCCACGCCTTGGTCGAGGCCGCCAAAAAGTACGGGGCTTACTGAAAAGCCCTAGCCGGATCCGATTCAACTATCAGCCTCATTCCTTATGCATCTGCACTTGATTGATT
>JBAXOP010000284.1:0-7196 GCA_037133195.1 Verrucomicrobiota bacterium | reverse complement strand
TCAATGGTCTGATCCATGCTCTTGCCGAGAGTCAGCAAATCATAGACTTTCTCGCTGGTCCGAACCAGGCCTTCGAAAGGAAGGTCCCGCAATACCTCAATGGCCTTGGCGATGTTCTCATCCGAAAACGCAAGGTCCCGTCCCTTGAAATTGATTTTGTTCAAGCGTCGGAGCTGTTGTGCCAGCACGCCCTCCAACAGAACCTTGCCAAATTTTCCTTTGCGTTCCACCGCCACCTCCTCTGGGCTGAGGTAGGAAAACCCGAGCTGCTGCAGAAGCCGCAGCGCCGGAATCTGGCTGATCGGGGCTTCTTGGAAGGAGGGGTTCATGGACAAGATCGGATTGATTATTGTCGCCAAGGTAATCTAGCAGCTGATGCTTTACCTCGAATCGCCTCAAATGCTCGTCCCAGAATTTCCGCTGTAATTTGATCTATTTCTTCAGTCAAAAGGGGAGTGGAGTAAGGTCTTGAAGCGATGGTGTTCCCGTCCTGGGCAATTTTGTATTCCTCTTGGGAGAACTCAAATTCAACAACCGTTTGGAAATCGAATGGGCTCGGCGCCGGTTCCTGATAGCTATTGTAAATGAACGTGATAAAAAACTTCCGTCGTGGACCCACTACCTCAAAATTCGAGTGGAAAATAAATCCCCAACCCGAAGCCACCTCGCCGTTTCCATCGAGTGCCAAAATATCCATCCTGGCGAAAAGTGGAACCAACGTCCGCATCTTGGTTTCGAGTTTATCAATGAAGGGCGCGATACTGCTTCGTATCAAAGCTTCGATGATTTCCTTTGGAACGGCGTCGGTATCTGATCGCGCCTTTTGTTCACGAATATATAACGCCACTTGCTTCTCGACATCGCTCGGCTCGTCGATGTTCTCACCTTTGCCTGCCCGGATCGCGAGATCGAGTGCCCTCGTCAGTTGTTTTCCGAAAAACTCTGCCAAGGGTGTGAGATCACCGGCATCGGCAAGGCGTAGTGCCGTCAGGTAATCCTTCTTCTGTTCCGTCGGTACAATAATCGGAGGATAGCCGTTACGCAGGAACAGGTAATTGACGAGCATTCGAGCCACCCGCCCATTTCCGTCGTCAAAGGGATGGATCAGGACGAAATCGTGGTGGAGCTTCGCGGCGGTGGCGAGGGTATTTTGGTTTGGATCAGCGATCGCATCACCGAGCCAATCCACCAATGCCTGAATGCGAGCTGGCACCTCCATCGGCGAAGCATATTCGAAGTGCTCTCCGGTTGCGGTGATGACACTGTTGGGCAGCGTTTTGTATTCGCCAGGGATGACCTGGGCACGCGCAGGCTGACCGTCCGGGGTCTGCGTGGGTTTCCAGAACGGTTCCTTGAGGATGATCTTATTGAGGTCGCGGATGTCACCCGGGTTGAGCAAACGGGCTTTGTCGGCTGCTAGGTTCCGTAGGTGCTCGATGCCGACATCGTGGGCCTTCATTTCCTCATATTCACGAAGTGTGTGGTTACCGTGGGTCTGCCCGTGGAGGATGAGCAGGACCGTCTCGCCATAGGTGAGCGTGTTGCCTTCGATGTGGTTGGAGTGGTAGTTCCATTCGAGGCGGAGCTTCTGCCAGAGGCGCCGCTCGTGGTCCGGGGCAAGCGGTTGCAGTGCATCCCAAGCGGATTTGAGGGATTCAATTGTCGGGAAAGCGTTCATTCTTCCGTTTCAGATGCTGGTTATGGTTGTTTTTCGTTGTGGAGTCCTCAAGACCGGCCGGTGGATGGGAAAATCCGACTGGAAGAATCTGAAAGATCTGGTATTCTCAAAGCGTACGAAGAACCTGTCGTGCGACCATGGCCATCCTTCAAACCCGCCCAAAAACCGTGAAATTCGGGTGCCAGGACACCCGGCGAAACCTCCCGAGTTCCAGCTCCGGCAAACGAGGCGAGTCCAATTTCGTTGCCAGATTTGAGCGGGCATACATGGAAGCGGAGATCGCCAAGCTGACCGAACGGAGTCTGGCCTGTGGCCGGGAATTCGCATTGGATGGCTTCGGCAGGGCGGACGTTCTGTTCTTGGCATGGAAAAATCCGGGGAGTGCCGGAGATTTCACCGCAATGGCTCTCAAGAGTTTGAGCATCACCGCCATTGAAGGGAAAATCAGTGACTGGAGAAAGGGCCTGATGCAGGCTTCCAGATACCGGTTTTTTGCGAACCGGGCGCTTTTGGTGCTTCCTCCCGAAGTCTGCTCGACCGCGCTTGCCTACCTGGAAACGTTCCGGAATCTGAACGTGGGGCTGTGGCAATTTGATCCAAGGACAGGGGTGATCCGCAAGCATTTCACGCCGCGGTGCGGACGACCGCTCAATACCAAAGCTCGGGAGAAAGCGATTCATTTCATTTCCGCAAAATTAGATTTCCGCTAGTTCCTCGAAGGCTGCGAGTTCATCACGGATCAAGTCGATGTGGGCGGCGCTTGATCGGTCCCGCATCGTCAGGCCGTAACCTTGAACTCGCACATAGATTTCTTCAGCTCGATCCAGGGCGTCTCGACAGTTTTCCAGGGATGTGGATACATCACCTTGCACGGCCAATCCATTCATGGCGTTGATAGCCTCCCAGTTCTGCAAAGCTTCGCTTGTCGTTGAATCCGGAGCGGATCCCTCGTCCGGATCGTAACGCTCGTCGAAGGACAATTCGTTCATGACTTCGGGAAAACTGTCACGGAGGTCGTTCAATTCCGTGTAGCGAATGCTCTTGAGCAATGCCACGCTCGTGTAACGCTGAACCGGACGGCGCGCAAATTCCGGGACCGGCTCGAATTTTCTGAGACTGAAGCTCTTTTGGGTGTTGTACCAGCCCGTTGCCACGGCGTCTGCGCCTGCGGCGGCCAGATAAGGGCTTAGGGCATCCGTATAGCCGTTGATTACCTGGAAGCCATTCATTTTCAGCGTGTGATTGATCAACATCCACCGGGAAAGAATATCCGGTTCTGTGAGGGACGATGGAATGGAACTGTCAATTTTTTCCAACAGGAGATAGAAACCTTCGGGTGGATTTTCCATTTCGGTGATTTCCTGAAGGAAATTCTGGAGTTCTATCCTGTCGTTGAGTGCCGCTGCGGAGATCGCCAATGTGGCATACAAAGGCCGGCCATCCCCTTCGATGGAAAATGCATCGGATGCGTTTCTAAGGAATGTTTTCGCGATGGTTCCCTCTATGGAATCGAATGAACGGCGGATGACGATGTTGGGAGAGATGAAGGCACTGACGGGCAAGCCCCTCTGGTAGTTCAGGGTGTTCATGATGTCCTGGTCCACCTGCGTATCGCGCTCCAGATCACGCCGGCGGCGTGCCTCGAAATAGGGGTGGGAGTTGTCACCGACGAGGGAGCCAAGCCTTGCGCCAGGCTGCGATGCGATCAGCGACGCGTAGAATTGGGGATCCAACAGCCGGACACTTTGCGGGTAGTCATTCGCGAGTTGTTCCAGCCGAACGGCGAGTCTTTCGGGGCTGATGTCCTTGGCACCGAAGATCACTCCGTCGAGGACGCCTTCATCCAGGCCCGATTCGATTTTGCCGCCGTTTCCGTATCCGTGTTGTGCTAGCAGTTGCATGACGTTTACTTGAGCTGGTTGAGAATGAGCGAAAGATTGCCGGGTCTGAGCGCTGGATTCTTTTTCATTAATTGATCAATCAGTGCTGTGAGGTTTTTCGTAAGGTCAGTGCGAATCGTGGCGAGGCGCGCGGGTTCCTGATGAAGAACACGGGTATAGGTTTTCGCGAGACTATCCCCGGTTTTGGCCAGGGGAGGTATTCCGCCCGTTGCGAACTCGAACGTCGTGACGCCGGCGGCATAAAGGTCCGCCCGGTAACTCAGGGATTCGCGGAAGTTCGGATCGAGCATCTCCGGCGCCATGTAAAGCGGTGTATGTGGAATATGCGAAGGGTTGACGGTCAAACCCGGCTCATCCACGTTGTAAGCGATTCCAAAGTCTAGCAGTACATAGGGGCGATCCTGAAGTCCGGTGGCGAAAATGTTGGCGGGTTTGATGTCGCGGTGGACGGTTTTGTGGCGGGTCCACAAGGCTTGGATCGCATGGACGAGCGCGCTGAGGAGCAACTTGACATCGGCTTCGCTGGGTTGGATGCGGTCTGCGATCACCGCCTCCAGATCACGGCCTGGTAGTAATTCCTCGGTATAGGCCACACAGTTTTCCCCACCAAGGTCGATGATTGAAGGTGAAACCATGCCGAGCCTGACGACATAAGGACTATTCAGATCCGCAAGCAAAGCCGTTTCACGCTTCGCCCGTCCGAGTTCCTGTTCCCGAAAAGCGCGGGCGGCATCGGTGCCTGAGTCTTGTGGCAAACGGATGATCTTCAACACCTCGTCCCGGCCGCAGGATGTTTTGACGCGGTGGACCGTCTTGAAGGTGCCTGATTTGATATGGCCGAATCCTGATAATTCAGGAAAAGCCGCGGAAAGAACGTCTGGCGTGAAAGGATTGGCAGGCATGATCTCAATTTGGTTTGACCCGGACTTTGCCAGTCAGCAACCGCTGCATCAAGCCGCGTTTTTGCTGGTCGAGGGCGTTGCGTTGGGTGTGGAGGAGGGTGAGTTCCTGGTCGGCGGTGTCGAGGATGGCGGCGATTTGGCGTTGTTCGGCTAGATCGGCGGGGATGCGGATGGATTCGCGGAGGAAGATATCGGGATCGAAGATGAGTTTCTCGATGTGGACGCCGGTGCTGGCAACGCGGGACAGGCGGATCATGCGCGGGGTCTGGGCAAGGCAGGAGAAGAAAGGCATGTGCAGCTTGGCGGGCGCGATATTGACGAAGATGGCGTATTCCTTGGAGACGTGGCCGCCGGCGAACTCCGGGGTGACCATAGCCCACGCGCCGTGGGCAACCTGACGCTTGGAAACCAGGAAATCGCCGGCCTTGAGATCGTGGAGATCTTGCGTTTTGTATTCCGAGCCCAGCAGATCTGGCCGCCGGAACAGACCGCCGCAACGACGGCGGATGCTGATGAGCGACAAAGCCATCCCGGCGCTCCATTTAATCGGGCGGAATACCCGTTCCAGCACTTGATTCATCCGCACCTTCGTCCATGCCTTTTTGCCAAAGGCGGGAAAGCGCTTTCTGCCGGTGAGGAGTTGCTGCATGAGCGCCTGTTTGCGGCGCTCCTTTACGGCTATGAGGGCGTCGAGTTTTTCGAGGGCCTCGTCCCAGGTGCTAAGAATGTCGGCGATCTTGCGTTGCTCGGTGAGCGGGGGGAGAGGGACCGCAATTTCGCGAATACGACCAACACTGAGTGTGCGAAGTCCGCTTGTCGTGTTGCTTTGCGATTGAATTACTGCCTGTCCTAAGGGCGAATTCATAAAGGAATTGAGATACTCGCCTGAGGTTTGAGCGATGTCTGGTCGTACTCTGATTACATGATTCTGGTGAACACAGTTGTCGATTTCACCACGAAATAGAGCAGTTCGCCCAACTTGATCGACACTGCCATTTCCCTCAATAATCAATACGTCACCTTTTTCCAACCTCCAACGATCAAGTTCGGATGCTGTAACTTCAAAGAAACGGGGATCATCAACCAGCACCCGATTGCGCTGAACATGAGCAACGGTTAGGTATCTAACTGGGTTGAGCGAGGCCTTTCGATGTGGTCCTTTCTGGATACCACCAGAAATTATAGCGAGATCTCCAATCTGACGTTCCTTCCATCCCTTCGGCAATTTCATATTCCCACCTCCTCTCCACCATCGGCGGATTCTCGCGCCCCTTCAGGGCGCATCACATCTTGGATCGTTAGATCCAGGGGCATTGCTGCGCTCTGTCCCGGACTATGTTCTCGGCCCCGGTTGGGGGCGGTGGGCACGGTGAGAGTCACTCGGCTTTTCCTTTCGTTTTCGGGAGTGATTTGGACTCGTCCTTGAGACGCTTCTTTTCCCTGCTGGCAACTTTTTTGAGATCTTCCGCGACCGGGAGGTTTTCGGGCATGGCTCCGCCGAGTTCGCGGATCGTCTGGCGGACTTTTTTGCCGACTTCGTTGTGGACGCGGTTAGCGGTATCTTTGCTCGTGATTCCCTCGCGGCGGAGTTTATCTTCGGTTTGGGTGGCGCGGAAGAGATTGGCCGCCAACTCGGTACTGCCCATGTGATCGAGAATGCCTTGCTTCTTGGTGAGTCCCTTGCGGCGATGGATGTCTTTCGCGCCAAGGCCTCCATAGAGTCCTTTGTAGCCGTGATCCATGAAGATGGCGTATTCGATGGGCATCACCACACCCGCCTGTTTTGCAGCACCGGCGAGGCGGTTGTTGTGGGTCTTCATCTCGTCGCGTAGCAACAGACGTTTTTGGTCTTCCTTCTGGCGGGCTTCCCCCTCCAACTCCTGCTTGCGGGTTTGAGTGGCGAAGTAGGTTTGACCGAGAGCCACCAGCGGTTTCGATGGGTCGGCATTCTGGATGACAAGATAGCAGGCGTAGCGGGAAAGAAGCCAATCCTCCACGTTGCGGCGGGCACCGGAACCGATCTCGACCATATCGGTGAACTCAACGAAATGGTCATCCACCGGGTGTCCGCTTTGAGTGCATGCCACGCGAGCGTCGGCGATGACGTTGAGAAAATTCCTAAAGTCCGAGTATTCGAGCACGCGAGCCAGTTCGCGGGCGGACCAGGATTCATTTCCTGCCGGAGAGACTCGCTTGATGGCTTCGAAGGTTCCGGAGGTTTTGGAAAGGGGTTGGTTCTTCATGATTTGCGAGTGAGTTAGAGTCCGAGTTCCTTGAGGTAGCCGTCCATCTTCGCACGCACGGCGGAGAGTTCGGATTCCAGTTTGGTGATTTCCTTTTTCACCGCCTTGAGGTCGATTTCGGTCTCCTCCTCGAAGGTATCGACGTAGCGGGGAATGTTGAGGTTGAAATCATTGTCGGCGAGTTCCTGCGGGGTGGCACGGTAGGCGTATTTCTCGACGGTTTTGAAGGCTCGATAGGTGGAGACGATTTTGTCGAGGTGCCCGTCGGTGAGGACGTTCTGGTTTTTCGCGTCTTTGAAGTCGCGGGAGGCGTCGATGAAGAGCACGTCGTCGTGGGTTGCCCGTCCGGCTTCGGACTTGCCCTTGTTGAAGATGAGGATGGCGGCGGGGATGCCGGTGCCGAAGAACAGATTGGCGGCCATGACGCCACTACCGGTATAAGGAATATGCAGCATTTCAAGCGCGCCTTGTA
>JBAXOP010000283.1:0-7199 GCA_037133195.1 Verrucomicrobiota bacterium | reverse complement strand
GTTGGCGGCGGGCATGCCGGGGCTCACGCCGCCACCCACGGATAGAATCAGCGGATGGCCGGCCGCCTTGCGCAGAACGTCGAGCGTCGCTTGTTCGACCTGTGCGGGGCTGCCGCGCACGCCAATTTCCAACGGCGCGACATTGCCCATGAGCGTCATGCGGCCGCCGAGGCGCGCACAGGCGTCGGCAATATCCGTCTGTTTGCCCCAGTTGAGCACGTCAAAGCCGGCGTCCGGCAGGCGTTCGAGGCAGGCGTCGATGCCCGCATCATTGTGATAGACCTTGACCCAATCGTTAGGAAAGGCGGCGCAAATGCGTTTGAGATAGGGATGGGCGAATTGCGCGTAAGCGTCCGGGCCGATCATGCCCACGATGTCGTCGAGCACCAAAATCCCCTCCACACATGGGCCGATGGCCGCGGCCTGCGCCTTGAGCCAGTCGATGGTCAGCGTGGTGCAAAGGTCGATAAGTTGGAGCGCGCGCTGCGGTTCATCCATCAAGTCCATCATCAACTGGGTGACCCCGCGGAAAAACGCGGCGGTGCACAGCGGCCCGCGTGCTGCTACTACGGGCATCGTATAACCGGCGTCGAAGATGCGTTGTTTCATCGTCGCGTAACGATGCAATATAAGCGGGCAGAATCCGTCGCTGGTGGGGTCGGGCGGGGTGAGTTGGTCGAGGTCCTCGAGGCGCAACGGCACGCATTCTTCGCTGGGTGTTTGATGCGGCCAAAAGCGGATGCGCACGCCCAGCGCGGAGGGTTCCGCCGCCATGCCGATTTCCGCCCACCACGAGGGGAAAAACGTCACCTCTGGAAATTCCTCGATGACCCTGCGGTGCGCGTCGAACCACACCTCCGAATCAAAGTAATAGTCATTGTGCGTGATGCCGAGGTGGGCGGGTAGCCACGGACTGTCCACGATGAGTGCGAGCGGCACACCCGCGCCGGACTGGCGCTTAGCCGCCGCCTTGAAAAGTTGCCATTGGTCAGGACGCATGGGATCAGCGGCTAAGACGGTAGGCCTCAACGATGGTGTGGCACTTGGTGAGCATGTTGGACACTTCCCAGTCAGGCAGCTTTCCATCCGCCAGATATTGCAGGTACTTCGCCGTCACCTGCGCGAAATGGGCCTCATGGCCAATTTTAAAGCGTTCCGGTACAACGACTTGCCACGCGGTGCCGGCGGGTTTGACGGTGAGTCCTGGATAGAGAGTTAGGAGTTTGGTGATGGCACCTTGCAGGTTTTTCTCAAAGTCAGCGGCGCTCACACTGCCCGTGTTCTCGACGTAGAGGACTGGCTTATAACTTTGCTCTTTGCCCTGGCGGATGATGAGATTGGCGGCACTGCCGCGCATGATCGAAAAGTGCGTATCTCCCCCACCCTCCGGAGCCTCGAAATTCCAGGTGACGGATACCTTGGCATGCACGCCGCGCAAGGTATAGGAGAACTCGCCATTGCCAAACACCTCCAACTCACCGGCACCATTCACACAACTCTTGAGGGATGCGGGAAATTCCTTGAGCATCGTGGATTTCTCAAACTGCGCGGCACTCACCTTGGTGGTCCAGCGGCGTGCCGCGAGCACCGTGACGTCAGCGGGTGTTAATATCTGCTCGGGAAACGCCTCCCACTGCACCAAGTCCACCAAATGAGTGGTGACATCGACGATGCCCTCGCCCTGTTGGGTGACGTCGAAGAACCACGGCGGGCGCTGCAATGGCTTGCCGGAAACCGTCTTGCAATAATGATGTACGCTTTCCTTGGTAATCGCCGGCAGCTCGGCACTGCCTTTAAGCAAAGTGCCAAACACCTCCGGCATGCGGGAGAGTTCGCGCTGCAGGATGGTGGTTGTCTCGTGGCGCTCGGTCATGATATCATATAACAACACCCCGCGCTTCTTCGCCTCGGCAAACGCCTGCTTGATCTTCTCCAAGTCCGCCGGCACAATCACCATCGGCTTGTCACTCAACACGTTGTAGCCAGCTTGAATGGCACGCAAGATATACTCTGCCTTGCGTGAGTTATTGCCGGAAAGAATCACCAAATTGCCTTTCCTCTCATCTAACATCCGCTGCATGAAATCCGGGCCGCTGTACACATCCTCTTGCCAGTGAGTCGGCTTTTCGGCACGCGTGTTGTAGCCATCAATGCGCTTGAGATGCTGGTCGAGATCCGGCCCGACTGGCGCATATACATGCACGTTGGCATCCACCTGTGGGTAGTCGGATGCCTGCACCAAGGCCGCATGAAAATGCCCGGGATCGAGCGTGATGAGCTTGACAGTGGGCGGCGGCGCGGCGAACGCTGCGGGCAGCGCCGCTGCGATAGCTAACCAAAACGAGATGCGGGGAATGGCTGATTTCATGCTAGAGAGTCTTAAATTGGCTAAAGCCGGCGTGTTTAGCAGCGTTGAAGGCGCCGAAAGGCGCGCGTTCGGGACGGTTGAGCAAGGCATTGGCCTCGGCGTCATCGAAATGTTCGGTGGCGGGATCCCACTTGAGGGGGCGGCCCAGCTTCATGCCGATGGATGACATCAGGCACACCGAACAAGTCCGGTGGGCGGCCTCCCCGCTGGTCACCGCCGGCTTGCGTTCGCTTATAGCCTGCAGCCAGTCGAGGTGGTGGTTCCACTTAGGACTCTTATGGAGCTGGATCTCGTGCTTGGTTAGGTCGGCCGTGGCCAGCGCGGCTTCACTGCTATTGAAGGCTTTGGCGGCCTTTTGACTGGCCGGTGGATCACTGGCGGTAGCTGGCGCGCCGCCGCGGCTAACCCAAATCCAGCCGGTTTCACCTTCAAACAAAATGCCGTTCGGTAATTCGTCTGAGATGGTCATTTCCACGCCATTGGCATAATGGAGTACGACGTGATACTTGCCGTGCACATTCCAGAAGCTTGATTTATCGGGGAAAGTGGCCTTGGCGACCACGCTGATGGGGCCGGTGTGTTCTGTGCCCATGGCCCAATGAGCGATATCGATATGATGAGATCCCCAACCAGTGATCATACCGGCACCAAATTGTTCGAGGCGCAACCAACCGGGACGTCCGAACCCGTGTTGCGGGTGGCAGCGGTCCTCCGTGTAATATACCTGCGGGGTGGCACCAAGCCACGAATTGTAATCAAAGGTGGCGGGCAGCGGCATTTCCTTGGGATTGCCGCCGGCCGGATCAATCGGCAAGCCAATCTTGATGGAGTGGATCTTGCCGATGGCACCGTTGCGCACCAACTGACAGGCGCGCAGGAATTGCTCGGTGGAGCGTTGCTGGGAACCAATCTGAAACACAGACTTTTTCGCCTGCAAGACATCACTAACCAGACGGCCCTCGCCAATTGTCAGACTCAGAGGTTTTTGCACATACACGTCCTTACCGGCCAGCGCCGCCTCTACCACCAACTGCGCGTGCCAGTGGTCGGGAGTGCTGATCATCACCGCATCCACCGCCTTGTTGGCGAGAATTTCCCGGTAATCCTGCTGCGCGGTGACGTCCACCGATTGCTTGATAGACTTGGCATATGTGTCCTCGATGCGAGCCTTCGCCGCAGCCGCACGCGCCGAATCAAAATCCGCCACTGCGATGATGCGTGCCAATTCCGGCAGTCGGAGCACGCCCGGCATGTCCATTTCGTTACCGATGCGACCGCAGCCGATCTGGGCGATTTGGATCAGTTTGGAGGGTGCCGCCGCGCCTAACACGCGTGACGGGATGATAGTTGGAAAGCCGATGGCCGCCGCCGCGCCGCCGGTGAGTTTGATAAAACCGCGGCGATTGGTAGTTGATGTAGTATGCATGGGTAGATATATGTTAGGTTTATTTTGAGCTACCGACGACCCACAGGATACCGCCGAGCAGGTGTTTTCTGAAGGTCGGATCGGAGTAGTATTCGATTTTGTGGCCGAGTGAGGTATAGAACGCCCGAGCGCCGTGCTCCTCATGGCACCAAGCGAGGGGAAAATGCCCGTTGAGCATGCCGAGGTTGGGCTGGTTTTGCGAGAATTTTTCCAAGGGGACGGAGGTATCGACGGCGAGCAGGACCGTGAGCTTCGGGTTGAGGTTAGTGAAAAAATAACACTCATCAATCCATTCCCAAGTATTACCCAGATGCGCCGTGGCCGGATGCTTGGCGTCTAACACCTTGATTGTGAATTTTTGCAGCGGCGCATGCACCAAAAACTTGCCGCCCTGCACTTGTTGGAAATATGGCCAATCCCGCTCCGAACCCGTCGAGGAATGGATTCCGACAAATCCCCCGCCCCCTTCAATATATGCCTTGAACGCCGCGCGCTGGTCCTCGGTGGCAAACGCCTCGTTATTGGAATTGCCGAACACCAGTGCCTTGTATTGCTTCAGGTTGGCCGCGCTGAACACCGCCGGATCGTCAGACACATCGGCCTCAAACCCATTAGCTTCCCCCAATTCCTTAATGGCTTTGGCACATGCGGCGATGTTGTCATGCACAAACCCCTTGCCATCCTTGGTGAAATTGCGGGTGTACACGAGCACCTTGTCCGCTGCCAGCACTGACATGCTGGTGAGGAACAACAAGGCGAAACTGGCGGAGCGGAGCGGAATTTGCATCGGAACGAATGACGTTTACCGGCAAAAATCAGCCAATCTTGCAGCGCCCCGGGAGAAATTCCCCGCCGCAACAAGCCGCAGCGGCAATGATCCCCTCATGCCGCACGGACGCCTAAATATTCTGAATAACCTGGCCCGGATGCGGCACGGTAGGGAGAGACGACACTCCTACCGTTTCCATTTTCCCTTATTGGGAGGGTAAATGACCAGACGGATCAACCGCCTTCAGCGACCCGCCGCAGTGACCATGGCGTGCAGGCGAGCATTGAAAGGCCCTGCGGCGGCGAGTTGCTCGAGGCCAAGGAACATGCGGTAGCGCCAGTAATGGGGCATGTTGGCAGGCACGTTGATGCGCTCGGCGGCGGGCTCGGGGTGGCGGATGGATTCATCAATTGCCAGTAAATCCTGCAACGGGACCAGAGCCCACATGGCTGGCGAGTGGAAATGCAGCGCAAGGATGCTCGCGGCGGTGTCGCCGGACAGGTTGAGCGAGGGGAAATCCACCCCTAACATACTCCACGCGAAGTGGCCGGTGAGTTGGCCATCCTCGCGCCACCATTCGCGCAAGGTGGGCATATCGTGGGTGGACGGGCTGACCACACTCAGATAGGGAGCGTCGGCCGGATGAGAAAAGTCGGCGTGGAGGGATTTAGGCATACGTTGGATTTCGAGGGAAAGCAAACCTAGTTCCGCCATCACGCCTGGCACACATGCCGGGACCATGCCTAAATCCTCGCCGCATAAGAGCATGGTGGTGGCGTGACGCAGCACCGGCAATTTTTGATAGCCGCAGGCTTGCCAGAAATCCTCCTGTCGCCGATGGAAATAATCGTCATACAACTCATCGAGGCGCCACTTCACGTCGTCGTCGAGTTCCTGATAGGAATGAGTGGTACGCATCTGGCAGCGCGGATGGAACTGCCTGCCCCCGCTGCCCGGCACCTCAAATAATAGCACCTCACTCACACAATCCATCAGAGCGTCACGGATCCATTCATATCGGGCCCGCTCCGGCGAGTCGGGCGCAGTCGCCTCTCGAAAGCACTCGACGATGCGCCGCTGGGTGCCGACGGTTTCCTTTAACATCCAATAGTCATATCCGCAAGGCTCGAGGTATTGGTCCTTTACCCAATCCACGTCAGCACCAAAGCGCCCGGCCAATGAATGCTCGCGAATATAGGGACGACAAAACCGGCAAAAATCAAACGCGATGCCCCGCACCTGCAATTCGTCCAGAGTCACGGGCATGGCTGGCTCGAACCACCCCATAATGCCTTCCACCTGGTCTTGGGGAATTTGCCAGATCCGGAAAAACCCGAGTATGTGATCGATGCGATAGGCATCGAAATAGCGGCCCAGTTGGGCGAAGCGTGCCCGCCACCATGCGTAATCATCGCGGTGCATGGCATCCCAGTCATAGGTTGGGAAACCCCAGTTTTGGCCCTTGGTGGCGAAGGCATCGGGTGGCGCGCCGGCCTGCTCGCTCATCTTGAATAAGTGTGGCAACGACCACGCCTCGACCGAATGGCGGTCTATACCGATGGGCAAATCCCCCTTGAGAACGATGCCGAGCGCATGAAGGTGGCACACAGCGGCGGCCAACTGGCGGTCCAGTTCGTATTGCAGCCAGATGTGATAGAACACCTCCGGCCAACACGCCGCCGACTTGTTAGCCAAGGCCTCGACCCGCTCGCAGTCATAGGTGGACCACTCACCCCAGCGACTGAAGTCAGCGGTGTGGTGGCGCTCGCGCAGCAGACAGAAGACCGCATAAGGAATCAGCCACTCGCGGTTCAGCTTCAGAAATTTATGAATACGCGCGTCAGCCAGCAAGGCTGATTGATGTTGCTCATATATCTGATGGGTGAGGCGGCGCTTCACCCGCATCACGGCTTCGTAATCCACAGCGGGAAGCGGGTTGAGTTGGAGACGTGCGGCGGCGGCAAGCGCGGCAAATTCCGGCGGCATCGGATAGGGAAGATCGTCCATGCGCAGATAGAGCGGATGCAAGGCAAACCCGCTTATAGCCGAATACGGATAGGAATCTGTCCAATCATCCGCAGCAGTGGTATCGTTGATTGGCAGGATCTGAATCATGCGCAACCCGGTGGCGGCGGCCCAATCCGCCAGCGCAGTTAGATCAGCGAACTCACCGACGCCAAGCCCGCGTTCGCTGCGCAGCGAGAACACCGGCACCGCCACCCCACAGCCACGGAACATTTCCCTCGGATTGCGGGCGTAGCCTTCGTCGCTCACCCGAGTCCATTGGCGCGGCCCGCAGGCATGGCTGGCCAGAGAGCGGTTGGGGCCATGCTCGAGCGTGAGCAACCGCCCGCTGGCCAACTCGCACAGGCCGTACTTATATTCGATATGTCCGGCGGCAGGCAGGCAGAGGGCAACCCGCCAGAGGTTGGCGGCGATTTCCTCCAACGGCAAGGCGTGCGGTTCATCCCAGGCGCCGAGTTCCCGAATGCTACCTAACAGGCATGGCACCTGCCCCGGTGGCACTGCGGCCATGCGCAACACGAATTCGATATTGGCGTTGGTGCCAAGCGCGGGAGCAAGGAATGGCCCGCGGGCGGGCAACAACACCGTGAAGGGTTTAGTTTCCAAGGCAT
>JBAXOP010000282.1:0-7250 GCA_037133195.1 Verrucomicrobiota bacterium | reverse complement strand
CACAAAAAAGTCTTGAAAGGGCGTACCACGGTGGAGGTTTACAAAAAAACTGGCCACGGGGGGCAGGTACTAGATTAGTAGTATCAAGTGTTGTCGCGCGACTGGGCAGCGAGGTGGTTGCGCGTTTTTACTAGATTAGTAGTAATTAGGCGTTACGGGCATCCGTGGATGCGCCTGTGTGGAAAGCGTGGGGCAAGTGCTAGGCTTTGGGGCCGGGAATCAACGAAACGCAGAGGATATGAAGAAGACGCCCGGGCTTATTTTTTGGGGATTTTGAGTTTCTGGCCGATGCGCAGGCTGTCGTTCTTGAGGTCGCTGGCCGCCAAAATCGCCTCCGCAGTGGTATGATGGCGACGCGCAATTTTTTCCAAAACGTCGCCCTGAACGACGGTATAGGTGATACATTTTTTTGGATTAGGCACGTCGTGATCGGCGGCGGGACGGGTATCCGTCGGAGCGACGATGATGGCGGTGGGGGGCTTTTCGTCAGGCGGAGAGGTATCCGGTACGGGAACCGGCTCGGTGGCAGTATCGGGAGGGGACGGCACGGGAGGATCGGTGGCGGCAGACGCATCAGCAGGCGAAGGCTCTGGCGGACTGGCCGCAGCCACCTTGGGGCGCACGGGCGGTGTGCTGGCCGTGGTGCTGGGCTGCGGGGTGCCGAGGGGCCGGAGCCAGACGATCTGATGCAAGGCGCTACCAGAGGCATTGACAAATACCTGCATACTCTTGCGGACAAAACCGGCGCGAAGCAGGCTCAATTCCCTCTCGAAGACGTCCTTGTCGTCCAAGCCCCAGAAGACGGCGGCTTCGACATATTGCTCGACAGGCAAGGGTTTGCGCACAGCGCGATACTCGCACAAGCCGGCATTGTTGCGGCCTTCAACGTGCGCGAAGTATTGGCCCGCAGCTAGCTGCTCTTGAAAAAATTGCAACTCCGCGCGGGTCATCCACTGGGAGTATTCCTCCTCCGACCAAGCCGTAGAGGCGGGCAGGCAATAGCTAGCCGCCGGGGCATCCGCGGCAGTGGGCCCGCTAGCTGCGGCACGGACTGGGCGCTTGGAGCAGGAGGAGGCGAGGCAGATGAGGGCGAGCAGGATGATCGGCGAGAAAGGCTTCATGGGCGGGCTTGGAAGATGGATGACGGGTGGCGGATTGCAAACCAGAGGATACACTACGCAACAAGTTTGGCGGTATTGCGATTTTGTTTCACCCACACATCTCGGCGGCGCGGGCAATGCGCAACAACATCGCCTCCCCCAAGTGCGGCCCGAGGATCTGCAAACCCACGGGTAGGGCAGCGGCACCATCGAACGCAGTAACGCCACAGGGGACAGAAATGGCACAAATGCCGGCGAGATTGGGTGCCAGCGTGAAAATATCCGATAGATACTCATCCAGCGGATCGATGGTCGAGCCGCCGAGTTTGCGAGCCGGGCTGGGGGCCACGGGTGAGAGGATGGCATCGACGCGGGTGAAGGCGGCTTCGAAATCGCGGCGGATAAGAGCGCGCACTTTCTGGGCGCGGCCGTAGTAGGCGTCGTAGTAGCCGGATGATAAGACGTAGGTACCGAGGATGATGCGGCGTTTGACTTCGGGGCCAAAGCCCTCTTCGCGGGAGCGTTGGTAGAGGTCTGGAATATCCGCCGGGTTGGCGGCGCGGTGGCCGTAGCGGATCCCGTCGAAGCGTGAGAGATTCGATGATGCTTCGGCCGTGGCGATGACATAATATGTGGCCACAGCGTATTCGGTGTGAGGCAACGAAATATCCACCACTTCGGCTCCTTGGGCCGCGAGCGCTTGGACGGCGGCTTCCACCTGTCGGCGCACGCCGGGCGCTATGCCCTCGCCGAAGTACTCCCTGGGCAAACCGAGCCTGAGACCTTTGACGCCGTCGTTGAGCCCGCTAAGGTAATCCGGCACAGCTGCCTCGAGGCAGGTGGAATCCATCGGATCTGCCCCGGCAATGACTTGCAGAATGCGCGCGGCATCCTCCACGCTGCGGGCTAGCGGACCGACCTGGTCCAGCGACGAGGCAAAGGCGACCAATCCGTAGCGCGAGACGCGGCCGTAGGACGGTTTCAAGCCGACCACGCCGCAATGTGAGGCGGGCTGGCGGATCGAGCCGCCGGTATCCGATCCGAGGGCAACGACGGCCGTCAGATCGGCCACGGAAGCGGCAGCTCCGCCAGACGAGCCACCGGGAATCCGCTCGAAATCGTGGGGGTTGCGGGTCGTCTGCAAGGCGGAGTTTTCGGTCGAGGAACCCATGGCGAATTCATCGAGATTCATCCGGCCAAAAGGAATGGCACCGGCGGCACGCAGTTTGCGGATGACGGTGGCATCGTAGGGCGAGCGGTAGTTTTCCGCTAGAAACCGCGACCCGCAAGTGCATGGCTGGCCGAGCACGTTGATGTTGTCCTTGATGGCGATGGGAATGCCGCCCAGCGGCAGCGATAGATCGGCATGAGCCGCCTCCGCCATGGCGGATTCCAGATCGTGGGAGAGATAGGCACCGGTGCGGCCATCGCGCTCGGCGATGGCCCCGGCAAGCCGCTCAAGGATAGCGGCGGGGGTCGTTTGCCCGGCGAGAAGTTGCTGGCGGAGTGTACTGAGGGTCATTTTTTGAAAAATGTGTTAGATCAAAATCAAGCGTCGGCGACCACCTTGGGCACGCGGAATTGGCCTTGGAATTGGTCTGGGGCGTTTTGCAGCACGGCGGAGAGGGGGAGGGAGGTGAGCGGGACATCCGCACGCATCCTGCCAAAAACAGGAACCGCGTGGGCGCTCGCCTCAATACCGTCCACGTCGAGTTGAGAGAGCGTTTCGACATGGCCGAGGATGGCAACAAGTTGCGGCTGGAACGTAGCGATTTCGGCGTCGCTGAGTTCCAGGCGGGCGAGGCGCGCGACGTAGCGCACGTCGATATGAGGTTGTGGCATGCCCGAAGCATCGGCAGGAGTGCGGGGTTTTCCAAGTCCGAAATTATGTGGGTGAAATTAGGCAGGCCGTGTAAGAGTCCGACATTGGCGCGGTGGTTACCCTGTGTCTGCGAAGACTGGCGCGACACCTATGCTGCCACCCGGAATCTGGTATCGTCGTATGAGAATCGGTTTGCGTTTCGGCGGGCACTGGGGTACGCCTGCCGCGTGCCTCCGCCGCAAGATCACCCGTCATGCCCGATTTTGCAGCGGGCGAGCAACCTGCTAGGGCAGCACAGCCGCCGGACAAAGCCGATCCCATGAAGAAACTGCCAATTATTCTGTTGCTGGTGGTGGCTGGCACCGCCGCTTGGTACTTCCGCAGCAAATTCGCACCTGCATCTGGCCCGCTGACGCTTTACGGAAACGTCGATATCCGCGGGGTTGATCTCGGGTTCAGGGTACCCGGGCGCCTGATGGAAGTGCTCAAAGACGAGGGCGATGCGGTGCAGGCCGGCGAGTTGCTAGCCAGACTGGATGCCCAGCCATACGAGCAGGAACTTGCGCGCGCCGAGGCCCTGCTGGCAGCTGCGGCGGCCGAGCAGCGGCTGAAAAAAGCCGGTAACCGCAGCGAAGACATCGAGCAAGGCCGGGCTGCCTTGGAGGAAACCCGCGTGGCGGCGAAAAATGCCCAACGCGCCCACCAACGCCACCTCGGACTCGTCGGTCATGGCGGCACCTCACAACAAGATTTGGAAACCGCCGAAGCCGCCCTCGACGAAGCCAAACAACGGGTGAAACTCAATGAGGCAAAAATGAAATTGCTAGAGGCGGGATTTCGCAGCGAGGAGATCGCGGCGGCGGACGCCGCAGTGGCCCAGGCGCAAGCTGCGCGTGCCAGCGCCGCCCTGCACTTGGAAGATACCCAGCTCAAGGCACCCTCGGCGGGCGTCGTGCTAACCCGTGCGCTCGAACCGGGTGCCATCATGCAGGCCGGAGCCAGCGTGCTTTCGCTGTCGCTGGAGCAACCGGTGTGGGTGCGTGCCTATGTGCATGAAGCCGAGCTAGGCCGGGTGCCGCCGGGCACCAGCGTGTTACTCACCACCGATGGCAGGCCGGGGCGGCCGTTTCATGGCAAAGTCGGGTTTGTTTCGCCACGTGCCGAGTTCACTCCCAAATCGGTGGAGACGCCCGAATTGCGCACCACCTTGGTTTATCGGCTGCGTATCGTCGTCAGTGATTCCGACGGCTCGCTGCGCCAGGGCATGCCAGTCACCGTTTCGCTAGACCAAACCCCACACTGACGTGTCCGACGTTGTCGTCAGCTTCACGGACCTGAGTAAGTCATTTGCCGGGATGGAGGCCCCTGCGCTCGCCGCGCTCACCGGGGAGATTCGCCGCGGTTTCATCACCGGGTTGGTCGGCCCGGACGGCGCGGGAAAAACCACCTTATTGCGGCTCATCGCCGGGTTATTGGTACCGAGTTCGGGCCGCATCAGCACCCTCGGCCACGATCCGGTGCATGAGGCTACGGCGATCCATCACAAACTGGGATACATGCCGCAAAAATTCGGTTTGTACGAGGATTTGTCGGTTTTGGAAAACCTCACCTTGCATGCCGACCTGCGCAACGTCACCGGCAAGCAACGCACGGACACATTCGCACAGCTGTTGGCTTTCACCGATTTGCAGCGATTCACCGGGCGCTTCGCCGGCAAGCTTTCCGGCGGTATGAAACAAAAACTCGGCCTCGCCTGCGCCTTGTTGGGAACCCCCCAGCTCCTCCTTCTCGACGAACCGGGCGTGGGCGTGGACCCGATTTCCCGCAAAGAATTGCGCCAAATGGTCGAGCGCCTCGTCGATGACGGCATCGCGGTGGTCTGGAGCACCGCCTATCTCGAGGAGGCCGAGTTGTGCGGCACCACCTTGGTGCTCAACGAGGGCCAATTGATTTTTTCCGGCCCGCCGCAGGCGATGACCGCGCCGCTGGTCGGCCGCTGCTGGCACCTCAAAAACCCCGCCGGCAGCAAGCGCCGCCTGCTCGCCCAAGCCCTGTCCCACCCGTCTATCAGTGATGGCACCATCCAAGGCCACCACCTGCGCCTGACCTTTCGCGCCAACGCTCCGGCCCAGTGGGCTGAAAATTTGGCAAATGACCTCGGCGGGCAGGATGCCCGCGCCACTGTGGCGCGGGTATCCTGCCCGCCGCCATTCTTCCTATCTTCTCCCACAGAGCCACCAACCGTATTGAGCGACGCCCCCGCCTCCCAGTGGGCACCCGTCGAACCCCGCTTCGAAGACGCCTTCATCGACCGCATGGGCGGTGGTCCCGACGGCAACTCGGTGCTCGCCCAACATGTGCCGGTCATCCCTAATGACGGGAAAATCGTCATCGAGGCCCACCAACTAACGAAAAAATTCGGCGCTTTCACCGCCACCGACGCAGTCTCGTTCCAAGTGCGCCGCGGCGAAATCTATGGCTTGCTCGGCCCCAACGGTGCCGGCAAATCCACCACCTTTAAAATGATGTGCGGCTTGCTCACACCCACCGCCGGACGTGCCGCAGTCGTCGGTCTCGACCTCCGCCACAGTGGCGGCCGCGCCCGCCAAAAACTCGGCTACATGGCCCAAAAATTCTCGCTCTACGGCAACCTCACGGTCCGCCGCAACCTCGAATTTTTTTCCGGCATCTACGGCCTAACTGGAGCCCAACGGCGCGATAAAACCGCCACCATGGCCGCCATCTTCCACCTCGGACCGTTCCTCGATGCCAAGACTGACTCGCTCTCGCTCGGCTTCAAGCAACGCCTCGCGCTGGCCTGCGCGGTGATGCACGAGCCGGATATCTTGTTTCTCGATGAGCCGACATCTGGTGTCGATCCGGTGACCCGCCGCGAATTCTGGACCCACATCAACGGTCTCGTCGAGCGCGGTGTGACGGTGATGGTCACCACTCATTTCATGGATGAAGCCGAGTACTGCGACCGCATCGGCCTCGTCTATCGCGGCAAACTCATCGCCGAAGGCACCCCCGACCAACTCAAAAGCCTCGCGGCCACCGCCGCAGGCACCGAGCCGACCATGGAAGACGCCTTCATCGCCCTCATCCAAGGCACGCTAGAGACGTGAGGTCGGAGGTCGGAGGTTATGGAGCCACCACATTCCTGTGGTGGTAGCGGAAGGGCGGCCCATGAATGAACGCAGAAGGCTCGGTTCATGGTCGGTCCTTATTTTCAAGGTGACTGACAAATAGCATCCCCGGTTAGCATCTGTCCATCTTTCCCCAAACTCCGCGCCTCCTATTGCGGGAACACGAGTTTTTCAGTTTGGGAGGTACCACGGCCGAAACCGTCACCAAGATCCTTGCTGGAAACGTAAAGCATCAGGCTGATAAGCATCAGCGCAAACGCCGTTTGTACCACTTCCAGCACCCGCGCCTTGACCGGCCGCCGGGCGATTTTTTCTAAAATGGCCAGCGTGATATGGCCGCCATCGAGTACCGGCAAAGGCAGCATGTTGAGGACCGCCAGGTTCACGTTGAAGAGGACCATGAAGGCCAGCAAGCGCTGCCAGGCATGCTCGGATTGAAGAATCGCGTACTGGTGTTTGGCGATACCGATCGGCCCGCTCAAATGATCAATACCTATGTTAGAACCCCGCGACACCAACCGGGAGATAGTCGTCCACATCATCGTCAGGCTATCCGCCACCTGCTGCAGCGGCTTGGGGTACACGATGGCTTCATCGACGAATTGCACATCCTCAAAGCTCACGCCGATCATCGGGCCCTTGCCCGCCGGGGACAACGGCACCAGCGGCGTGATGCTCAGTGTTAGATCCGTGCCGCCGCGTTCTACCGCTACTTCGATTGGCTTGAGCCCGGCCTCCTTGATGTGATCATACGCAGCACTGGCATTGGGAAATTTTTCACCGTCCATGGCCACCAGCGTATCACCGGGCTTGAGTCCGGCGCGGCTGGCGGGGCTATCCTTGCTGACGCTGAGGATATCGATGCGCTCCCCTTGCGGCATGATGCCGATGCGGCGCAACCCACTGCGTTGGAACCAGTGGCTCTTTTCCGGTATTTCAAATTTGGACACAAGCTTGAGCGGGGCCGCTTGGCCCGGTCGCTCAACGGTGAATTCAATCTCGTTGCCCTCACTCAAAATGATATTTTCCGAAATACTGTTGAGCGTGCCAGCGTAACCCCGCACCGTCTTGCCGTTGACCTCGAGAATCTTGTCCCCGGCCTGTAAACCAGCCTTTTGCGCCGGACTATCTGCCATGACTGTCCCGATCACTTGGGTCGGTACAAAATCATGCGGCTTG
>JBAXOP010000281.1:0-7305 GCA_037133195.1 Verrucomicrobiota bacterium | reverse complement strand
GCGATGCTGGAATAAGACAGGAAGAGGCGGCGGGCAGGATGCCCGCGCCACGTGGGGCGGGCATCCTGCCCGGAGCCACTTTTCAAATAACCCATAGTGCTAAGTCAACAGTATTGGGCGAGACGCCTGCCGGGCTGCGGAAATTGGCGCTGGCCGGTACCACGCTGATCGTGCGGCCGGCGGCCGGCTGTCAGTCGGCTGCCATCCGCAACCTCCTACAGCTTCCGGCCGATCCGGCGGATGGCCCGCTCGCACTGGATACCTCGCCCACCGGTTGGGCCGCCATCCCCGACGAAACCCACCCCGCCAACCAGCTTTTCCGCTCCGGTGACTTTGGTAACCCGTTCGCCGGTAGCTTCCGCGAGCGACTCCGCCTTCCCGCTTCGCTCGCCGCGCTGCCCGGCATTCGCCCAATCGCCAGCTTTGCCGACGGCGTGCCGGCCATCCTCGAATGCCCGACCGAGAGCGCCTCGATCCTGCTTTGGAACCTGCCGCTGGACCCCGCCAAAACCGACTGGCCGACCCAGGGGGCATTTCTACCGGCGATCGCCGAAATTTTCCTAAAAGACCGTCCGCGCGGAGCCGTTGAGCCTGCTTATTCGCTTCCCGGCAGCCCGCTGAGTTGGTCGTCCAACGATCCTGCCCACGCCGGAGCCCTCACGCTGGTCGGCCCGACCGCAGAACCGCTGCCGCTCACCGAAACGACCACCGCCGAAGGCACCCGCTGGCAATCAAAATCCTCCGCAATTCCGGGCATCTACCGCTGGAACTTCTCCGGCCAGCCCATCGCTTACTCCGCCGTAAATTTCCCCGAATCCGAGAGCGACCTGCGCCCGCTCGAGGCGACCCCCACCTTCGGCAAACTCGATGCCTCCAACGATTCGCTCGTCCGCCAAGCCGCCCTCGCCCAAGGTCTCCCGCTCTGGCCCTGGCTGGCTCTTGCGGCCATCCTCTTTCTCATCCTCGAATCCTTAATCCACTCCCGTGCCCGCTAGAAGACACAAGACATCTGCGCTCCAAGACACAATAACTTCTAACTAATAACTACCCGTCGCCCTTGCACCCTCCCTTCCCACTTCCCTTCCTCATCCCCTTTGCTTTTCTGGCGCTGGGCATCGCCGCGCTGGGCGCGTGGCGGGGCTCCGCGGGCATCAGCCCCGGCATGCGCTGGCGCTTGCTCACCTTGCGCTTGCTCGCCGTCGCCGCCGCCCTCACCCTGCTCTTCAACCCGGGAAAATGGAGCTATCCCGCCGAGAGCCACCCGAGCCCGTGGATCGTCCTCAACGATGTATCTGCATCCATGGCCCAAACCACTGCCGACGGATCCACCCGCGCCGCCGTGGCCAGTTCCCTCATCCGCCAAGCCACCGACCACGCCAAATCCGCAGACGTGCCGCTGCGTGTGCAGTCCTTCGCCACCAAACTCGACGCCGCCTCCACCGCCGCGCCGCCTCCACCTAACGGACCCTCTTCCCACATTCTTCCCGCCGTTTCCCAAATCCTCCAAGACGCCGCCGCCGCCGGTGAATCCCTCGCCGGCATCATCGTCCTGAGCGACGGTCGCCAAACCCTCAACTCGTCTCCGGCTGACCTCGACGCCATCGGCCTGCGCGCCCGGAGTCGCAACACCGCCATCCACACCGTTGCCATCGGCACTGACGTGCCGCCACCCGACCTCGCCCTCATCCAACCCCGCGCCTCCCTAACCGCCTTCACCGGCCAACCGCTGCGCATCCCCTTTGCCCTCAAATCCACCGGGCTCGCCCCCATCCGCCCTATCGTGACTTTGCGCGATGCCGAGGGCAAGGCACTCGCCACCCTCACCCACGAGCTTCCGCCCGGCAAAACCGTCGTCGCCACCTTCGAGATTAAAGCACCGTCCGCCTCCGCCCACTGGTCCATCGACACCCCCGTCATCGCCGGAGAAGTCCGCTCCTCCAACAACCACGCCGCCCTCAATATCCGCATCCTCGAGTCAAAAACCCGCGTCTTCCTCGTCGAGGGCGCCCCCTATTGGGATAGCAAATTCCTCGCCCAACTCCTCCGCCAACAACCCCACATGGATGTCCACTCAGTCCACCGACTCTCCGACGAACGCTACTTCCGCATCGACTCCGGCGAGGCTAAGAATGAAGAAACCAACCAGCCGGTATTTCCCAACACCCTCGATGAATTGGCGCGATATGACCTGATTGTTTTCGGTAAGAACATTGATCCATTTCTGAGTCCGGAGCGAGCCGAGATGCTGCGGGCCTACGTTCGCGACCGCGGCGGGGCGTTGCTTTTCTCCCGTGGCAAGGCATCCACCGCCTCACTGGCGGCACTTGAGCCATTGGAGCCGGTTGTCTGGGCCACAGCCAGCACGGCGGATTTCCGGTTTACCCCGACGCGCGACGGCGAGGCAGCGGGGCTGTTTGGGCAGGCGCTGCCGGCACCGGACGCCTCGCTGTGGGCGGCGCTGCCGACGCTGCGGGACGGTCGCCAGATAGCGCTGGTCAAACCGTTCACCCGGGTTCTGGCCGAAGGCATCCCCGAGCACGGGGCTGGCTCCGGCTCCGGCAATTCTGGAAAATTCCCGGCGCTGTTGGTCCGCCGGTACGGGCAAGGCGTCACCGGCATGGTCAATGGCGACGGGCTGTGGAAATGGGACTTTTTCCCCGAGGCCCGTGAGCTGGGGAATTGTTACGAAGACTTTTGGACCCAGCTGATCCAATGGATGGCCTCGTACTCAGAATTTTTGCCTGGCCAGGATTTTTCACTGCGCCTACCCGCTGCCCGCGGTGAACTCGGAGCAACCCTGGCCGCCACCCTCTCGTATCGCGGTACCGGCACCGCTCCACAGCCGCTCATTCTGATCACCGACCCCACCGGTACCCTCACCAAAGCCAGCCCCGCGGCCATTTCAGACCCGTCGGGCCGACCGCTCTGGCGTGCCTCATTCACCCCGGATAAGCCCGGCCTGTGGGCACTCAAGCTCAGCGATCCACGCCCCGACGGGCCGCCGACTCCCGAAGTCCTCTTCACCGTACCCAGCCCGCCCCAGGAAACCGACGACCTTTCGCCCGATCCGGCGTTTCTGGAGTCACTCGCCCGCACTGCCGCCGGCCAAGCCATCCAGCCCGCGGCGTTCACCGCTCTGCTCAAAGCCCGGCTCGTCAAGCATCCCCCAGCCACCCAAGAGGCCGGTGCCATCTGGGTGGCTTCGTGGAACTCTGCCATCATCGCCTTCGTCATCGCCGCCCTCTTCGCCAGTGAGTGGTTCCTACGCCGCCGCCACGGACTAGCTTAAAACACCTGCTTCAATCGCATGTTCTCACTCCACACGAAACACAAAGCACCAGAAAAAAGATCGGCCGGATCGGTCGAATCCGACCGATCTCTTCCCTGATAACCAATAACCGGCTTCCCACCATGAGCACCTTCCCCTCCCAACTCCGCCGCATCCGGGTGCTGCTGCGCTGTGCCAAACTCGCGGGTGCTAGCCTCGGGCTTGTTGCACTGGTGGCCAGCCTCTGGCTTGCCTTCGGCCTCGCCGACGCCGTGGCGGCCTTTGAAACGTCCGCCCGCGTCGCTATCACAACGGCACTCGTTGCTATCTGCGGCGTCACTGGCATAGTCGCGCTCATCCAGGCACTGCGCGTGCCGGCCCGCATTGCCGCCGCCCGCGCCGACGCCGCCCTGTGCGACCCGCGTGCGTCGGCCACCGCCGCACTATCCCTCGCCAAGATGACGCCAGGCTGGAAGCCCGTCGTCCATGACAGGCAGGATGCCTATACTCCCGTCCCATCCCCGCTCACCGAATTTCTAACAAATCGCACTCTGGAGGCCTCTGCCGCGGCCCTAGCCACCCTGCCTGCTAACAAAATCATCCCGTGGAGCCGCCTCGGCCTGGCGCTGCTGGCCCTAACGCTCCCGTTGCTCACTCTCGGCGGTCTGCGGCTTGCCCAAGCGGCGGCGTTTGCCACCATCGCGGAGCGCCTGCGCCACCCCGGATCCGACATTGCGCCATACAGTGGGCTAATTTTCACCTTGGAGCCGGCCAAGCTAGCGACCGTCTATGGCGGGGAATTGCTCATTTCAGCGGAAATCACCGGTGGCAGTCTCAAGCAACCCATCGAGTGCCTCATTCGCCAACCCCGCAGCGGAGCTATCCTGCGTCTGCCAGCTTTCCGCGAATCCCCCACCCGCTTCTCCCGCAAACTCGACGGCCTCACCGAACCCGTCGCCATTGCCTTCTGCTGCGGCAAGGCCCGCTCGACATGGCAGCCCGTGGAAATCCTCCTCGAACCCAATATCCTCAGTGGCTTGGTGCGCCTCACTCCGCCTGCCTACACCGGCCTGCCTGCCGCCGAATTCCCCCTCGACACCAACGAAATCGCCGCCGTCGAGGGTTCTACCGTCACCCTCGAACTCACCAGCAACCGGCCGCTGAGCGCCGCCTCCCTCATCTTCACCCCAAGCGCCATCCCCGGCTCCACCCCCGTCACCCAATCCTACCCCGCCACCCTGCCCAGTGCCCAAACCGCCGCCTTTACCTGGACCGCCACTCAGTCAGGCCGCCTCTCCGCAACCCTCCGCGACCTGCGCGGCACACCCAGCGCCCGCCCGCTCGACCTCGCCTTGCGCACCTTGCCCGACCTATCGCCCAGCGTGGTGCTTACCTCGCCGCCGGCAATTCTGTTAGCCACGCCCAAATCGCGCATCCCGATCACTGGCCACGCGCAAGACGATTTCGGTCTCGCCAAAGTGCATTTCGTACGCACGCTTTCGGGCTTTCGAGACCGCGCCCGCATCGTTGCGCCGGCACTGCGCGACAAATCCTACGATTTTGAGGACAAGCTCGACTTGGAAGCGCTGGGTTTGGAAGCGGGTCAGACCATTGAATTGATGCTCGACGCGTCCGACCACAACCCATCCCTGC
The DNA here is from genome assembly GCA_037133195.1 of Verrucomicrobiota bacterium. Classification (GTDB taxonomy): domain Bacteria; phylum Verrucomicrobiota; class Verrucomicrobiia; order Verrucomicrobiales; family Akkermansiaceae; genus Luteolibacter. The sequence goes on along the minus strand of JBAXOP010000281.1, from coordinate 2,384 downwards.
TCGGCCAGGGCAGTTCGGAAGTTTCCCGCATTCAGATAATTACCGAGGACCAATACGCGCAATACGTCCGCGCCAAAACGACTATCCACCAATTTGCCAAGCGTTTCCAGGCCGCCAGAGAGGCCATCGATCAAGCCCGTAAATCCCTCGAAGATCTCAAAAAGACCAGCGATGCAGGCGATCCCGCCGCCATCGAAAAAGCAGCCGACGCAGCCAAGAATGCCCACGAGCAAGCCGCCGATCTTCTCGAAAAAATAGCCAAGGATTTTCCCGCGTTCGAACTCGAAAAGCGCCTGCAGGATTTGGCCGAAAAACAAGCCGACGATATTCGCGAAAACGTAAAGCCCTTGGACGAGTTCGACCCCAAAGCCCCCCAAGCCGAGCAACAGGCAGCCATCGATGAGATGCTCAAACGCCTCGGCCGCCAGCAACCCCAGGCCAAACAACTCGACGACGATATCCACAAAGTGAACCAAGCCGCAACCCTCCTGGAAATGGCCGCTAAATTCCGCCAAATCTATGAGTCCCAAACGAATCTGGCTAAGCGCTTCGGCAGCACCGTCGAGGAACTCCGCCACGGCGACGACCAAAACCGCCGCCTGCTCCCGTCCCTCGCCGAAACCCAGCAGAAAAACCGCTCGGCCCTCGATGAGTTCAAAACCGAGCTGCGCCGCCGCGCCGACGCCTTGCCCAAGGACGACGCCGACCTCACGCCTATGATTGATTCCGCCCTCAAATTCCTCGACGAACTCACCGAAGCCGCTCCCGAAACGTTGATGGATGCCGCCGCCAAACACGGCAAGGCCGGCGAGGCCGCCGATGCCTTCGCCAACGCCGAACAAGCCCGCGCTATCCTCGAACGCCTCCTCTCCGAACCCGAACCATTCCCCCAGGCCGCCATGGGCAAGGCTCCTGATTTCAATATACCTCGCCTCGATGTGAATGAAAATATCCAACAACTCCTCGACGCCATGCTCGGCCAAAACCCCGGCCAAGGCGACCCACCCGGCGGCCAAGGCCAGGGCCCCGCCGGCATGGGACTGGCCGGTGCTCCAGGCGGCGGTTTCCCGATGAACCTGCCCGTCGTCGGCCCCGAGCGCCTTAAATTCGATGACGCCACGAGCGCCGGCGGTGGCCGCAACGGCGACGGCAAAACACCCCCGGTCCGCCCGCTTCCGGCCACCGCCGAAAACGGCACCCTCAAGCCCACCGAAACCCGCCAAGGCCAATCCACCACCGCCACCCCGGACGCTATCCCAGAACCCTATCGCGAGGCGGTAAAACGCTTTTTAACACCGTAGAAGACAACAAGACAACAAGACAACAAGACTTGAAGTCTTGCGCCTCACCCCCAACCTTCATGAAATCCCGCACCTTCTTCCTCTCAGCTTTTCTGCTTTTCTGCTTTTCTGCACTTACCCTCCCGCTTTACGCGAAAGAAGGTGCCGTCGAATGCGGCAACCTGATCTATGCCGGTACCAAAACGTCTAAGTGCTTTAGCGATGAATTTCTAACCACCGTGCAGCAGAAAACCTCCATCGCCACCGAGCGCCGCTTCAAGGCGGTCAAACTCGCCGATGACGAATTGTTCAAAATTCCGTTTGTAATCATGACCGGTGAGAGCGACTTCAACCTGACCGCCAAGGAGCGCGCAAACCTGAAAAAGTACCTGGAAAACGGTGGGTTTCTGCTAGCATCTGCGTCCTGTTCGAACGAGGCATGGAGCAAATCGTTTGAGCGTGAATTGAAGTCGATTTTCGGTAATGACTGTCTGAAAGACATCCCGCTGAACCACGATATTTTCCGCACGGTTTTCAGCGTCAAGGATCTCAAGCTTTCGCACTCCGGCCCCGAAACCCTGCTCAAAGGATTCACCCACAACGGCAAAATAGTTGTCGTCTATTCCGCCGAAGGCCTCAACGATAGCTCCCACGCCGAAGGTTGCTGCTGTTGCGGCGGCAACGAAATCCAAAACTCCATGGAGATAAACGCCAATATCCTCGCCTACGCCCTGCTCCACTGAAAGAGAAAACTGAAAAGAAAATACGGAAAAGCTGAAAAGCTGAAAAAAGACAAAAGATCGCTGCGCTCCAAGACAAAAGACAGAAGACAAGAATTCACGAACCCTTCGCCCTGCATTTTCCTGCCCACAATTTTCCTGCCCATGAGCCTTTTCAGTTTCTTCTCCATGCGCCAGAGAATCAGGCTCAAATATACTGACGACCGGACCCTTGCTATGATCTCACACGTAACTTGGCAGCGGGCAACATGCCCGCTCCACAGTGGACCAGGCATCCTGCCTGGACATCGGGCAACATGCCCGCTGCATAGTGGACCAGGCATCCTGCCTGGACAGCGGGCAACATGCCCGCTCCACAGTGGAC
>JBAXOP010000280.1:0-7322 GCA_037133195.1 Verrucomicrobiota bacterium | reverse complement strand
CCATAACTGGACCGACTACACCATCCAGGCCGATGTGCTGGTCACCGCCGGCAAGGCCGCGATTGGCGGACGCTACTGGTGCGGCGAACAGCGCGGCGCCGGCCTGGTCCTCCAACAGGATGGCACATGGTGGATTGAGGCATCGGTTGAGGCTGTTGAAGTGGTGGATGGCAAGGAGAACAAGTTGAAGGTGCCACCCCTCGCGACCGGCAAGATAAATGGCTTCATTCCGGCCACCTGGCATCATTTGACGCTGGTGCTCAAGGGTGACGAGCTGACTGCCAGTATCGACGGCAAGGAAGTGGCCCGGGTGCGGTATGAAAAATTCTATCCCGCCCACAAAAGCGGCAGGGCGTATCTGATGTCCAGCTATGACCCCAACTGCTTCGACAACGTCAGCGTGACGCCTTAACATATGATGAAAAGAACCGGCACATACTACATCAAGGACGTTTATACCGGCCCGGGATTGAAAGATGTGCCCCGCGGAACCGCCAGAAAACTCAGGGTCGTGGCGCTTGAATTCCGCCCGGCGGGCATCGGCTGGAACACCAGCCAAGGTGCGGGTGGAGTCGCCTTGAGCAGTACACCTGTTTCTATCGGAAACGGGAGCTGGGACGTAAAGATCATTCTCGGCGACGCAAAGATCTCCGAGGATGGTTCAGCCCTTTTCACTGTGCCCGCAAAAATTCCGGTCTATTTCCAGATTCTCGATGAGAACGGCTGTGCCATTCAGCCCATCCTCGATCGCAACTGCGTCAAATGCCACAAAGGGGAGTCGCCGGACTTGCCATTTAGCCTAACAAACCACGAAAACCTTGACGAGCAGTCCAAGAGGAAGTGGAGTGATTCCTACATGGCGCTTACTCAGGCGAAAAAGAACGCAGGAAGTATCGCACCCGGTGATGTCTCATATTCCGGTTGGCCGGGCCGTGTTGTCAACTGGGCGGGAACGCAATCGCCACCCGAAATGCGCCCTCCCTATTTCGCCGGTGCCGCTAAGAGCAAACACAGAGGAATATTGATGATTTCATCAAAAACAAGCCGAATCAATGATCAATCGGGTTATCCGGATTCGGCAGCAAGGAAATATTCACAATCAAAGGAATCAACACAATGCAAATAACAAAAAATATGAAGACAATATCAGGCATGGGGGCAATTCTCTTTGCCGTGGTGTCCGCGAGAGCGGATGTAACGCTTAGTAGCATCTTTGACGAGCACATGGTTCTCCAGCGAGACATTCCGGTAGCTGTCTATGGCAAGGCGGCACCCGGCGAGAAAGTCACTGTCGCTTTCGCGGGCCAGACCCAGGCGGCGAGTGCCGATAAAGAGGGGGCTTGGTGCGTCAAGCTCGCCGCTATGAAAGCCAACGCCAATCCGGCTACGATGACCGTGACCGGTAAAAACTCGCTGACCCTCAAGGATGTGGTGGTGGGTGATGTTTGGATTTGCAGTGGCCAGTCTAACATGGATTTCACGCCTGGTGCCTATCACAACGAGCTGGATCCCAAGCCCTACGATGAAAAGGATTTCGATGTTCCTCTGCTGCGCCAGTTCCATCTCGTCAACGAGCCATCGATGCACCCTGAGACGGACGTGAAAGTGAATCGAGGCAATGGGACGTCGGAAGAAAGCGCCGCCTGGCTTCCCTGCAAGCCGACCACGGGCAACCGTTTCACGGCGGTGGGGCTGTATTTTGGCCGCAAGTTGCAATTGGAAACCGGGGTTCCCATCGGTTTGATCAAGACGGCGTGCAATGGTACACGCATCGAACCTTGGATCTCGCCGACCGGCTTGGGAGCAGTGAAAGAATTGCCTCCAGTGACCGGTTTGCCCACCGAGTACAAGTCTGACGGCAGCTATCCCTCGACATGGCATTGCCTCTATAACGGGAAAATCCATCCGCTGATTCGTTATGGGATCAAAGGCGCGATCTGGTATCAGGGAGAATCCAACGGCGACGAGGGCGAGACCTACTATCAGAAACTACGTGCCCTCATCGGTGGCTGGCGCACGGCCTGGGGTGAAGGCGACTTTCCCTTCTACATTGTCCAGTTGGCAGGCCGGTTTAGTTCGAACTATACACCCGCAGGCAAGGATCCCGCGGGCGGCGACGGCTGGGCGAAAATCCGCATGGCCCAATTCAAAGCTCTGACCATTCCGCACACGGGCATGGCGGTGACCATGGACCTGGCGGATGTTAGAGAGCCCGGGGATATCCATCCCAAGAACAAGCGCGATGCCGGCGAGCGGCTGGCACTTTGGGCCTTGGCCAAGGACTACGGCAAAAAGGATTTGGTTTACAGCGGCCCGTTGTACAAGGAGATAAAGATAGAAGGCAACAAGATCCGCGTCATTTTCGACAGCGTCGGCTCCGGGCTGACCGTGGCCACCAAGAAAGGCTTTGCTCCCGTGGTCAAGGAACCGCAGGGCAAACTCAAGCACTTCGCCATCGCCGGCGAGGACAACAAGTGGGCTTGGGCCAATGCCGTCATCGACGCCAAAACCGTGGTTGTCTCCAGCCCCGAGGTGCCCAAGCCCGTCGCCGTCCGCTATGCCTATACCATGTCCGGCGATGACTGCAATCTGTACAACAACGAGGGCTTGCCGGCTTCCCCTTTCCGCACGGATGATGGCGGAAAATAATTCATGAATAAAAAACCAAAACCCTTGGATATATGAACAAGCAAGCGATCCCAGGAATGGCGGCATTGGCAAGCCTTTATCTGGGGATGCCCGTGCTTCGTGCTGCGGACAACAAACCCTGCGACATCAACCTCATGGGACTCAAATTCCTCGACCTGATAGTCGATGCCACGCCCGACGGCTATACTTTAGATCATTCTGATTGGAATGAGAGGATGAACTAAGGAATGAAAGGAGGAACCATGCAGCCTAAAGTACATACGCAACACGGATCTAACAATATCTCGTACCTTCGCCGGTCCTTCCTGAAATCTTCCGCGCTCACTGCCGCCGGCTTTGCGTTTTCGCGCCTGCCGGTGATGGCCGGGCCGTTCACGCGGGAGGATTTCGACAAGCAGGTGCCCGCCGACAAGAAGCTATCGGCGGAGTGGGTGAAGTCGTTATTTGCGCGGGGTGAGCGGACGGTTTATCGTGGCAAGGAACTCGAAAAGATAGGCATGCCGGTCGGCGGCATTTGCACGGGACAACTCTATCTCGGCGGTGATGGCAGGCTGTGGCACTGGGATATTTTCAATCAGCCCATCGGCGGCACCGGTGATTCGCATTATGCCAAACCCATGGCTCCCTGCTCGCCTCTCACCCAAAAATTCTCCCTGAAGATTGGCGAGAAAACCCACACGCTGGATCGAGATGGTTTTTCTGACATTTCGTTTCGCGGTGAATATCCTCTTGGCCTGGTGGAATATGCCGATGCCAAAGTGCCACTGAGCGTGAAGCTCGAAGCGTTTTCGCCGTTCATTCCTCTCAACGCTGACGATTCCGGTTTGCCCGCGACGATCCTGCAATTCACGCTTCATAACACGTCGGCCGCGGTGGTCGAGGCTGTTCTAACAGGCGAATTGGAAAATGGCGTGTGCTTGCAACAGCGCAACCAGAATGCGGTGTTGCGCAACCGCACGCTGCGCGAGGCTGGATTCACTGCGCTGGTCTGCTCTGCGGAGAGACCCGCCAATGGTCAACCGGTCAAAGGCGAGCAGCCTGTCACCGATGAGGCGCTCAAGGCTTTGCCGGGGTATGGCACGATGACGTTGGCCTTGCTTGGGCAGGCGGCGGATCAGGCCAGCGCGGATGGGACGGCGCCGTTTTCCGAGAAATTGACCGGTTCGATCGGGCGCAAGCTCAAGCTCGCGTCCGGCGCCTCGGTCACCGTGACGTTTGTGCTCGCCTGGCATTTCCCGAATCTCTCGCTCGCCGGCCCATTGAACAAGGCGGGCAACTACTATGCCACTAGATATACTTCCGCAGTGGCCGTCGTCCAATATGTCACCGCGCATTTCGAGCGCCTCACATCACAGACCCGGCTGTGGCGCGACACTTGGTATGACTCGACGCTGCCGTTCTGGTTGCTAGACAGGACGCTTTCCAATGTGTCGATTCTGGCAACCCGAACGGCTAACCGCATGGCCAATGGCCGGTTTTACGGCACGGAGGGGGTTGCTTGTTGCGAAGGAACCTGCACCCACGTCTGGCAATATGAACAGGCGATGGGCCGGCTGTTTCCGGAACTCGACATCGTGTTGCGGGAACGCGCCGACTTTGACCCGGCGGTCTCGTTCAAACCTGACGGTATGATAGACCATCGCGGCGAGTTCAATGCCGGGCACGCGATCGACGGCCAAGCGGGCACACTGCTGCGTGCCTATCGGGATCACCAGATGTCGCCGGACAACGCGTTTCTAACGCGCAATTATCCGAGCATCAAGAAGGCGATGCAATGGCTCATCAGCCAGGATGGGAATGCCGACGGCATCCTCGAAGGGGCACAACACAACACACTCGACGCAGCGTGGTTTGGGCCGGTGGCGTGGCTGAGCGGATTGTATTTGGCCAGCCTGCGGGCAGTAGCGGCAATGGCCGCCGAAATGGACGATCCTTCATTTGCCGCCGAATGCCGTGCGATTGCCGAGGCCGGCAGCCAGAACCTGGTGAAGCGGCTTTTCGATGGCGAGTATTTCATCAACCTCATCGACCCCAAACATGTGACTGCCATCAATTCCGGCACCGGTTGCGAGATCGATCAAGTTATGGGTCAGGGGTGGGCGTTTCAGGTCGGCCTGGGCCGTGTGTTGCCGCAGAAGGAGACTCGCGCCGCGCTGCAGTCGCTGTGGCGATATAACTTCTCGCCGGATGTCGGACCGTATCGCGCGGTGAACGGGGCCGGCCGCTGGTATGCGATGGCGGGGGAGGCCGGCTTGCTGATGTGCACGTTTCCGCGCAAGGACTGGGGCTTCGCCGATGCCATCGGCAAAAACGCCAATTCCTATTGCGCGGGCTATTTCAACGAGTGCATGAACGGCTTCGAATACCAGGCGGCCGGACACATGATTTGGGAAGGCCTCGTTCAGGAAGGCCTCGCCGTCACTCGTGCCGTCCATGACCGCTACCATGCGTCTAAGCGCAACCCGTGGAATGAAATCGAGTGCGGCGATCACTATGCCCGCAGCATGGCAAGTTATGGCGTGTTCATCGCGGCGTGCGGATTCGAATACCACGGACCCAAACAACATATCGGCTTTGCACCGAAACTAAGCCCCGAGAATTTCAAGGCCGCCTTCACCAGCGCCGAGGGCTGGGGCAGTTATGCCCAAAAAATCGAAAACGGGAAACTCAAGGCGGCCATCTCCCTGCGCTGGGGGAAAATGCAAGTAAAAACCATAGCACTTGAAGTTCCGGATGCTGCCGCCCAGTCTGTCAACCTGGAACTCGCCGGAAAAAATCTTTCCGCGCAACTGGCACGGAACGGTTCGCGCGCGGTGATTTCACTCCCGCCCGGCGTGGAAATTCACGCCGGCCAATCGTTGGTTGTTTCCTTCACCTAATTTCAACCTAACAAGAACATAAAAAGAACTATGATGAAACACACAAAATACGATAGGCCGAGCGGCATTTTCGCGGTGTTGCTGACGATACTGTTTGCTGCGGTTTTGTCTGCAAGGGCAGAACAGACCGGCCTGTGGGACATGGCGGCGCTATCAAAAGTGCCGCACGCCACCTGGGGCGAAGCCAAAGAGCGGATCCAGGAGGTGTACTATGAGGGCGAAACTTTCAAGGGCAAGTCAACCCGCGTGTTTGCTTATTATGGCAAGCCGGAAGGTGCCGGCCCGTTTCCGGGAATCGTCCTCGTCCATGGTGGCGGCGGCGCAGCCTTTCGCGACTGGGTCAAGCATTGGGTGGACAACGGATACGCGGCGCTGGCGATGGATCTGGCTGGCAATGGGCCGGCAGGACACATGGCGGATGGCGGGCCGGAGCAGGGGGATAATATCAAGTTCATGGCCTTCGGGCCGGATGAGGCCAAGGATATCTGGACCTATCAGGCGGTGGCGGCGGTCATCCGCGGCCATTCCCTGCTGGCCTCGCTCAAGGAGGTGGATCCTATGCGCACGGCGCTGACGGGCATCAGTTGGGGTGGCTATCTGACGTGTATTGTGGCCGGACTGGACCACCGTTTCAAGGCGGCGGTCCCGGTTTATGGCTGCGGCTTCATCCATGAGAAAAGCGCTTGGGTCGATAACTACTTTTCAAAAATGCCGGACGATCTTAAACAGCGCTGGGTGGTGAATTTCGAGCCGTCGCGCTACCTTGGGCAGGCGCAATGCCCGATGTTGTTCATGAACGGCACCAATGATGGCGCCTATCCGCTTGATAGCTATCAGAAATCTTACAACCTGGTGAAGACGCCCGTCACGCTCTGCATCCAGATCAACCGGGGTCATGGCCACATCTGGACATTCCCCGAGGTGGACGCCTTCATCAACAGTTATGTGAACAAGGGCGCACCGCTGCTGAAAATCGGCCCCACGAAAATTGCCGGGAATACAGCCGGGGCGATCATCTCGGGTACCGGCACCGTGGCCAAAGTCCAGCATAGAATAGGTGTGGTAGATGGTGAAGGAATAAGAAGATTATCCGATAAAGAATGCTTACGATTTTTTGGATTTCCAGATAGTTATCAATCTAATATTCCTAATAAAAAATTATATGATTTAATAGGAAATACAGTTGTTGTACCCGTGGTCAAATCAGTAGCACTAAGATTATTAAAGTAGTTTATTGACCAAATAAACACCTTTGTTTTCAGAAACTCTTTTTAAATACATTTCTTCGGTCTCATATAACGCTTTAACAAATTCATCTTTAGTTTTAAATGGTTTGTAAGTTGGATTAGCGGCATACCATGATGCAGGTCTAATATTATAAATAACGTCGCGCTTGACTTGTGTTTTTAATGGAAACCGTTCACTGGAACAACAAATCTCCCAGATTTTCTTTAACCAAATATTTTTAATAATTAATTTTCCTTGATTTAAAATATAACCAAAAATTAAATAATCAGAATATATTCTCTCTGGATTAGTAGCTAATGATTGACAATAAGATTGAAAGTTTGCAATATCAAAATTAGCACCTGCATTCATATCAAAACATTTTATTTCTAGTAAGGATATTTTATTGTCATGAGGATTGTGGAGAAAAAAATCTGGAAATGATTGAGAATTGGAAGGAGAGCTATAAATAATTCCATTTTCTACCATCCATTTTTCAAGCCATTCCTGTATCCAATGACAATGCGGGGTGACATTAAGGCTTTACCTTCGTTTACCCGTTTAATA
>JBAXOP010000279.1:0-7352 GCA_037133195.1 Verrucomicrobiota bacterium | reverse complement strand
GATCCTTCTGATCCTTCTGATCCTTCTGATCCTTCTGATCCTTCTGATCCTTCTTTTGCTGCTTCTTCAACTCCTCAAGCTTCTTCCCGACTAGCGTCTTGTTATAGCTGGCATCTTCATCAGAGGCGTCGAGCGCAAGGGCATCCTGATAGGCTTTTATCGATTCCTCCCAAGTCTTGATTGTCGCCTCAGGATCTTTTTCCAGCGATTCCTTGCCGGTCCGATAGAGCGAATTGCCAAGATTGTAGTAGGACCTCTGTTGCAACTTCAAATCCTGTGTGCGCAGCGAGTCACGCAACGATTCCGTGGCTTTCGCAAACTCCCCCTTGGTATAAAGTTCCGTGCCCTGGTTGTAAATGACCCGCGCGTCCACTGCCGCAGGTGGCGCTTCCCCCGCACACCCCGTCCCCTGCGATCCTAGCAATATCATCCCGCCCGCCACCACCACCGTGACCCGCCGCGCCACCGATGGCAACGCCCGCGTCGGTTTGACCCGCCGCCGTTCTCCGATGAAAAATTCCAGCAACCACAGCGCGAGCGCGGCCCCGAGCGGCCATTCGAATCGCTCTAACGGAATGCGCTCCATCCGTTGGTTCAGCTCGCTTTGCGGCACCAGGCTCAGTTTCTCCCGATAGATCGTGTCCAGCCCCTCGGCTCCACGGCCTAGCGCCACGTACTGGCCGCCGGTGTCGTCGGCAATTTTTCGTAAGGTCGTCTCGTCGAGCTTTGTTCTAACCACTTGGCCGGAGGCGTCGCGCACCACATCATTGCGGCCGTTGGGAAAATGCAGTGGAATGGTGGTGCCTTCGGGGTTGCCGACGCCCACCGGATAGATGGTCATCCCGTTTTTGGCTGCGGCTTTAGCTGCCTCCAGCGCCGAGCCTTCGAGGTCCTCGCCATCAGTTAGAAGGACCAATAAGCGATAGTTGTTTCCGCTCTCATCAAACAGCCGTTCTGCTTCCTTGATCGCGCTGGCCAGATCGGTGCCTTGGCGCGGGATGATCTCGGTGTCCAACGCATTCAATGATTCGCGGAACGCATCATAATCGAGAGTGAGCGGACATAGCGCAAACGCACTGCCGGCAAACGGAATGAGACCCACCCGGTCGCCCCCGAGCCGTGCCACAAAATCCAAAATACCGAGGCGGGCACGTTCCAACCGGTTAGGAGTTAGATCCTCTGCAAGCATACTGCGCGAGGTATCCACGGCGAAGAGGATATCGATGCCCTTACGTTTCACCTCATGCCATTCGTAACCTTTTTGTGGGCACGCGATGGCAGCGAAGGCCAACCAAACCGCCAGCAGCCACAACCCGCGCTTGGCGCGGCGCAGGCGTGGCGACAAGCCGCCGCTGAGACGTTGGCGGAAGCGCGGATGTATGAATTGCGCGAGGTCAGCGTCGCGGCGGTGATCGCAGCGCCGGAATAAGACAATGAGGCATACGCAAACAACGAGGCCCGCGCCGAGCCACAGCGGTTGGGCGAAGTGCAGGGCGGCGTCATCCACGGGACTAGGCGGCTTGATGGTTGATAGAAATCTCACGGCAGGCGGCGGTAGCGGGTTTGGCTGAGGACTTGTTCGAGCAACAGCAAGGCGAGGCCGGGGCCTAGAAAATATAAATATAACTCGTCATACCGCTGGTATTTCTTGAGTTTGTGGGTGGTAGTCTCGAGCTTGTTGATCGACTCGTAAATGTTTTTCAATGAATCCGTATCCGTGGCACGAAACTCCTGGCCGCCGGTGGCCGCCGCCACCTGCCGCAACATCTCCTCGTCGATGTCCACCTTCATCGTTTGCAGGTGCGTGCGGCCAAATGCATCTCTAACCGGAAATGGCGCCTCGCCGCGAGTGCCCGCCCCTATCGTGTAGATTTTGATGCCTAGCGCCTTGGCGGCTTCGGCGGCGGTGAGCGGGTTGGCCGCGCCAGCGTTGTTCACCCCGTCTGTTAGCAAAATGATGATGCGTGATTTGGCGGTGGAGTTGCGCAAGTGGTTGACGGTCGAGGCGATGGCCGAACCGATGGCGGTGCCGTCCTCGACCTGCCCGAGGTTCACCCCGGCCAACCGCTTGGCCAAAAATTCTTGGTCGAGAGTGAGCGGGCTGACAAGATAGGGCCGCGCCGCAAACGCAAGCATGCCGATGCGGTCGTTAGGCCGCTCGCTGATGAATTGTCCGACGACTTTTTTGACCACCGCGACGCGGTTAGCCGGTTTGCCATCGAGGGTAAAATCCAGTGCCTCCATTGAGCCGGAGACGTCCAAGGCAAGCATGATATCGATGCCGCTGGCTTCCACTTCTGTGCTACCCTTGCCGTAGCGCGGGCGGGCCAGCGCCACAATGAGCAGGCCCAGCGCGAGCAACCCTAGAAACGCCAGTAAGGAACCGACTTTCGAACGGGGGCGGGCACCGACGTGGATCGCGTCGTCGGTGGAGGGCATGCGCAGCGCTGCGGGTTGGCCCCTGCGACTGCGCCACAAGGCCAGCAGCAGTAGGCACAGCAGCAGCCATAACACCTGCGGGTGGAGAAATTGAAAGCTCTCAGTCATGGCGTGACGGGCTTGGGTTTGGTGTTAGATGGTGGCTTGGCGGTGGCGGTGATGAAGCCGCGAGCCGCCTTGAGGAGTTCGCCGCGCTGAGTGGCATCCAAGTCCAAGGCGGCGAATTTCGCCAAATCACAGGCTTTAAGAAACGTCCGCAAGTGCTCGCTTTCACCGATCAGAGGCGTGTCCGTTGCTCCCGCCAGTTCACGCAGAAATTCCTCGGTGCTGCGGCGCGGTGCCGCTAGACCAAAGCGCTCGGCAATGTACTGGCGGATCGTCTGCGCCGCCCGGTTGGCAAAAACCTCCGCCACCAACACCTCGCGCGAAGCTTCCAATTGCGCTATGGCCGCCAACGCAATTTGCGGCGGACTCTTGATGCGCTTGCGCCGAATATACAAAAACCATAGCAATACGAACACCACCACTACCACGGCGGCCCAACCGAGGTCGAGCCAGAGTGCGGTGTTAGGCTTGGGTGGCAGCGCAATGTCCACCAGCGACTTGGGCCCGCGAATATCTTCGTCGGGGTCGCCCGGCACGGCCGATTGGGCGGATAGATGGGCGGCAACTCCCAACATGAACGCCGGCACCGCAGTTAGAAAAGCGCGGACGGGGACGGGGCTCGGGATGAATCTGATTTCCAGCATCTATCTTGAAAATCGGGTTAACCGGCACGGTGGCGGCGTTTATGGAAAAAGCCCATCAGCTCTGGCAGCCAGTTGTGGCCGTTGACGCATTCCAGTAAATCGACACCGAGCGAGCGGATACGCATGGCGGTGAGTTCGCGGCGCTGGCGGGATTGGGTGGCGAAGGCGTCCCGCACTTTGGCGCTGCCAGTATCCAACTCGACGACATGGCCGGTTTCGGCGTCCTCGAGGCGGATGCGGCCGATGTTAGGCAAGGTGTGTTCACGCGGATCAGTGACGGATACGGCGATGAGGTCATGGCGGCGGTTGCTGATTTGCAATTTGCCGCGCAAGTGGTTGAGCCGATCGGTGAAGGGTGTACCAAGGCAGAAATCCGACACCAGGAAGATGACGGCCTTGCGGTGCATCACTTGGTTGGCGAAATCCAAGGCGCGGGCGATGTCGGTGCCATTGCGGGCGGGTTGGAAGAACAAGGCCTCGCGGATCAAGCGCATGATATGCATCCGGCCCTTGCCTGGTGGAATATATAACTCAACCTCGTTACTGAATAATATCAGGCCCACCCGGTCGCGGTTGCGAATGGCAGAGGCGGCCAATACCCCGGCGGCCTCGGCGGCGAGTTCGCGCTTGGAATCGGCCACCGATCCGAAATCCGAGGAGGCACTCACGTCGATCATCAACAGAATCGTTAATTCGCGTTCCTCGGTGAAAAGTTTGATATGCGGTTCGCCGGTGCGTGCGGTAACATTCCAATCGATGGTGCGTACGTCATCGCCCGGCACATAGTTGCGCACCCGATCAAAGTCCATGCCGCGGCCTTTGAACACACTGGCGTAACCACCGGCCAGCGAGTCGTTGACCAAGCGGTTGGTACGCACTTCCATGCGCCGCACGCGCCCGAGAATCTCTGCGGCTCGCGCCTGGTCTTCAACGCTGATGGGCGTGGTGGCAGTCGACTGTATCATGGTACTGGCAACTCGTCGAGCAGGCGGGTGATGATTTGCTCGCTGTTGAGACCTTCCGCTTCCGCTTCATAGGTGATGGTCACCCGGTGGCGCAATACGTCCATGGCCACCGTTTTTACATCGTGCGGCGTCACGTAGGTCCGCCCATTGAGAAATGCGTTAGCCCGGCTGGCGAGTGCCAAGTTGATGGTGGCACGCGGTGAGGCACCGACGCGGATGAGCGGGGCGATGTGCACGCCGAACGCATCGGGGCGGCGCGTGGCATGCACCAAACGCACGATGTAGCGTTTGACCTTTTCATCCAGATAGAGACCATTGACCACGGAGCGCGCCTGTTGAATCGCCTCCAGACTGACAATCGGAGCGGGTGCAGGCATTTCTTCGGTAGTGCCCGCCAAATCGAGGATGCGCAATTCCTCATCCTCTGTCGGATAGTCCATGACCACCTTCATCATGAAGCGGTCCAACTGCGCCTCGGGCAGCGGGTAGGTTCCTTCTTGCTCTAGCGGGTTTTGGGTTGCCAACACGAAAAATGGTGCGGGCAATGGGAATGTTTCCTCGCCGATGGTCACCTGTTTTTCCTGCATCGCCTCCAACAAGGCGCTCTGGACCTTGGCCGGGGCGCGGTTAATTTCGTCGGCGAGGATGAAGTTGGCGAACACCGGGCCGTGTTTGACGCGGAAGCGACCCTCGCGCGGGTCGTAGATTTCGGTGCCGACGATATCGGCCGGGAGCATGTCCGGGGTGAATTGGATACGGTTGAATTTGGCATCCACGAGCGAGGCGAGGGTTTTGAGGGCAAGGGTTTTCGCTAGACCCGGCACCCCTTCCAGAAGCAGGTGGCCCTTGACCATCAGCGCGATGAGCAACCGGTCCACCAACTCGCTCTGACCGATGAGGTAGCGGCCGATCTCCGCCCGCAGCGGGTGGATCCAGTGCGAGGCCTCACGCACCATGCTTTCGGCATCCGTCGGGTGGGGTAGTGCAGGGGGAGTTTCCAGTTGGTGGGTCATGAATGAATTAGCGGGGGGGTGAGTTGCAATTTAGTGGGGGGGAGCTCGCGCTACCTGTCCCTGGTGCAGGGCAGAGGCGCGGCCCATACGAAGCGACAGAATGCCCCGGCCTCGTCTAAAATCTGTCCGCAGAGCAAGTCATGCGGAGTGGCGGCAAGTGGGACCTAACCGCAAGGCGGCGACGAACCTCGCTGCGGCTACCGGGACGCGCTGCGAGACGCGGCACCCACGGCCTGCGGCGGAGACGCCGCAGCACGCATGTGCAGGGGCTCAACCCGCGCCAAACTCCGCCGCATCACTTGTGTCGGGCGGTTTTCCATCGGGCGGTTTTCCATCTTGCCAATGTCATATCAGATTGTCAGGGTCGTCGCAACCCATGCTCCCATGAAGCCCAACACTCGTCTGCCATTCTTCTCGCTTGGATTTATCGCGCTATGTTGCTCAGCGGCGCAGGCGCAGACCAACCTCATTTGGGATTCCAACGGCAGTGCCGCTGGGCTCGTGGGTGGCCCCGGCAACTGGGGCTCAACGGGCCGCTGGTGGAATGGCACTGCCAATCAAAATTGGGTCAGTGGGGCCAACGCGCTCTTTGGACTTACGAGTGGCACCGTCACGATCGGCAACACATTCAACGTCGGCAGCCTGGGCTTCGATGTCGGCGGCTACACACTCAGCGGCGTGGGTTCCATCAATTTCATTTATTTTGAGACCAACGTCATCAGTACCACCACCGGCACGAGCACCATCGCCGTGAACCTAAGCGGCGTCGGCGGCTTTACCAAGACTGGCGCAGGCACCTTGGTCCTTAGCGGCAGCAACAGCCAGACGGGGACCATCGATGTGAGCGCGGGCACGCTCCGCCTGGCGGGTGGAGCCGCCGTGGCCGACACCGCGGCCATCACCCTGGCCAACGCCGCAGGTGCCATCCTTGATCTCAATGGCAGCAATGAAACCATCGCTTCGCTGGCCGGCGGCGGCACTTCCGGCGGCAACGTGACCTTGGGAGTTGGCACTCTAACGACCGATGGCGACGCCCTGTCAAGCCCCTATGCCGGCGTGATCAGCGGCAACGGTGGACTAACCAAAATTGGTGGTGGCGTCCTCACTCTCTCTGGAGCCAATCTTTTCACTGGCACCACCCTGATCTCGGCGGGCACCTTGCGGCTTAGCGGAGGTGCCGCCCTGGCCGACACTTCCGCCGTCACTTTTGCCAACACCGCCGGGGCCGTCCTTGATCTCAACAACACCAGCGAAACCATCGGCTCGCTGGCAGGCGGTGGCAGCAGCGGCGGCAATGTGACACTCGGCAGCGCCACGCTGACCATCGGCGCAGATGCCACCACCACCAGCTTCGCCGGAGGGATCAGCGGCAGCGGCGGAATAACAAAAATAGGCGCAGGGGCTCTTGTTCTAACTGGTTCTAACGCATTCACCGGAGCCACCACGATTTCCGTCGGCGCACTGCGTGTAGCTGGTGGCACCGCCCTCGCGGACAGCAGCGCCGTCACCCTCGCCAATACCAATGGCGTGTTGCTCGATGTCCTAGAGAGCGAAACTATCGGCTCGCTGGCCGGCGGCGGAACCACCGGTGGCAACGTGACCTTGACCGGTGGCACCCTGACAACGGGATCCAACAACTCATCCAGCACCTTCGCTGGGGGTATCAGCGGCAGCGGCTCCCTAACAAAAACAGGCGGCGGCGTTTTCACCTTTACCGGCACCAACAGCGCCACGGGTGCGACGACAATCAATGGTGGCACGTTGTTGATCGGCGGCGGTGCGGCCATTGGAGATGCTTCAGCCGTGACGTTGGCCGACACCGCCGGTGCCATCCTTGACCTCAATGGCAGCAACGAAACCATCGGCTCGCTGGCAGGCGGCGGGGCCAGCGGCGGCAACATCACACTCGGTAGCGCCACCCTGACTGCTGGCGGCAACAATGCCAACACCACCTATGCCGGAGGTATCAGCGGCAGCGGCGGAATAACAAAAATTGGCGCAGGGGCTCTCGTTCTAACTGGTTCTAACGCATTCACCGGAGCCACCACGATTTCCGCTGGCACACTGCGTGTAGCTGGTGGAACCGCCCTCACGGACAGCAGCGCCGTCACCCTCGCCAATACCAGTGGTGCCATCCTCGACCTCAACGGCTCCAGCGAAACCATTGGCTCGCTGGCTGGCGGTGG
>JBAXOP010000278.1:0-7396 GCA_037133195.1 Verrucomicrobiota bacterium | reverse complement strand
CACGCTTGGCCATCGGCGAGGCTTTGAACTCATCTAGGCTCAGCTTGCCGTCGGCGTTCGCGTCGAGCTTCTTGAAGACTTCTTCGGGTGGGGGACGCTTGCCTTCCGGTGCACCTTTGGGCGGGCCGGCGGGTTTGTCTTGTGCGAACGATAGCGTGGTGGCGATGGCCATGGCGCTGAGTGTGGCGATAGTTGCTTTCATGGTTTGGTTGCTGTATTGTTGTTAGGTTGGAGACGGTGGCTTGATGCATCACCGCGACACTTGGAAACTCCGCAAACCTGCCAGAGTTGCAGATGATTATTGTAAAGAGTTTGTTAAGCTCTCGCTCTACCACTCTCCCATTACGAATGTCACCTCAGAGCGCTCCAGAGTCGTCCGCCCAGAGCGCTCCAGAGTCGTCCGCCCAGAGCGCCTCTGAAAAACCGCCGCCGTCCCCCTTCTAAATGCAGGCCATTTTAATTGTCTCGAGTGGTCGATTTCACCGAATGGCCCATGGATCTGCCCCCATGGCTCAGGCGAGTTCGCAGGCGAGGCGGATGGCCGCGAGCATCGATGCCGGATTGGCGCGGTGTTGGCCGGCGATGGCGAAAGCGGTGCCGTGATCGGGGCTGGTGCGCGGTTTGGGCAAACCGAGGGTGACGTTTACCGCAGCGTCGAAGTCGAGCAATTTGAGCGGGATAAGCCCCTGGTCGTGGTACATGGCGATGACCGCGTCGAAGTCGCCGCTGGCGGCGGCGCGGAAAACCGCGTCGGGCACCTCCGGGCCGGAAAACACGCCTGGCAGGAGGCGGTTGAGTTCGGCGATGGCAGGGCGGATGATGCGGGATTCCTCATCACCGAAGGCACCGTCCTCGCCGGCGTGGGGATTGAGGCCAGCTACGGCTATGCGTGGGGCGGCGACCCCCCGCTTGGTCAGGAAAGCGGCGGTAAGCAAGCTGATGCGGCGGATGCGTTGCTGAGTGAGTAGAGCCGGGACATTGGCGAGGGGTTCGTGGATTGTGGCGAGAGCGACGCTGAGGGTGGGACCGGTGAGCAGCATGCCGTAATCCTCCACGCCCATGGCGGATGCAAAAAACTCGGTTTGTCCTGGAAAGGGGAAACCAATGGCTTGCATGCGTTGTTTGGAGATAGGTCCGGTGACTACGGCGTCGGCTGTATGGTTAGTGAGGCGCTCTGCTGCTTGGTGGAGGGCGTCGAGGGCGGCCTGTGCGGAGCGGGCATCGGGTTTGCCAGGGGTGGCGGCATTGCGCTCACCTAGGATTTCAAATTCAAAGCCGGCTGGCAAACGGCCCGAGGCCAGTGCCAAGTCGATGATTTCGGGGCCGATTCCCGCGGGATCGCCTAAAGTAATGAGGATGCGCGGCATGGCCGGAGTTTGCGACGCTGTGCATGCGCGTCAAGCTAAGACGAAACGAGCCGGAAAAGCAGTGAGGCGGAAGCGAATTTCGGCGCTTGCCGTGCGGGTTGCGGGTTGTAACATTGCGCCGTGCGCGATTTTACGGCAGGATTTGGGGCCGCCAGCTCAAACGCCCACAAAAAACAACCATTCCAATGAAACACGCCGACGTTCGACGCGGAGTCCAGATAGCAGTGAATGATTCGCGCAAACCGGGGTCATCTCCTGCGTTAGGGCGGGTGTCGAAGATGCCAGGCTATGGCAGGCGGGGAACGCGGCGGCGGCGCAATCATGATAATGACTACCTGTCGCAGCGGCAGCGGCAGCGCAATTTACAGGTGCTGGTGTGGTCCGTCGGGATTGTTTTGGTGTCGGTGGTGGTATTGGGGGCGGCCTTCACCCTTTGGCTTTACCCGCGCTTGCATGGTAAGGCGCCAGTTTCCAAGACGCAGCGTGCGATGGCTGAAGAGCGGGCCAGGGTGGTTTCCAAGTTTAAATCACCGAGCCGCGATGAGGCGCTGGCGCTTGTCAAGAGCGCCTTGGCAGTGCGGGAGGCCGAGCAGGTGGCAGCGGTAATTCGCCCCGGCCCCATGAGCCCTGAGGAAGTGGTGAGCTATCTGGAGGCGATGAGGGCGCAGGATGGGCAGATTAAGAACTACGAATGGTTGAGCAGCGTCGATAAGAACGGCCTGTCACTTGAAGGGGTACAAGTGATGTTTGGCACTGGCAGCATTGCACAAAATCGACTGGCCTTCCTGACACCGGATGCCAAGGGGGTGTGGAAGCTGGATTTTGCAGCATTTGCGCGCTGGGTTAAGCCGGCATGGAAAACGCTGTTAGATCAGGACATTGGATCGGGTGAGGTCCGGGTCATAGCGAGCAAGGACAGCTATTACAACGGACCCTTCAAGGATGAGAGGCAATGGGCGGCCTATAAGCTTATATCGCCTGACATGGAGGAGAGTTTAATGGGATACTGCAAGATTGGATCGGCCCAATACCGGGCGATGGAGTTGCTGTGGCGACGTGGTGAGATTGCGTTGGCTCGCGCCACCTTGGAAATCAGCCGTTTACCGGCTTCTGAAGGCGCGGAGCGCTCGCAGTTTCAAATCACCCGGGTGCTGGCGGAGGATTGGGTGATGGCAGATAAGCCGCTGGATGATGGGTTGTAGCAGCGCCGCAAGGCCCGGTCTCGGACTCCTTAATCTACAGGCTTGCCGGGGCGCGATGCGGGCGCTAGCCTCAAGTCATGTTCAATTTTGTCATGCGCTTGTTGGCGGCGGTGGGAGTGTGCAGTGCATTGACGCAATGCGGTTCTTACTCGCTGGGACCGCCGAATATGGGAGGACCGACGGCAGAGGCGCGTGCCGCGAAAATTGCCGGCGAAGCTAGCGGGGATTTTTACTATGGCAGGCGTTACTTTGTAGAGAAGACACGGTTTTGGGGATATCTGAGAAAGCCGCGACAGCCGTGGAGTAGCGCCAAGTTGGTGATCTTCAAGGAACACAAAAAAGCCAGCCCTGACCGCTTGCCGGAGGATGGTCCGGAAGGCCAGCGCTATGCCTTCGATAATAATTGCGAGTACCGCCTCCGCGGCTATTTTACCGGTAAAGAGGGTTATGAGCCTAACAGCAACCAATTTTTGCCGGAGTTCATGTTGACCGGTTACGAGATGGTGGAGTCTGATCCCGGCTGGCTATTTCAGCCAGATGACCACTATGAACGGCTGCGCATCACCTTGTATCCGCATTGAAGCAAGCCGCTGACAACCTCAGGGCTGTGGCTTGGGGGGCGGTGGAGCAGTTTCGTTGAAAATGACGACTTTGGCGGGACGCCGCGGTTTTTCGCTATCGGCGCGGTGGATAAAGATTTGAGCGCGCTCATTGGGATTGAGCATGACAGCGCCGGAGTAGAAGGCTTGGAGTTGACCGGTGGGCGTCTTGTAGGCTATCTGAATGGGCAAATCCGTGCCAATGCTGATAGCTTTAACCAGCACCTTGCCGGGCGTCAAAATCAGCCGGTCGTCACCGAAAATCAGCGCGGCATCTACTGGCAATAGGTTGACGATGCGCAACGACCCCGCAGGCAAGGCAGCGGCGGAATCGTCTAAAACGCGGTTTTTCGGCAGATTCCAACGGCTGCCAGGATCGCGCCATATCACAGCGATCACGTTGCCCGTGGCTGGCGGATACAACGTCAGCCAGGGTTTGACTGTGGGGTCGTCCGGGGCGCTGGCTTCACGGAATGCGACGGGGGCGGTGCCGCTGGGAATATGTAGCGACTCCGAGGCGCGGCCGAGGTTGAGGCGCACGAGGGTGGCGGAGTCGCCCCCGCCAAGGCGGATTTGCCTGGGCGGAATACTGCCTGGATCGGGCTCCAACTCGTAACGCACCCCGTCCCTGACGTCCTGGCGAAACGGCGGTGGCTCACCTAGCGGCAACAAGCGCAACGCACGCGATTTTTGCGGTGCGCCAGCGTCCTGGGCATGGCCTAGCACCATCGATATCACCATCAGCCATAAGACACGCCGGATCACGCCGCGAATATGGACGCATTTAGCGGGCGCGGCGAGTGAAAATCCAAGATAGCTCTGAGCTTTCAGCATTCCGGTGCCTCGCGCAAATGCTCGATCGCATCACGCAAGTCCACTTGCGTGACTACCTCACTGACGTAGGCGCTGCCTAGCGAGTCCAATAGCACAAAGCGGATCTTGCCAGCGGCAAATTTCTTGTCCCGCGCCAGTTTTCCCATGATCGTGGGTGTGGCAATCGCGTCATCAAGCACCAGCGGTAAATGATACTTTTTTAATAAACCCAGCAGCGTCCGGCTGGCATCCGGCGCCAGTTGGCAGTGGCGTTGCGAGAGGAACAAGGCGGCTCGCAACCCCAGCGCAATGGCTTCCCCGTGAAGCATCTGGCCATAAGGAATGGCGGCCTCGATGCCGTGGCCGATGGTGTGACCGAAATTGAGCAGAGCGCGGATGCCGCGCGTTTCGTGTTCGTCGGCCTCGACGATGCGTGCCTTGATGGCAATGTTGCGGGCTATCAAATCGGCAGGCACTTCCCGGCTGTCGGGGTCGAGCGCGGTGAGATCGGCTAGCATCGCCGCATCGCGGATTGCCGCGTGCTTGATAGCCTCGGCAAAGCCCTCACAAAACTCGCGCTGCGGCAACGTGCGCAGTGTCTGTGGATCGACGAGCACCAGTCGCGGCTGATGGAAACAACCTAGCAGGTTTTTCCCCTCGCCGACGTTCACACCGGTCTTGCCACCCACGGAGGAATCAACTTGGGCGACGATGGTGGTGGGGATTTGTACCAGCGGAATACCGCGGAAAAAGATGGCTGCGACGAATCCGGCGAGGTCGCCGACCACTCCGCCGCCGAGCGCTACCACCAGTGAGCGGCGGTCATGACCGGCACAAATCATTTCCCGACATAACAACTCAGCTTGCGCCATCGACTTGGAGGCTTCCCCGGCCGCAATGACGTGCAAGCTGGGCCTGCATCCCGCCGCCACTAGCGAACCGAGCAATGCCTCACTGTGAAACTCCGCCACCCGTTCGTCGCTGATGACCGCCGTGCGGCTCCCGCGCAGGCCGCTCGCGTCGATGGCCGCGCCCGCCCGGCCCAGCAATCCGGGTTCAACCACCACATCATACGACCGATCGGCCAGATTCACATGCACGTGCGACATGGCCACAGCTTGTGATACGTTTGCTCAGATGTCCATTGCTTTGGCTTGCGAAATATAGCTTTTACAGCTTGGCTAGGGGCATGGAAATTCGCCAGTACGAACACCAAGTGCCATTCACCACGAAGGATGGCTCGACTATCCGCAGTTTGTTGGATCAGGCCAACGCCCCGGTGTCCAACCAAAGTCTCGCCGAAGCTTCCTTGCCAGCCGGCTGTTCCACCCAGCGCCATCACCACCGATTGAGCGAGGAGTTTTACTATTTGCTAGGCGGGCGCGGGCTGATGGAAATTGACGGTGAGGAGCGTGAGGTCGTAGCAGGCGATGCGGTATTGATTCCCGCCGGAGCCTGGCACCAGATCCGCGCGCTCGATCCTTTGCGCTTCCTCTGCTGTTGCGCCCCGGCCTACTCTCATGAGGATACTTATTTCTAGCAGAGGCGGCCCTCAGGCCCGAGACGCAAGAGAGTCATTTCGACTAGGAGCCACTCCATTTTGTGGTGGTAGTGGAAGGGCGGCCCATGAGTGAGCGCCGAAGGCTCCACACGACGACAGTAAAGTCGTCGCTCCCTAACGATCCGCATCCGGGCCAAGATCGAGTCGAGAAATATGGTCCAGCCTGCCTCCCCCACGGCTAGACTCCGCCAAGCATCGCCTGCAGCGCGGCTTCGTCGAGGACCGGCACGTTGAGCGAGACTGCTTTGTCGCGCTTGGAGCCGCCGCCCTCGCCGCAAATCAGATAGTGAGTTTTGGCGGAAATCGACCCGCTGACCTTGCCGCCCATGCTCTCAATGAGCGCTTTCATCGCGTCGCGCTCGATGCTCAGCGTGCCGGTGATGACGAAGGTTTTGCCGGCTAGCGGAAGATTAGATAGGTCGGCAGAGGCGGGAATCGGCAGGTAGTTATCGGAGAGCGGATTGATGCCGAGTTGTGAGAGACGATCCAAGACTTGTTGGCCGGCGTCGGATTGGAAGAAGGCGCTGATGGTTTCGGCGACGACTGGGCCGACATCACCGGTGATCGTATGCTGGGTTAGAAACGCATTTTTTTTCTTGGCATCAACGCGGGTGTCGCGGAGTAATTCGGCGAGAATGGGAGATCTGGCTAATTCGGATAGATTGTGATGCAAGCGGGCGAGTTCCTTGGCGGCAGATTCGCCGAGTTGGCGAATGCCCATGGCGTAGAGCCAGCGGTGGAGAGGCTTGGTTTTAGCGGCTTGGAGCGCGGCGAGGATACGGGCGGCATTTTTTTCGCCGAATCGGCGGGGGTCTTCCGCGGTGCCGGTGTTGAGGTTGGCGAGGGTATTTTCGGTTAGTGAGAATAGATCCAGCGGGGTGGAGCAATGGCCGAGGTGCACCAATGCCTCGGCGAGCGCCTCGCCGAGGCCATCGATATCGAGGGCCTTGCGGGAGGCGAAATGGGTGATGTGGGTGACGGCTTGGGCGGGGCACTGGAAGTTAGTGCAACGCCAAGCGACGAAACCATCTTCTTGTGAGATAGGGCCGCCGCAGGACGGACACTTGCCGCCGACATGCTCAAACAATGAAAACGGCGTGGCTCCGTCAACCGGATGGGTTACCTTGACGATGGCCGGGATGATTTCGCCAGCCTTTTCCACCAACACTCTGGCACCTATGTGGATTTGTTTACGGTCGATCTCGTCTTGGTTGTGAAGCGTGGCGCGCGAGACGGTGGAGCCGGAGATGAGGACCGGGGTGAGTTCCGCCACGGGTGTTAGAACGCCGGTTCGCCCAACTTGAATAGTGATGGCGTTGAGGGTGGTTTCCTGCTGCTCAGGCAGAAACTTGTAGGCGGCGGCCCATCGCGGGGCGCGGGCAGTGGCACCGAGACGCTCGCGTTCAGTGATATCCAACACCTTGATGACAGCCCCGTCGGTTCCGTAGTCGAAGCCGTGGCGCTCGCGGTTGATGGTTGCCACCGCGTCTAACATTTCCTCGAGATTGTCGGCGGTGAGGATCGGTTGGTTGCTCGGAATGTGAAAGTTATCTAGCAAAATGTGAAAATCGTGCCCGGTTTCGAGGTGCGGGCCGTCATAGGCGCCGAGTCCGTGGGCAAGGAATGCGAGCGGGCGCTGGGCGACGATTTTAGAATCGAGTTGTTTGAGGGTGCCGGCGGCGGCGTTGCGCGGGTTGGCGAAAGTCGGCAGGCCCGCTTCGTCGCGTTCGGCATTCATGGCGGCGAAGGCGGCGTTGGGTATGAAAATTTCGCCGCGCACTTCCAGGAGAGATGGGATGGGGGATGGAAAATTTTGGATGGTGGATTTTGGATTTTGGATGGTGGATTTTGGAT
>JBAXOP010000277.1:0-7423 GCA_037133195.1 Verrucomicrobiota bacterium | reverse complement strand
GGCATAGGCGTAGCCGAGGCCGGCGATGTTCCAGGTTTTGCTGGGGGAGAGCAGGGTGATGCAGCGCTGGGCGAGGGAGGGTGGCAAGTTAAGCGCCGAGAAATGCGGGGTCGCCGCCTCGTCGAAGACCAGGTCGCAGTGGATTTCGTCGGACACCAGCACTAGGTCGTGCTCTTCGCAGAACTCGGCCAGTCGCGTGATTTCTGCCGGATCAAACACCCGGCCCAGCGGGTTTTGCGGGTTGCACAAGAGAAACAAGCGGGTTTGCTTGGTAACGGCGCGTTGCATGGCTGCCCAGTCAAACACCCAGCGACCCTCCTCAAACGCGTGGTCCACCGTCACTAGGTCCACCCGCGCATCGTGATGGACATTGAGGAATGGCGGATAGACCGGAGTGCATGTCATCAGCGTGTCGCCCGGCCCGCAAAACGCCCGCGCCGCGAGCGACAGCGCCGGCACCAGGCCGCCGAGGTGGATCATCTGTTCCAGCGGTACCTCGGTATGGCGGCGCTTGCGCAAGTACTCCAGCACTGCGTCGTCGAGGCCGGCGTGTGCTTGGGAGTAGCCGAACACCCCGTGTTCCACCCGGTCGTGCATGGCTGCCAAAATCTCCGGTGCGGATGCAAAGTCCATATCCGCCACCCAGAACGGGTCGAGTTCTGGACGCCGGTCATATTTGATGCTGCCGGTGCCGCGGCGGGAAATCGGGAGGTCAAAATCGTAGGTCATCGCCGTGCAGTGTTCACTGGTCCCGGTGGCGGGCAAGCGCAAATATGCCTTCCTCCGGTTTTTCTCAATCCGCTGGCCCTAGCCACCGATGTGCATTTCGCCCATGGTGCCTGCGAGGTGCCCGTCGAACTTTTCATCACCGATCACCAAGATCAATATATTCCCTCCGGCTTGTAACAAGCAGCGGGTAGCCTCCGTAGAACTGGCGGTTAAGGCGATTGAAGCCGCGACCACGCAGTCGGAGTTGCGCAGTATCAAGAAGGAATGTGATCCATAACGAAATTAAAAACATCAGATGAACAAGCAAGCGATGAGAGTATGCATGGCGGTGTTGCTAGCCACCAGTTGGGTGCAGGCAGCGGATTTATCGAAAGTGCCGCAGATCCATGAAACATCGGCACAGCGCGACGAGCGCATGCAATGGTTTCGCGATGCGAAGTTTGGAATGTTCATTCACTGGGGTCCTTGTTCTGTTGGCCAGAAGGAGATTGGCTGGGGACGAGATGCGCACCGGCCGTGGGACATCAATGGCGTCCAAACCCCCCGCACCGAAGATCCGGTTTATGACAACTACTACAAGCAATTCAATCCGACGAAATACAATGCCGACGCTTGGGTGAAGTTCGCTAAAGCATCGGGCATGAAGTACATGGTGCTTATCGCCAAGCATCATGACGGCTTTGCGCAGTTCGACTCGAAAGCCGGCGACTACAATATCATGGCCAGCCCGTACAAAAAAGACATCGTCAAGGCCTACGCCGACGCCTGTCATAAGAATGGGATGAAGCTCGGCCTCTACTATTCCACCCGCGACTGGCATCACCCCGACTACCTCGTCGGTGATAACCAGAAATATGATGCGTTTTACCGTGCGCAGGTCAAGGAGTTGCTAGGAAACTACGGGCAGGTTGACGTGATGTGGTTCGACCACGTAGGCGGCCGCGACTGGGGTAAATGGAAGTTTGATGACCTCTTCGAAATGATGTATCAGCTCCAACCCAAGCTCATCGTCAATGACCGGGCCGCCAGGTTTTGCGGGCCCGCCACACCTGAAGACCGCGCACCGGCCACCCCCGAACTGGCGAAGATGTGCGGCGGCGACTACGGGACACCCGAGGGACATATCGGAGGGATGAATATCGCCAGCGACTGGGAATCCTGCGTCCATGTCGGCCAGGGATGGTCGTATCATGGCGAGGATGGCTTCAAGGGGCCCGAAGACTGCATCAAAATGCTGGTGAGTTGCACCACCGGCGGTGGCAACCTGTTGCTCAACTTCGGCCCGCGCCCAGATGGCACATTTGCCGAGGGCGAAGCCAAGGACGCCCGCGCCATGGGTGAATGGCTCAATAAATTTGGCGAGTCGATCTACGGCACCCGCGGCGGCCCGTACCGCAACGGTTCTTGGGGTGGCACCTGTCACAAGGGCAATAAGATGTATGTGCATGTGTATGACTGGCCACGCGAAGGACTGGCACTTGACCCGATCTCCAACAAAGTGCTGGCGGCACGCACCCTCACCGGCGCGCCGGTTACCGTCAAACAGAGCACTGACGAACTCTCGCTAGAGGTGGCGCCAAAGAATCGCGACACACCGGTAACGGTGATCGAACTGACGATGGAAAAACCGATCGCGACCGGCAGTCTGATCGGCGCGATGCACACGCCCAAGAATTTCATCTCCGAGCTGGGCGCGCTTATCAGTGAAAAAGCCAAACTCGAGATCAGCTCCACCAGCAGTTGGGATAACGCGGCGAATCATCCCCGGCTATTCTCCGGCGACAAAGTGGATTTCGCGTTCCATACCGATAAGGAGAAAAACCCGTGGGCGAAGATTGATATCGGGGCGGTCAAGACGGTCAACGCCGTGGTGATCGACAACCGCCCTGATGAGCGCCGCACCGAAGGACTCATTCTGTCGGTTTCTGAGGACGGCACAAAATGGGATCAGGTCTGGAAAGCCAAGGATTGGGTCGCTTCATGGGTGGTCCCATTGACCCATCTGGACGCCGGCGCGAATGTGCCAGGACGCAAGGTCAGATTTATCAAGCTAGAAACCAAGAACGATTCACCACGCGAGTTGATACTCCAGCGCGTCGCGGTTTTCGGCGTCAAATGAGCATTGTATTTTGCCGGTGGAAGTCAAAGCCGGTTCAACTCCTCTCCTTGCCCTTGTACGCGGTTGGCCCATTGGACCGCTTGCTCGCAATTTCCGGAAAATCCTCTGGCACATGACGACCCGCTCGGGCGGAAGCAGGGGGAAATACCGGATTACGCTGTTTCCCGGCAGCTTCCCCGCAATCGGTTTGACCAAGCGGGTGCTTTCGGCATAGAACCGTCCCGGTTCAAGGAAAGCCCCCGCCGCGTCCGTCATTCCAGCCTCCAAATTCCAGCTTCCAAATTTCAGGTTTCAAATTTTCTTCCCTCATGCCCACCGTTCCCATTCTCATGCCGCAGCTTGGCGAATCGATTGCCGAGGCCACCATCGTGCGCCTGCAAGTGGCCGTTGGCGACACGGTGAGAGCCGATCAGGACATCATTGAAGTGGAAACCCACAAAGCAGTCATGAGCGTGACGACCCTCTGCCACGGCACCGTGGCGGAACTCCGCGCCAAGGAAGGCGTCTCCTACTCGGTCGGCTCCTTGCTCGGCTTGCTCGATGTTTCCTCCGAGGAAATCGCACGCACCGGCGTCGAATCCCTCGAATCTCTCGAGGCCAAACGCATCGCGGCCAAATCCTCCGGCTCCTCCCATACAGCCGCCCCCAACGACGCTAACCTGCATTTCGCCCTGGATGACGACGGTTACGAGGAAGCCCCCGATGTGGTCCCTAGCGTCAAAGGCCTGCCGGTACCCATCGGTGTGATGGGGGCGCATTACATATCGCCGCGGATGCGTGCCCGGATGGACGACCTCGGGTTGCGCGAGGCGGATATTTCGGCGGTGGTGGGCACCGGTGCGGGTGGCCGCGTGACCGTGGAAGACCTCGAAGGGTTTCTCGATTATCTCGAAGCCTGGCCCAGCAGCCACGCCTCCTCCATGCGCCTCGCCGTCGCCGACGCCATGCGCCGCAGTTGGACTCGCCCGCTCGCCACCGTCGGCCTGCCACTTCTGCTCAACCGCGCCATCGACCACCGCAGCCAACAAAATCCCAAACCCGGCCTCACCCTCTACCTGCTGCGCGCCTTCGCCCTCGCCTTGCGCGAACAACCCGCCACCGCCGGCTACCTCATCGGTCAAAAAATCGTCCACCCTCGCTCGTTCGATATCGGTGTGGCCGTCCAAGTCAAGGACGGGGTGGTTGTTCCTGTTGTTAGAAAAGTGGATCAAAAGCCGCTCGCCGCACTGGTTGAGGAATACGCTGATCTGGTGGACCGGGCCCGCCAGCGCCGCCTCACCGAGAACGATTGCAAAGGCGGCATCGCCACCGTCACCAACTTTGGCACCTTTGGCCTCACTCTGGGCACGCCCATCCCACTTCCTAACGAAACGCTCATTCTCGGCCTCGGTGCCGGGATCAAAAAACCCGTCTGGAGCGAACAAGTTGGTGCCTTTCTCCCCGCGACTGAGGCGGCTATCGTGCTCACATTCGACCACCGTGTCGTCGATGGCGGCGGTGCGGGGGTGCTTCTTAACCGGGTAGGAGCCCTCATGCAAACCCCAGAGATTCTCTAGCAACCAGATGCGAACCTGGCCCGCCGCCCTCTGCGCCGCCATCCTCCTTGCGCTGGCCGTTGCCATCCACAGCCACCACCGTGCGGCAGCGCCAACCGCCGCTCCCGCCGCCCATGCCGACTCCGGCAACTCCGGCAACTCCGGCCCCCCCCCCCTCGCCGACTCCGGCGACTCCGCTGCCAGTGATCCAAGCCAAGTCCCAGCCCTCGCCGCCAGCCAAGCGGCAGTCAAAGCTCCGGAGCCGATGCCGCTGGCTGTCGCCCTGCTTCCGGCACCGGGCCCTGCCGACGCCAGCCGCCAGCCCGCCGAGGCGAATGCCGCCGAATCTGACCCGGATGCCGACCCGAATCTCACCGCTTCCGAACCCAGCCCCCTGGCCGCTCATGCCGCTGCCCGCGATGCCGCTCTAGCCCACTCGACGGAGGACTTTTTCCGTGAGGCTGCCGAAGTTCTCCAACAATCCCCGTCATCCACCGCCGCTGCGCTGCCTGTCTTGACCCTGCGTCGTGCGGTTGCGGCGGCTGCATCTCCCATCTTGGCATTGCCTCTGCATGCGGGCCGCGCCAGCCTGGGTTGGATTACCCGTGCCATCCGCGTCGAGCACCAACTGCCTTCGCCTAACGCTGTTCGCCTCGATGAAATCCTCAACTCTTTCACCCTCCGGCCCGCCGGCTGCGCCGCTATCTGCCAAGGTGTGAGCCTCACCACCGAGTCGTTGCCTTGCCCATGGAAACCCTCCGCAACCCTCCTTGTCGTCTCTATCCGTGGCGCCGCCGATGCCTCCCATGACGTCACCGCCACTTTTCATGCCGATCCGGCTACCGTCGCCCGTTACCGCTTACTCGGATTCGCTCTGCCCGCCGGCTTGGATTCCAGCCCGCTGCCCACCCAAATCCTCGCCAAATCCCTCGTCTCCCTCGTCCTCGAAATCGTCCCCTCCTCCACCGCCCCCGCTTTCGGCTCCCTCGAATGGTCCCTCGACGGCCAACCCGCCCCCGCTATCCCCATCACCCACCACCGCGACGCCGAACCATCCGACGACGCCCGTTTCGCTGCCCTGGTTTGCGCCTTCGCCCAATGGCTCGCCCACGATCAGTCATCCCTCATCGACGCCGAAATGCTCGCCGCCCTCGCCCGCGAAACCACCTCCTCCACCCTCCCTCCAGACCGCTCCGATTTCCTCACCCTCATCCAGGAAACACTGGACCTGTAACACCCGTAATCTACCCATGCACCATTCCATCCAGCGCCCCCTGTTTTTGCGTTCGGGAAAAGCCTGCCGTCCCGGCTTATCCCTAGCAACAATTTCCGTCTCAAAGCTTGGAAACTCCAAAAAACAATTTGACATCGACAAAAAAAATGTTCTCTTGAACACATGAATCGTTCTTTCAACACCGAGCCTTCGCCATCCGGGCTCACCTGCATCGAAATTTGTGCTGGCGCAGGCGGCCAGGCACTTGGCCTGGAGTCGGCTGGCTTCGAAGCCCTCGCCCATGTCGAATATGATCGACACGCCTGTGCCACGCTACGCCTTAATAGACCGAAATGGAACGTCATTGAAGGAGATGTCAGAGATTTTTCCGCCAAAAAGTTCAAGGGGATTGACCTTCTTGCGGGTGGAGTTCCATGTCCGCCATTCTCCAAGGCTGGCAAACAACTCGGCTCGAAGGATGATCGCGATCTTTTTCCCGAGGCCCTGCGCTTGGTGGCAGAATGCCGCCCGAAGGCGGTCATGCTTGAGAATGTCCGCGGTTTCCTCGATGCTATTTTCACGGACTACCGCATGAGCCTTAAGAAAGAACTTAAAACCATGGGTTATGAGGCAAGCTGGCATCTGCTAAATGCCTCGGATTTCGGAGTACCACAACTCCGACCCAGAGTGGTTATCGTAGCGATTCGCAAGGATTTAGTCAAAAACTTTTATCCACCAATGCCTCTCACTGACGGGTTACAAGCCAAAACCGTTGGCGAAACTCTCGTGGATCTAATGTTAGAAAACGGTTGGACTGGCGCGCTCGAGTGGGCAGCCAAAGCCAACGAAATCGCCCCTACTCTCGTTGGCGGCTCAAAAAAACATGGCGGTGCCGACCTTGGTCCCACCCGCGCCAAGATGGCATGGGCTAGCCTGGGAGTAAATGGCAAGACCCTCGCCAATACCGCCCCGCCTAAAGACTATACGGGTATGCCAAAGCTCACCGTGCGCATGACCGCCCGTATCCAAGGATTCCCCGACGAGTGGCAGTTCACAGGTGGCAAAACCGCTGCCTACCGGCAGATCGGGAACGCTTTTCCTCCGCCCGTGGCGAAGGCCGTGGCCATACGGATTAGGGATGCGATCTCGCAACAAAACTCCTCCATGTCTCATGTATCTTAACCTCGAATAAAATGATAGGTGATTCTCCTAACACCCATGACGGTGACATCGGTAAAGTTGTAACTTTCTTCTTGGAGCGGAATGGTTTTGAAGACCAAGCTGCCGAAACTCTGAGGAGAGCACTTGATGAAGTTATAGACGGCATGAGGACTGGGCGATGGGCGGTTGATTCGTTGGAAAAGACCGAGAAGACTTATATTGGGACCAAAGTTGAAATCCTCTTCAAATTCGATTTCGAGTTACCAGACGGCGATACTCTGGACACACGAATTGAAGGTGCCGAAGTGGACATCAAATGCACAGTTCTCAAAGACTGGATGATTCCCCAGGAAGCAATTGGCAAACTTTGCCTGTTAGTTAGAATTGACGACAAGCGATCAAAGTTCTGGATTGGTGTCATTCGGGCCGATGCATCGCACCTTCGCACAGGCGTGAACCGGGATCGAAAACATTCCTTAAGTGCAGAGGGCAAGAAGGCAATCCAATGGATTGTTGAAGAAGGTGACTTACCTCGGAACTTGCTGGCCACCGTGGCCCCTAATATTCGGGGGCGGATCCTTCAACACAAAAGTGGTCAAGCTAGGATCAAGGGGGTGCCGGACAAAAAAGTTAAAATCGGCGGCAAGCCGCTATTTTTTTGCTCTT
>JBAXOP010000276.1:0-7484 GCA_037133195.1 Verrucomicrobiota bacterium | reverse complement strand
CCCATTGGCGGCGTGTCTGACATCACAACCGGGACCTGGGCGGTACGCCTCAGGCCAGACTAGAAAAGTTAGTTAGACTATCCGATTTTTAAATCGCCCAGTTCACCCGACGTTCGCGCCGCCGCCCACACGGCAATGAGGCGGGCCTCGCATTTGTGGGCGTTGCCGGCGGATTCGAGTAGCATGGTGTGGCAGAGGAGGCGCAGGAGACTAGGCCATTCGGCTCTGCTTCAACAGTAGCGGTCAGCCGTATGCGTTGACGCATAATTGTCGTCACCGGAATCTCCAATTGTCGCTGGAAACGGCCGCCCTCGACTCTCTGGCCTCTCACAGGCATTCATCCCAAATCATTATTCGGTGACGGCAGCGTCGTCACCCGGATCTCCATCGTCACAGAGGAGTCCGCAACCGTGGCGGACAACTACTACCCTGCATCGTGTGGACACCTGCTCGGTGGGTGAAGCACCGGGAGGGGGATTGTCAGCAGGGGGATTGTCAGCAGGGGGATTGCCGGTGAATTCATCATCGGTGGGCGCGTCAGCTGCTGGCGGGTAAAAGGAGGGAGGGTCATCCAAAGGGTGCATTGAATTGTATCGGTGTTTCTGCCATTCGAACTCAATTGTGTCAGTCATAGCTATGGTATCGAGAGCATGACGTTTTATTGAGAAAATGTCGCCGATTCTAGCGGCCCTGGTCTGGCGGATGCCAAGGTCTCTGAGTAGTTTGAGCTGTCTATCGAACATTGAGTCCATATTTGCCATTGGTTAGTGATGTCGCCTTGTACTTGTTACAACTTTCGCCGTTGGCAAGGAATATTTCTGATTAAATTTGGATGCATTTGGAGGTTTCTGTTTTTGCCATATTGACCGATGCTGAGGGTGGTGGTTTTAGCGCCGGGTGACCGGGGAGTCGGTCAATCGGATTCCGGTGCAATACGTCATTGCAGAAAGCCCCATCCTGCCGGGCATCTGAGAACAACTCCGCCGTGCGGGGGCGACGGACCCGGGTTGCGGGGCATTCAGTCTGAGGGCATCGGCTGTCCGCTTCCACCGACCTCAGGAGGGTATGCCGGCATCTGCCAAAAGGGACTGATGACCAGCGACTATCAGACGGCGGCTGTTGTTTCGGACTCAGGCTTATACTTGAGCTGATCCACGCAGCACTCCGCCGCCGGGATGTCCGTGCGCGGCCCGAGATAGACCGGTTGGTAGATCGCGCCGCTTTGCCTGTGGGCGTAAAGATAACGGGTCTCAACCACTCCACCCACGTTTGGAATGGCGTGATTGGGCGGGATGGTGACATTGCCGGCGGGGACCAACCGGTCGCCGTCGTAAAGGCCCAGCGCGACGCTGCGCTTTGCGTTGATGCCGGTGACGATGAAGGAGGCACTCTCCACGAATTTGAATTTCAACTGCGAACCTCCGGAGTTGGGGCGGCCGGCGCTGAATGGCGCATTCAGATTCTTGAACACGACGCCTTCGCGACCCTCATGGCGGAGTTTTTCATACGCTTCAACCTTTTCGCTGGGGTCGATGGCTGTGCTTACCCAGCACAAAGCTGGCTCGTTGGGCGGGATCAGCGTGAGCAACCCGGAGTAACGGTCAAGGTAGCGGCGCTGGCGCAGATCGTGGCCGTTCATTTCCAGCAGGTCGAAGGCATGGAGGGTTTCGCCTACGGCCTCGCCGTCGATGAGGCAATCGCCGGGAATCTGGGCCACGGCGGCGCGGATTGGGTCGGGGATGGCGACAACAAGTCCCCGGCGGTTGATGCCGGTGATTTCGTGATCCAGCTTGCGGACCATGAGGCGGCGACCATCGTGCTTTTCCTGAAGGCAATGTCGCTTGTCGGCGAGCAAGCGGGGTAGTTCGGATTCGTCAACGGCATTGAGTAGCTGGCAGCGAACTCCGGTGTCGAGGCCCTCGCCGCCACTCAGCTGATAGGGTGCGCTTGTGTTGGCGATGGGTCTATACCCCTTGGTGATCTTGGAGGCGATAAGCTTGTCGAAAACCTTGATGGCTTCGGCCTCTGGCACCGGAACCGGCGTCTTGGTTCCGGTGTTGAGGGTGCCGCCGCGCCGACCATAAGCAAAGCTGACGATGAAGCCGTCGGCCTTGAGTTCGATGGCGGCGCGGTATTCCTTGTCGGAATTGCCCTCGCGGAAGTAAAGCGAGGCGGATTGGATGGCGGTGGTTGGCATGGTTGGCATAATATATGGGGATGGTTGGTTGGTTGGTGAGTTGTGTTCTTGGTGGGTTTAGTGGAGGCGAGGACGACCACCACGAATGGTATGGCAACAAGGTCGGACTTCTCATTCTCGGTTGCCATTGGTTAGGCACACCGCTGAGGGAGAATCCAATCAGTTGATATGCCGATCAAATCGGCAGATCATTGACCCAGTCAATGCGACTCGAGCGAATCAGAGCATAGGATGAAGCATCGGCATAGACGACGCCACCGCCCGTTCCGAACGCTAGGTTCGCGGCCCGCAGTGTGGTGCCCGAGGTGATCACATTATCCACAAACCAGACCTGCAGCCGGAGCAGCGGGCCGCAACAGCGACGGAAATCGTGCTGTTCCACCGAAAGGCCGAGCAGGCCGCGACGGCGCCGGGCGCATGAAGATTCCACGGGATGGCCCCGGCGAATACCAACAACGATCCGGGCCTCTCGGATGATATGTTTCAGAGCGCGGCATAGCGCCATGTTAGCCTCCATGCAGCCGGATGACGATGGAACCGGGATTAGCCAACAAGGGTCGTGCTCCAGCAGCGCCGCCATCATTGGGGCCGCGACCTCGATTGCCGTCGGCGTGGGGATTTTGAGATCATAGGCAGTCTGCCTGATGACCTTTTCAGATTCCGTTAGCGGACGTGAACGGGGTGATACATAGCGCGTGGCATAATAGATCATGGCACCAGATGTTCAAATCTCGGAATCTTCATTAGGCGACCAGGCCTGCTTCCTTGAACGAGAACCAGGCGCTACGGCCGGGTGCCGGTTCACCGACGATCACATGGTCAATAAAGCGGATTTGCAGGAGGGTGGCCGCCTCGTTAATCCGGCGAGTTATGGCTTCATCTGCGCGGCTCGGGCTGGGATCACCCGACGGGTGATTATGCATCAGCGCAAAGCCATAGGCCCCGGCTGCAATGACCGGTCGGAAGATCTCTCGGGGTTGGGCCGAGCATTCGCTAACCGAACCGAGGCTTACCCGATGCCATGCGTAGGGGCGTAGCCGTGTATTCACCATCACAACCACCACGGTTTCCTTGTCGGGCTCGTGCTCAGGTTGGGCTGCGATCACCTCAGCCCAAAAGCGGTGAAGTGCCTCAGGTGTGTCTGTGTTGTATGAGCAAGCGTCCTCGCGGACGCTCGTGACGGTGATTCGGTTGGTCGTGCCGGGCCGGTATCGAGGTGTTTTAGCCATGCTGGAGCCAGTAGTTTGCGTCCTCGGCGGGGCGGCAAACGCCTGACCCGCTGGAGGTTGAGGATCGAGGAATTGCCATTGGAGAGGTTTCCTCCCTTCTCTTTGCAGTTGCCAGAGAGGTTTATTTTCGTATCGAGGAGGTTTTGTAGCGGCTTTGGGAGGTTTCTTTGGGGGCAGAAAACCTATTTCTGCGTGCTTCCTAAAATTCTTGATGACCGGAAAAGCCCGTAGGTATCGAGGAAAAAACCATCCCCTGAATAAATAAACCTAAAATTGAAAATAAATCAGCCAAGATCAATCAAATGAACCAAAAAAACGGTGAGAGGCAATGCCGCCTCCCATCACACCAACACCAAACGACGCAATCACCAACATTATGAAAACGCTACTCACTAACGAACAAATCGCCCGCATCACCGAGGCGTATCTTCGCAACGAGGAATTTGACACGGAGACCCTCAAATCCATTATCCCCGGATTTGAGGAATTTGTCATAGAGGACCCTATGTACACCGAGGGGGATGACTCAAAATTTGATGACCTGCAATACTACGGCGCCAGCAATCGGATCGAGTTCGAAGGGCCGGACGAAGAGGAAATTGATGTGCAGGTTACTGGTCAATGTTTCATCGCGTGTGAGGACATGAACGACGACAATTGGGATGCTATGTCCGAACCAACCTGGACAATCGAAATTATCTGAACAAAGCGGCCGGAGGTGCAAACCACACCACCGGGCCGATCCCAAGGAACCGACAAAGGAAATCAGGAACGATGAAAACGCAACTTGAACTAACTGATACAGCAACCACGATTGAGGGCGCTGTTATTGACCCATCAAGCGGGCGCATGTGCGCCACGGCAGCCGACATTGCGCGGGGGAGCAACGTCTCACCCAGCACTATTGCACGAATCAGCAGCGCTCGCCGCTATGCCGGTGGCCGGTATATCGACATTGTCGACGCGCTGGCGGAACTCGACAAGACCCGACGGGTTGGCAGGCCATACCGTCCGGTACGGGAGCAACCTCACGGTGCCAATCAAACACCAACCCCAAACACGCCATTACCATGAAACCACTGACGATCACCATCACCACTGAGCTTGCAGAACAAATCTGCCGGTTGCTTGAAACCCTCGAACGTGAGCACAACGACATCACCTCCGCTATCCTTGGCGCAGAAATCCGAGGCTTGATTGCTCCCGACGTGGAAGCGCCAGAGCCTCCCCCGGAACCCGAGGAAATCGAACCGGGACTGGAAGTTCCAGAACCCGAGGAACCCGATGTTGAGGCGGAGGAACCCGACCCTGATGCACTCGACGACGACGAGCGGGAGAAGTGGGAGGAGCACAATGCGGAAGTCGAACCGGAGGACCGGATCCTCGAATGCCGGTGGCGTGAGTATTACGCTGACACGATAGAATAAGAAGTAAACCAACCGGGGGAGCGATCCCCGGGCACCAACCAAACCATAAACCATGAAACCACCCATTGAAATCGAAAACCTACTGACAAGCTCTGGCGGGAGCCAACGCGCCGGAATTCCGGTCCGACGCCCGCGCACCCTAGCAAAAATCCAAGGAGGCAAATCCGCCCGCGTACCCAAATACCTGGGGCCGGATTTCCTGGATCTCTTGTTTGCTGAGCATAAAGAAACCGACACAGCCGAAATCCCACGCGAGCTGGGACGGCAGCATTGGCCGCATCGTGAGGCACTGAAAGACGGCCGAAAATTCCTTCGGGAGGTATCTTGGGATGTGTACATGGTACACAACTCGCGGTCGTTGGCACTCGCGTTGCTGCTGGATTGAAGCGGGGTTATTACCTGCAAAACCACGATAACAAAACTGGTGATGAGTGGTTGATGACCGACGCTTGCAAATTTAAACCGGAGGCGCTGGGTAACAACACGACACAAAGAAAGGTCGGTGGTAATCCACCGACCTTTTCGTTTCAAATCCGGGAGAAAACCGGCTTTTGTCAAAGGCCCGCGACTCCGGCGATCCAGTGTACGACCTTGGCTTTCACTTCCGCCGCGGGCAAGGCGCGCATTCGCGGTTCATGGTGACTTCCTAGCCGCTTGTACAACCGCAACGCAATCCTTGTGCCGGGCATGCTCCGCCGCTGTTCCGTGGGGGGCTTCTACGAGTGGCGGCGCTCGCGCAAAGGCTGCAGGCAGAGAACCTTCAAGGACCTATGAACGCCTTTACCCAACGCCCCGCCTTCGCCACCACCACCGCCCGTCCATAAGAACGTGCCGAATTCTGCCAATGGCCGCTCATGGCGAAAACCGGATTTTCTTCGATGGTGTTTGGGTTTCATCCATATCCTCCTCGATTGGATTCGCCGGTGGATTCGCTGCTTCGGGTCCGCCCATCAACCAGGCCGCCCTAGCCAGCGCCTGGGCCTGCTCGCGGAGTTCTGCACCCGCCGGCAGCGGAAAGATGGCGGTATCCTCATTCATAAATGAATCCTTTTCCAAAAAGGGTTTCGCCTGTGCGAAACCGATCCAAACCGATTTCGCGATCCGAAGCGGCGCTCAATTGCGGGGCGTATAAATGCCAGGTGCTATTCGGTGGCCAGTGGATTGGTCGCTTTATGCCGCGCCGCGATTGAGGGGCGCTGCTGGGCGCGGTGTTGTGAAGCGGCATGGGCTGGTTCGGTAAGGAAGTGGTCTGGCCGAATCAGCGGCAATTGCCGGTCGGCCATGCATGACCATGATTGACGAAGAAACATGACGGCGGCGCTTGTAGATAGATTCGCCGCCATTGGTGCATCCATGAGAGGCATCTTACGGTTTCCATTCGCTGGCGAGTCGTTTTGCTTCTGCGATCTGTTCGCTGGTCATGTCATTGGCGCAGGCTTCGCGGTCCTTTTGGACTTCTGAACGAAAGGTTTCTCCGACCCCGCGTGCCAATGCCAGGTCGAGATACGTCAGGGCCTGGACAAGGTCTCTAGGCAGACCATCGTCGCCTTTGAGATACAGTCGGCCCAGCGCGAGCAGGGAGTATACATCGCTTTTTGCGCCTTGGCGATACCACTTGGCCGCCTCGGCGGCGTCTTTGGTCACGCCCCAACCTGTCATGTAGTGGTATCCAATGTGCAAACAGGCTGTATCTACACCTTGTGCGGCGGCTTTGCGGTACCAAATGACGGATTCGGCAGGGTCCGCAGTGACTCCCTTGCCATACTGATAGCAACAAGCGAGATGATACTCAGCATCGGGATTGCCCTGTTCGGCTGAAAGTTTGATCCAGTGGATCATTTCCTGCACTTCCTTTGTATTATCCCTATTCGAGAAATCCCAACTGTTCGGATAGGTTCTAGCAAGTTTGTATTGAGCATCGGCATCGCCGGCTTCCGCCCGCTTTCTGAGATCTTGCGCAGGGTCTGTCGTGTCGTAATTGGAGGAATTCGCCGTTGTAGGCGTGGCTTCTGTGGCCGGTGCTTTCGAGGCAGGCTTGTTGAAGGTGTGATTGGGTCGGTTCGACTGGATAACTAAGAAGAGCGTAAAAAGAGCGGTAGCGGTAGCAAGAATGGACGCCGCAATATGCCAAGTTGAATTCTGCTTAGGTTTGGGTGCCGACTTGGATCCACCAGATTTCCCGCGCAATGGGAGTGGCGGAAGAGAAGGTTGGACATTGAAAAGTTGCCCTACAGTAGACCATTCGGATGCTCCCTCGGCCGCGACCGGGGTATCTAGTGAAATTGTGCCAGCGCAAAGCATGCTATTGATCACTTGGGCGGAATGCGGTCCGTGGATGGCGCTGTCAAGGTAAAGGAAATAGTTGTTCATAATATGTATTGAATATTCAGATGATGTCGATGATTTCGGAGTTGCAGGGATTCTAGTGCTATGTAATAGATAGAATATATCGAACTACAGACTAGATGTAAGAGACTTCCAAGTAGTCAGCAAGTATCATTACAAGCCAAGCAAGGGCAGAACTCACAGCGTTGGATTGCGAGGCCGCCCCGGAGGTGAATTGACCAGTTTGCTGGTAATTCCGTTCCGGGGCGGCGGTGTTGAACGTGTGTAGATAGACAGGCACTCGCC
>JBAXOP010000275.1:0-7488 GCA_037133195.1 Verrucomicrobiota bacterium | reverse complement strand
GAGGCAATTCTATTGGGGATCGTTGACATTTGGGTCGGAGGTCGGAGGTCGGAGGTCGGAGGAAGAGATTTTGGATTTTGGATTTTGGATGGCAGAGAGCTTTGCGCGGTGCTGAGGCGGGAGGAAGAGATTTTGAATTTTGGATTTTGGATGACAGAGAGCTTGGCGCGGTGCGGTCTTTAATTCAAAATTCAAAATTGCCCGCAGGGCAGGAAGGAACGATGAGCATGTCGGGGATTGATGGATGAAGCGGGGGCTTGCGTGCAAGCGGTAGCAATATATGCGCGGGTATTGCGAGGATACGCGGAGTGCGCGATGATCCGCCGTGGATCCGCGTTTTTTTCGCATATTTGGGGTTGCGGGTGTGGGGGGTTCTGGATAAAGGCAGCTACTTGAGCAACGAAAGTGCAAGAATTGTGTCATTCTCCCCATGAAATCATCTCACGTTTATTCCGCAATCGCGCCCCTCATTGCCTCAGCATGCTTGATGGTGGCGAACTTGCCCGTGCAATCATCCGCCGCGCAAGATGGCTCACGGGCAGCCAGCGCGCCCCCCAATGGACTGAGCGGATCCGAATGGTCGGGCATCCGCGGGGCTTGCGAGCGCGAGCGCCACGCCATCACCGCTAATGCGGATGGGACCTATCAGGCGGCCAATCCCAGCCAGGCGTGGGTGACCCGTTTTGATGGCCGGGGGTTTTGCGTGACGCCCGCTGCGGGCGGCTGGTCGTGGGGCTTGGAACTGACCGGTTACGGAAGGCAGACACTCGTGTCCACCGGCGCGGCCGCAGCGACGAAGCGGAGCGTGCGCCCCGCGGACGGCATGCTCACGTGTGTTAGAGATACTTCATTAAGCGAGTGGTTCGTCAACGACGCCCGCGGGCTGGAACAAGGCTGGACGCTTGGCCAGCGCCCGCCGGGCACGGACGCCACTCCGCTGCGCCTGGAACTCGCCGTGCGCGGCAGCTTGCACCCCATGGTATCACAGGACGGTGGCGGTGTGGCTTTTCTCGATGCCACTGGCACCGCCGCGGTGACCTACGGCGCACTGCGGGCCTGGGATACTAACGGTCACAACGTGCCGCTGCGCTTTGCGGCAGGTGAAGAAGGAGACATGACGATTCGCGTGGTGGTGGATGACGCGGCGGCGGTCTATCCGATCACCATCGATCCGCTGGCATCCCAAGCCTATCTCAAAGCCTCCAATACCGACGCTGATGACAATTTCGGCTATAGTGTCGCGGTGGCTGGCGACACGGTGGTAATCGGGGCACCGGGTGAAAGCAGCAGCGCGACCGGGGTCAACGGCAACCAATTGGACAATTCGGCATTCCACGCTGGAGCGGTATATGTGTTTGTGCGCAACGGGTCGAGTTGGAGCCAGCAAGCGTATTTCAAGGCGTCCAATACCGGAGGCGGTAATGGGGATTATAACAGTGGCGACCGCTTCGGGCACTCCGTCGCAGTGTCCGGCGACACGGTGGTGGTCGGGGCACCTGGTGAAAGCAGCAGCTCGACCGGGGTCAACGGCAACCCGTCCAGTAACGCGGCAGCGTCTTCCGGGGCCGCCTATGTGTTTGTGCGCAACGGCACCAACTGGAGCCAGCAGGCATATCTTAAAGCTTCCAATACCGGGGGCGGGACTAGTTACTGGGATGGTGACCAGTTTGGCAATTCCGTGGCGGTGTCTGGCGACACGGTGGTCGTCGGGGCTTACCAGGAAGACAGCAACGCAACCGGGGTGAACGGCAACCAATCTGACAATTCCGCAACCTCCTCCGGAGCCGCGTATGTGTTTGTGCGCGGCGGGACCACTTGGAGCCAGCAGGCCTATCTCAAGGCTTCCGATACCGGAGCCTATGGCCAATTCGGCTATTTCGTGGCGGTATCCGCCGACACGGTGGTGGTCGGGGCTAACACCGGAACCGCGTATGTTTTTGTGCGTGGCGGAACGAGCTGGAGTCAGCAAGCCTATCTCTTGGCGTCCTCTCCCGGTTATCCCGGCAATTCCGTGGCGGTTGACGGTGATACGGTCGTCGTCGGCGCTCCCGGCAGCTTGGTTTTAACGAACGGGGTTTACCAGCAGCAGGCCGGCGGGGCGTATGTGTTTGTGCGTGCTGGAACCACCTGGAGTCGGCAGACCATTCTCAGGGCTGCCGATTCTCAGGTTAATTATGGCTTCGGCGCGAGCGTTGGGGTTTCCGGCGACATGCTGATGGTAGGCAGCGGATATTCCAATATTTACTCCGCCTCCGTGTTCACACGCAGCGGAACCCGCTGGAGTGGCCAGAAATATTTCAACGGCTCTTATGGCTTCGGCTCCGCCGTCGCGGTGTCTGGCGATTTGGCGGTGGTGGGCTCTCCTTACGAAGCCAGCAACGCGGTCGGAGTGAATGGCAACCCGAACGACAATTCGGCTTGGGGTGCCGGAACCGCCAGTGTGTTCGTGAACGGGCCGCAGCCGCTCAACGACGATTTTGCAAGCCGCATGAACCTAGGCAGCGGGGCCACGGCAGCGGCGGCGGGAACTCTGGCAGGTGCCAGCGGCGAGTCGCTGGCCCAGGAACCCGACCTCATGGATACCAAGGTTCCCGCTCCCGCTCTCGGCGGCTTCAACAACGACGCCACCGTGTGGTA
Organism: Verrucomicrobiota bacterium; assembly: GCA_037133195.1. Classification (GTDB taxonomy): domain Bacteria; phylum Verrucomicrobiota; class Verrucomicrobiia; order Verrucomicrobiales; family Akkermansiaceae; genus Luteolibacter. The sequence goes on along the minus strand of JBAXOP010000275.1, from coordinate 4,851 downwards.
TCAATGGACGGCTCCCTCAAGCTGCCAGTGGGCGGCCGTGGAAGTGGCCGGACCTCAGGCACCGACGGTCATTTCAGTCTATACCGGCACCAATCTGGCTAGCCTAACCAAGGTGGCGCTCAACTGGCGCGATTTTCCGCAAGCCCCGAACCGGTTCACCTTCCCGGTGACTGGCGGCACCACCTATCAGATCCGGGTCGCCTGCTGGTGGAAGGATTACTTTGACGGCCGAACGCTGGCCTACAACCTTAACTTGTTAGCCTTTGGCACGCCGACCACTGCCGCGCAATTCATCGCCCGTGGACGAATCTGGTTAGGACAGGGCAACGACACAGTGCTAAGCCAGGCAGCGGCGGATTTTTCCTCCGCGTTGGCGCTCGACCCGTCCAACGGGGAAGCGCATTTCCTGCGGGCCATCACTAACTTACTGCTATTGGAAAACGAGCCAGCCTTCAGCCAGGCACTGGGCACGCTGGGCGCGTCGCGCACGGCATCGCTGCGCAGTGGTGGGCAACTCACTTTGCCACAGGATGCCGCCGGGGCACCGATTTTCCCCTCCGGCGCGCGTTCTACCACCATCATCAACTGGGTGACAGGCCAGTTGCTGCCGCGCCTCGCCACGGTGCGCAGCGACCTCGCAGCGGTGACCTCGATCAATTTCCGGGCTGATCTAACTGCGGCGGAGACCGGCAAGACAGACGCGCTGGTGGACAAGGGAGACATCCTCTTCCTACAAGGTGCGACCCACGGGCTTGAGATGCTGTTTAATTTGCTCTTCACCTATAATTTAGACGTTTCCTTCTCCGCCATGGTGACTCTCGACAAGAGCGGCCAACTCGACGCCCAACACGTGCTGGCGACATCGTCCTCATTGCTGAAATTTGCATCGAGTGACCGCCGTCCGCAGTTTGCCGCCGCGCTGCGGTCGATGCAACAGGACTACGCCGCAGCTTCCAGCTTTGCACTCAATGATCGCGCTAATGCGACACATAGCGTGACGTCGGGCATGCCCAATGATGCCGAGTCCAGCAATACCATGGCCTTGGCGGTGGTCTCGCTGAATGGCGAAACCACCTATCAGGGAACCCGCGTGAATCTGTCGCGCCTGGTGGCTAGCAAGCAGGCACTGCGCGACTGGGCTCCGGAGATGCGGGGCCAGGGAGTCGTGCCGCAGACCCTGCCAGACCCAACATTCGATGGCGTCCTGCCCGGCATGAGCAGCAACCAACTCAATAACCGGCTCTATAAACTTGGCCACATGTGGGGCATGGCCCAGTATGCCGCGCAATACGGGAGCTTTCTCCAGCGCGTGACCGGCAAGGATGAACCTTTCTCAGATGCGGATGGCGACGGACGTGACAACTTTTCCGAGTGGCTGGCTCATACCGATCCGCTAAAAGCCGACACCGTCTGGCAGGACTTCACCCACAACGTGATCACTCCCGGCAAAAATGAAGTGCGTCTGCGATTCGCTAGGCGCATGGATTTGAGCGACTGGGCACTGCATGTGGCTGTGTCCGATGATATGGTCACTTGGGACCGCACCGAAACCCAAATTGAAATCGTCGGCACCCCGGTCAGCAATAACGACGGCTTCACCGAAACCGTCACCTACCGCCTCAAAGACGCCGCAGCCCTGGCCAAGCGGAAATTCATGCGGGTGGAGGCAGCCGCGAAATGAGCAGCCGTCTGTTAGTCCTGGCGTGGCTGCTGGCCGGAACCGCGGCATCCCCTGCGACGGAGGAGTCGCGGGCCTTGCGGGTATCTAACGACGGACTTGTCAGCTCGAGCGCGGCCAGTGGTGCCACCACCTGGACCGGAACTATATCTATCGAACACCCGCGCTTCCATCTGGTTTCCAAGGGCACGGCTGCTGTGTTTGGTGGTCCGTCGCTGCGCCGCATATCCGACAAGGACGTGCCCATGAAAACCGCCACCTTCTCCACCGAAACCCAGTGGATCAGTCTGGTCGTTCTAGGCTCTATCACCATCACTGTACACGACGCGGGTGGCGACTCCACCGTCACCGCTCACCGCGTGGTTTATACTCCCTCTGATGATCGACTCATGCTCGACGGCGTCCTGTGGCATGCCAAAACATCAGGCAATGCCACGCCTTCTTCCCGCTGATGTGGTGAAGGATTAACTTGGGTTTCCGTGCTGTCATACGGATTTTGTTTGGTTCATTTCTTTACTCGGGCTAACTGGTCCGTCGGTTTTGATAGGAGAGGATAAAACTCGCCGCTATCCAACAAGCGCCGACCAATCCCACCAACACCAGGCAACAATATTGCTGGGTTTCAATTTCCCATTTGAAAGGCACCGGCCCGCTGTGCTTGCCGGTCTGCGCAACGGGTGCCGACTGTTTGGCTCCAGCAAACGGCAACGGCTTTTCCAGCGCTAGAAAAATATTGCGGTAACCCGGGTTGCGGTAATCATTGCGGAAGGTCTCGGCCTCCCTGACTAACAAATCAATCCGCTCGTTGACAAAAAACTCAGACGCCGGACGCGCCGCCGGACGATCTGGCCACACCTTCATGGTCTCCACCTCGAGCTTGTTGCCATGACGGGCGATGCGGGCGATGCGCGACACCAAATCAGCAGCCTCCTCGGGCGTCTCCGCGCCGGCCGCCAACAAGCGCCGCAGGCCTTCCTTGAGCAACTCGAAGCGCTCGGTTTGCGTCGGCGTCATCTCGCCGCCGCTGTCGCGCATGACGTCGATGCGGCGCTGCAACCCGATGCGCTCTAGCTCAAAAGGATTGCGCGTTGCCTGCCCCACCACCATGCCCTCGTAGGCATAGCGCAAGGGCATGAACGCTGAGGGCACCGGCGCGCCGCCGCGCTCGCGGTTGAGCGGCACCTTATCAAACAATGCCCGGTTCATTTCCCGGTAAGGCACCAGCGCGCCGGCCAATAACATTTGCGGCACTAACAACAACGGCACTGCGGTGAGCGCCGCCCGCTCGGTCTTGACCACAGAGGAAACCACCAGCGCCAGTGCGGTGCCGGTCCAGGCAGTGAGGGTCATCCACAGCCAATGTTCCATGAGCATCCCATAGATATCCAAAAAGTAATTGCCCACCAACACATACATGAGGCATTGGCCGGACGCCACCAATCCAAGCGCCACAAACTTGGCCGCAACATAGGAGGCCGCGCGCCCCTGGCAATTGCGCTCGCGCCGCAACATCGGCCGGTCCCGCAGCACTTCCGTTGCCGAGTTGGTTAGCCCGAGAAACATTGCCACCGTCACACTCAAAAACAAATACGCAGGAATGTGTAACGCGGTGGATAAATGGTACTCGCCCATCGGCGACGAACGCAGCGTGATGGCGATCAACGCCGCGAGTACCGGCGCTTCAATGAACATGCTGTAAATGGTGCCGCGATTGCGTGCCTTGGAAAACAACGAGCGCAGGAAATGTGTCGCAAACACCGCCAACACCGTGCGCAGCCGCCGCTCCGGCTTTAGTGGCACCGGCAAGCCAGCTACCGCTCCCACGTCGCTGAGGCGCGAGGCCGGCCCGGACCCCGGTTGCAGCGAGCGCAACAAGGCGGCACTCTCAAAGCGCTCCTGCCAGAAGGCCGGTGGAAAGCGCCGCGCCGCGCCGGTGTTAGAGCCGCCGCCGATAGCGCTGAGCGGGGTTTCGAGGACATCGAACACGAAATCCGCCCCCTGTGCGGCACCACCTGCCAGCGATGGGTGCGCGATGCCTAGTTCTTCACACGCCTCGTGGAAATACTCCACCATCCCCGACGGAGCACCGAAGTATGCGAGGCACCCACCACTATCTAACAATAACACCTTGTCAAACAAGCGCAACACCAAGGCACCAGGACGATGAAGCGAGGCAATCACGATTTTCTCGCGGGCCAGCGAGCGGAGAGTTTCGGCCACATGCTCTGAGTCTTTCGATGACAACCCGGAAATTGGCTCGTCAAACAAAAACACCTCGGCCCGGCTACCCAAATCCAAACCCAAATTCAAGCGGCTCCTCTCGCCCCCGGAAAGTGTCTTTTCCCCTGCCGAGCCGACCCGTCGCCTGGCGATTGACTGCAAACCCAGCTCAGCCAGTACACTATCAACCCGCCGCTCGTGCTCCGCGAGCGAGAGGCCGGGGCGGCGGATCGTCACCGCGTGGCGCAGATGCTCGCGCACCGTCAATTGTGGATTGAGCGCCTCCTCCTGCGGCATGTACGCAATGAAGGGCACCAAGCGTTCGCGATGCTCATAAAGCGCAATGCCATTGAGTTCGACCTTGCCGCGCGTCGGCTGCAATTGCCCGGAGATGACCGACAACAAGGTGCTCTTGCCACTGCCGCTCGGGCCGATAATGCATAACATCTCGCCGCGCCTCACCTCAAAGTTGAGGTGATCCAAGGCCCGTGTGCCAGTCCCGAAATCATGAATCAAGTCCTCCACCTGCAGCGACTCGATCTGAGTGCGCTCCTCATCCAAAAAGCATTCCCGGAAGCGACATCGCACCGCCTGGCTGCCCGACAAACGAATCAACGACCCGTCCACCAGCACTGCCGTGCCACGCACCAATTGCCCGTCCACCCAGATTGGCCCCTCGCTCGACCTAACCTCCAGCTCCCCCTCGGCACGCTCCGCATCATAGCGGATAAACAATACCACCCGTGGCGCCAGTTTTGCACCTAACAATAAATCCCCGCGTGCCAACGCTGCCGCATCATTGGAAACCAAGTACTCTTGCCGGTCTCCCGCCAAGCGGAAACTCCGCCCGCTTTGGGTGGCACGGCGCCTTAATTCATTGATCGAAAAACTCACCCCCGCAGCATCCCCCAGCCGCTCATGATTGAGGCACTGTACCTTTTCCCCCCGCCGCA
>JBAXOP010000274.1:0-7507 GCA_037133195.1 Verrucomicrobiota bacterium | reverse complement strand
CGCCCAGCCCCCGCCCGAAATCAGAAATCCAATGCCTGTGGTGGAGACCTTTTGAGAAAATGAACGCAATCTCAACGATCTGGATCAGAAAAGCGCACTAACAGCGAAAGTCGGGTTAGACGCGCCGCTACAATGCGGCGGATACTCGTGGGGTTCAGGTGAGCGAGCGAGTCAGGAGGTGGTCGCGGAGCCTGGCGTGCACTTGCATTCACTTTGCATGGGCGCTGCGGCCGGAGGCACGCAGCCACGTGGCGCGGGCATGCTGCCCGCAAGCGCCCATGCGAGGCGAATGCAACCTGGGCCATGCGCCATTCATTCTCACCCCATGGGCCGCCGGGCAAGGATGCCCGGTCCACAGGGTGCCACGGCCTGCGACCGGAGGCATGCAGCCACAGCCTGCCGCGAGACGGCCGCATCCTCTCGTGGTCGTGGGACAAAACCCTAGGACTTTGGGACGGTCAATCCGGGCAATGTCTGGAAGTTGTATCCGAAGAAGTAGCCAAAAGAAGCCACCCGGAATGGCTGCATGCTCAAGCAATCGCCAGGAGGACGCCAGTGGGTGTCGCTGGCGACTGGTTTACCTCCCCCGCAGCCCGTTCCGCCGGTCTTCGGCACAAGACCCTTCCTTCCGACCTCGCCATCTGGCACGCCGACTCGGACGCGAGTACTCCGTGTCTTCAAGCGGACGGCACACTCGTGGTCACCCAGGCCAACGGCCAAGTCTGCTTCCTGAAACTGCACCACGGTCAGCGCCGCATCTCCCTCGCCAGGGCGGAAGCGCTGCTTGTGCAGGCTTCGCCTCAGACCCAAGACGCAAGACTTCAAGACTCAAGACAAGAAAATTTGACCTAACGACAGCATCTTTGGCTTTTTATGGACTCCAGAATGAACCATGCCAAATGTGCCGCATACCAAGCCCTCCCGAGAAAACGACTGCTAAAAACATCCTGTCATGCCATCAAAAAATGGCTATTCAGACACTCTTTCAAAATCACAGCGCGATAACCTTATTATGATTCTTGATTCTAATGGCGCCTTCTGTGGAAAAATATTTCACTTTCCCGATGGCTTGCCTGATGACGGATATTCGATCCCGGCCACGGAATTCGGGCTGAAGCTTGCCAAGAAATGAACATCATAGGTTAGGGAATCGAGAAACGATAGGACTTCCTGGGTCCGCAACACCAATGAGCTGACGCGGGCCCATTCCCGCCGCAGCCCGGAATGGCCAGCTTTCCTCTGTAAAATTGCCATCGCTGACGCAAGAGGGGCAACGGGATCCGGTTCTTGCAGACCGATTCCCATGCCTCGTTGCTTCACCCAACACTGCCGGAGTCGCACCGCTAGGGTCTGGAACCGGAACTATCCACTTCCGACGGAGCAATGCCCTTGACGCTCCAACCCAACAACACCAACCTAGTTGAGTCTTTGTTGGCTTCGCCATCACCCAGGGACGATACACCTCAAAAACCATATGAAAAATCATCAGATCCACTCCTTCTCCAAGGACGTCAAAGAGCAGCTAGGATATTATGTTTACCTCCTTCTCGATCCCGATACACGTCAACCATTCTACATCGGCAAGGGAAAGGGAGATCGCATTTTTCATCATCTTAAAGATCAGAGTTCAAAATCCGAAAAAGTACAAAAGATCGATGATTTGCGGAAGCTCGGAAAAGAACCTATTCTTGAAATTCTGAAATGGGGACTGAACGAGCACGAATCGCTATTGGTTGAATCCACAGCAATCGACCTGCTAGGAATCGATGCTCTCACAAACAACCAGCGCGGACATGGCAGCAGGCATGGGGCTCGTTCTCATGTAAACGATCTGGAACTGGAATTCTCAGGCACTGCACGCGACGTCCATTTTGACGAACCCGGCATTTTGATTCGCATCAGTAAACTTTGGCGCTATGGCATGACGGACATGGAACTCTATGACAGTACGCGGAGTTACTGGCGACTAACAATGGTCAACGCTGAACGGGCGAAGTACGCCTATGCAGTGTTTGATGGCAAGATTCGCGAAGTGTACCAGATTAGCGCCTGGCTCCCAGGCGGCAGTACGATGATTTGCGTTGAGCACGAATCATCACCCGATGCGCGCTTGGAATTTGTAGGTGTGATCGCGTCCGAGATGATACGTAAGAAATATCTTGGCAAGGATGTCTCCTCATTTTTTTCCAAGGGCGCGGCCAATCCATGTCAGTATGTGGGGTGTTAGCCGCGATAAAAGGGGGTGGCGGGGCGCTGGATGAGAGTCAGTCCAAGCCGAAATATCTGAAGTCTGGCAACAAGGCAACCCTATGAGCCTCGTGATGTCAATCCCTCTCACTGATACACCGCCGCCGCGTCCCGTAGCGTCTTCGCCACTTTCTGCCTGAGTGCCCGAGGTTCCAGCACCTCCATCTGAGGCCCCCAGGAGCAGATCCAGTTGGTGAGTTCGCGAAACGTGTTCACCGTGAGTTCGAGCGTGAGCATGCCGTCATCATGATGGGTGATTTTTTGTGATACGTGCCATCTCCGCTCTTGGATGAGATGGGCAATTTCAGAAGATACCTTGAGTCTAACCAATGTCGGATGGTCGGTTGAATGCGTCACACCAAAGCCATGTTGGAGCAATTCTGGAATCACAGGCAGGCCGGTTGGATCGAAGGACCGGGTGGTCACCTTTACCTGATCCATCCGGGAGAGGACGAAGGCGCGGGTGGCCTTGCGTCCAAGGTCGTAGGCGAACAAATACCATTGGCCGTTCACAAAGGCGCTGTGCAACGGTTGGACATGGCGGTGCTCGACGGTTGACTTTGCCGATTTCCGGTAGTCGAAGCAGACTTCCAGATGGCGGCTCAGGCCATCGCTGATGGCGCGGAATGTCTGGAGTTCCGCCGCCCCGAGACCGGTGGTTTTCGACGACAGCACGGCCGCCAATTGATCCCAGCGCACCGAGATCGTGCTGCCGAACAGATTGGAAACCCGCTGGAACGACGTGCGCACCTGGGTCGCCAATTCGTCGTTGCCAGCCTGTTGGAGCAAGTGCTGGCCGACAAACAGCCAGAGCAGATCGGACTCGCGCATTTCCAACAAGGGCATGTTCTTGATAGATCCGGATAGATAGTAGCCCCGCTCACTTGCGTCGTATTCAATCGGCAGCCCCATACGGTCGCGCAGGTAGTCTAAATCCCGCAGTATCGTCCGACGGTCCACTTCCAGTTCCCTCATGAATGTGGATGCATTGGGGAAGTGTCTCCCTTGGATCAGCCTGACAAGCGCGTAGATCCGCTCGTGCTGCGGACGGGTGAGGCTAGCTGGTTGTGCTGGGACGGTCTTCGCCATGGCGGATTCTAGTCTTCGACCCAAGAAAGGTAAATAGAATTCAAGGTGCGACAGCCTATGTCACAGGGAGGGCTCAGAATCTCATTTATATGAACGCCACTGCAATCCCCGCCCCCAATCCCACATTCATAGAAATAATCAGCGGTGGCCAGACCGGTGCCGACCGCGCCGGTCTGGACGTCGCCATTGCCCGCGGCCTACCCCACTGTGGGTGGTGTCCCAAAGGCCGCAAGGCCGAAGACGGCCCCTTGCCGGCGTGTTATTGCCTCACAGAAACTCCGAGCGCCAGCTACCTGGTGCGCACCGAGCGCAACGCCGCCGAATCCGACGCCACTGTGATTTTTACTATTGGCAGCCTGACTGGCGGCTCCAAACGCACCGCCGAGTTTGCCAAACGCCATCGCCGCCCTTTTCTGCATCTGTCGTTGGTTCCGGGCCGCGAAACTCTTACTGCTGAAAAGCTGGCCGACTTCATCCGTATGCACCGTGTGGCCCGACTCAACGTGGCCGGCTCCCGTGAAAGCAAAGCGCCCGGAATTCATGCCCTGGTGTGCAGGGTGTTAGATATAACTTTGTGTCTCCTGCTATGGTCGCTACACAGTTCCAGTACGGCACTTCTCTTCGCCGATCGAGCTCCAAGATTCTTTGAAAAGCCAAACGTTTTGTCGTCAACTCAAATTCATCCCCTTGGGCCTTGAAATCTGGTGTCTTGTGTCTGAGGCGCAGTGTCGCAACGTATCAACAGACCCTTCCTACCATGAAAACGCCATCCTCACCAGGCCATGTCTCCCCTCCCCTATGAAAATACTATACATCCACGGCTACAACGGCACTCCTCACGGGGAGAAATACAACAAGCTCCGCCAATCCTATCCCGAGGCGGAAATCCTCACCCCCCAGCACGACAACATCCCCGTTCACGTTTTCCATCTGCTGGATAGCATCGCCTCCGGACTGGAGCCGCTTAACGACTTGATTGTCGGCACCTCCCTCGGCGGCTTCTGGGCAAATTTTTTCGCGCTCCGTTATGGCGTGCGGGCAGTGCTCCTGAATCCAGTCGTTAGCCCCGTGAAGAGGCTCAATTTCCGGGATTGTTCCTACGCCGCCGATTATGCAGCCTTCGAGAAGCCGGACGGCTCACAACAACGCCCGCCTACAATCGTTCTTCTGGCAGAGGACGATGATGTGCTCCCTTATCGTGAGGCATTCGACCACTTTTCCGGTGCTTGCGACGTGCGGATCCTGAAATCCGGCGGTCACCGTCTGAACGACCCCGCATCCCTCGATGTTCTCAAGGCCGCCATCGACGAGATTATCGAATTTCCATCATAACAATATCCCACAATCAAAGATCACAGAATCCACTCTCGAATCCATGGGCAAAATAGCAATCCTGACAGACATCCACGCCAATCTCCCGGCTTTTAAAGCGGTCCTGCGTGATGTGATGACCTCCGATGCCGAGCGCATCGTGTTTCTTGGTGACATCGTCGGCTACGGGGCGTCCCCGGTGGAATGCGTCAAGACGGTCAGAAATTTGGGAGGCTGCAGCGTCATGGGAAATCATGATTGGGAAATCAGAAATGTCCGAAAACGCGGATTCACCTTCCATGACCCTGAATGGAAAACCAGCGGCTATCTTGCCGGGCTGGACTATGCGGCTGGATGCCTGGATGCAGACCAAGCGGAGTGGCTCGCCGAACTGCCCTTTACGAAGCGTATTCCCGGAGCCGTCATTGCACACGCAAGCCTGAATCAACCGGGGGCATTCAATTACATCTATGACGACGATAGCGCACAGCCAACGATCAGAATCCTGCAGGATAAAAGAATTGATATCGGCTTTTTCGGGCACACCCATGAGGCGGCTATTTTCACCGAAAGTCCAAAAGCTCTGCAGTGGCTCGATGATATGCTCGTGAGGATTCCGCCTGGATTGGCTTGTGCTGTAACCGTGGGAGCCGTGGGGCAACCGCGGCATGAGCCGGAGCATTGTGCATCCTGGGTGTTGTGGGACCCCTCGGAGAGAGTGGTTGAGTTTCGCAAAACGGATTACAACCGTCTCCAAGCAGCGCAAGATATCGTCAGGGCCGGACTGCCACTCGAATCGGCACTGAGATTGCTAAGACCTGACGAGAAACCAGAGATTTGAAGGATAAGAGATTGCGTCTAGCGAGGCTGCGCCACAGACTCAGGACGCAAGGCGCAAGACTTGAAGACACAAGCAAGAGAACAACCGCATGAACCAAACGATCCCTTGTCCTAACTGCCAGTCGGAGAACACCATCTTCAGCAAGAAGCGCGGCATTCATGTCTGCGAAGATTGCGACCATGAATTCACGCCGGAAACCCCCTTCGTCCAGAAGCACCTGTTCATCAGTTACGGCCACGACGAACACGCGTCGCTCGCCATCCGCCTGTGCCACGACCTGAAGCAGCGCGGACACACCGCCTGGTTCGACACCGAGCACCTGCATGCCGGCCTCGACTGGGAGTCGCGCATCGAGCAGGGATTGCAGGAGTTGATCGCCGATCCAGCCCACAGCGCCGTCATACTCCTGCTCACGCCGCACTCGGTGCGCCGTCCGGACGGCTACTGCCTCAACGAGGTCGCCTACGCCCTGGGCAAGGGCTTTCGCATCATCCCGGTCATGGTCGTGGAGACCGAGTTGCCGCTCTCGATCTGCCGGGTCCAGTGGCTCGACATGCGCGTGTGCATCCCCATCCACGAGAAGGAGTCGCTCTATCAGCCACTCTTCGAGCGGCTCCTCAAGGCGCTGGAGGCCGACCAACTCGACTTCGAAGGCACCCAGAGCCGCTTGCTCGACACCCTCCGCCCGATCGGGTTCTCCGCGGACATCGTCAAACTCCTCAAGGATTTCACCGGTCGCCAGTGGGTTTTCGACGAGGTGGACGCCTGGCTGGCCAATCCCTCGGGCTCCAAGGTTTTCTGGATCACCGGGGGCCCAGGCGTCGGCAAAAGCGTCATCTCCGCCTGGCTCCGCGACCACCGCCGCGAGATCGCCGCCTTCCACTTCTGCGACATCAACAGCGAGGAGAAACGCAACCCCGGCAAACTGGTCTGCTCGCTCGTCTATCAGCTTTCCACCCAGCTTCCAGAGTACGAGGCACGCCTCGCCCGTCTGCCGCTCAAGACCATCGTGCAGGAGTATTCCGAGGCCCTCACCCTCTTCGACAAGCTCCTCGTCCAGCCCCTGGCGGACAACTTCCCCCCGCCCGGCCACACCGTCGTCGTGCTGATCGACGCCCTCGACGAGGCAACCTACCAGCAAAAGAACGAGATTGTCCGCTTCCTGACCCTCTGCGCGGACAAGACTCCGCCGTGGCTGCGCTTCCTCGTCACCTCGCGGCCCGAGCCGGAGATTGTCTCCGCCTTGCAGCAGTTCTCGCCTCACCTGCTTGACACCGCCCGGGCGGAAAACCTCCGCGACCTCGGCGACTATCTCGCGGCGGCACTCCCCGGCATCACGCCCGGGCAGTCGGAGGCGATCCTCGCACGCAGCGAGGGCGTGTTTCTCTATGTCCGGCATGTGGTCGAGGCCATCCTCGCCAAGCACTTGAGTCTGGAGCGGCTGGAGGAGTTTCCGCGCGGCTTGGGCGGTGTGTACCAGCAGTTCTTCCAGCGCCAGTTCGGTGCCAATTTGAAGGATTACGAGGAAAAGATCGCTCCCCTGCTCCAACCCGTGCTGGTCGCCTTCGAACCCCTCACGCTCGGCTTCCTCAAGCGCCATTGCGGCATCAAATCCGACACCGACCTCTTCCGCTTGCTCAACCGCCTCGGCTCGCTCTTTCCCGCCAGCGGGCAGGACGATGCCGCGACGCTCCGTCCCTTCCACCGTTCCATCACCGACTGGATTGCCAGGCGCGACCAGGCCGGCGTCTTCGTCATTGCCGCAACCGACGGCCACCACTCGCTCGTGAGCCAGGGGTGGGAGCAATTCGAGCGTGGCCCGGAGTCGATGGACGATTATTTCCTCGCCTGGCTTCCCTCCCACTTGCGCGAACTCGGCGACGCGGAACGCCTGACCCGTCTGCTTAAAAATTTCCGTTTCCTGATGCACAGGATCCAATGCGGAAAACTGGAACGGTCGCTCGAAGACTACCGTAAACTCCCGGCCGAGTTCACCTCACCGGGCGAACCGTTGGAATT
>JBAXOP010000273.1:0-7573 GCA_037133195.1 Verrucomicrobiota bacterium | reverse complement strand
GCCGCTGTGGCGGCCGAATTGGGCGTACCCTATCTCCGGGTTTGCATTTCGAGCTGGATGATTATGGGGTCATCCGGACGAGGTGGAGCGCTGACACTCCCTCGAATCTGCTCGTTTCTCCGGTCATGCCGAGACAAGGAAGGCGCGGTGATTATGATCGACGAGATCGAGCGGTTGGGGAATTTTGCCACCAATTCGTGGAATTCAAGCATTATGTTAGAGGCGTTTCAGCTACTTGATGGAATTCTGCCCACAAATTTGGCAGACAGTGAATCAGAAATTCCCCCGTACGCGATCAAGGAGGCCGAACATGTCCTGAGAACAAGGACCCTCATTCTGGCCGGCGGCGCATTTCAGGATATTTGGGATAGGCGGAGCCGCCCGACGATCGGATTTGATGCGCCGGTTTATGAAGAACCACTTCCCGATCTGGGCACGCTGGCCACTCGATTAGGTAAGGAATTCTGCAACCGATTCCGGTCAAAAATCGTGGTAATGGCTCCTCTCAAAATCGAGGACTATAGCAGCATGCTCGAGCAAGCCGCACCCAAGGTGTCGCCGGCATTCCAGAGAACCTTCCTCCGGCTTGGTGAGGCTCGGCTTACTGAAGCCTGCAGACTAGGGCAAGGGCCACGTTTTCTCGAAGAACTGCTGCTCGACGCTGTCCTTGCCGAAAGAGCGGCGTTGGTGAATTACAAGAAAGACACCTATCAATCCCCGCAGCCATCAGTCGATTGTTTTTAGCTCATAATAGGTCAGTTAGTATCGTCTAGAAAGCCGGGCCAGCATTGGCCCGGCTTTCATTGTTTTCATGATCTCATTTTCATCCACGGCTCTTCCACTGCCAGGTGCAACCGCACCCGCCGATAAATGACGATGTCTGATTTTTCGGGTTCCGCCCATGATCGAGTGCAAGCGACATCCGAGGCCCGTCGGAATGGGTCGATGCAACTGATACTCCACGGATCAACGACCGCTGCCCGGCAGTAGCTTATGACTATTTCGATAGCACCAAATTTTTCGGTCACAACAAGCACCTTGCCGCTTGCGCACTCGATTTGATAGGAGGCAGGGGGTGTTTCAGTCTCGTGACCTCTGCCGAAGAAGTGAAAATATTCTCTCATCACTGGTACAACGCGAAATTCGGGCGTTTGTGCAGGTGACTTACGACATTTCATTCATTTTTCTTATGCGCAGAAAATAAATTGAATTGGCACCTGCAATGGGTCGGGGCAAAAAGCGTTTAAAGAGTAGAGGACGGACAGAAGCCGCCTCCAATCAAACGCACCTATGAAACACAGTCCACCCCCTCCAGTAAAGAAACTCCTATGGCTTGGCGATCTTCATCTTGACCGCATCAATCATGATTTGAGAGAGCAATTCCTCAAACAACTCAACCAAATGGAGTATGACGCCGTGGTCATTACGGGTGATACTTCGGATGGCCGGCAACTCGCTAACCACCTCGCACAACTAGCCAATGCCAGTGCCTCAAAGCCCGTATATTTCTGCCTGGGAAACCACGACTACTACTCCTCCAACTTTAAAGCCGTCCATGAGATGGCTGAATCGGTATGCAAGCGCCATGACAACCTGCATTTTCTCGGCAACGGAGAGATCATTCGCTTGACTGGCAACACTGCTCTGGTCGGCCATGGCGGCTGGGCCAATGGCCACACCGGGTGGGGCCGGAATACTCTAGTCAAAAGCCGCGACCATAGCAGTATCTGCGATTTCAGGGATCTGTCTCGTCAAGACATCTTCATCCGGATGAACCAGCTCGGTAAAGAATCCGCAGGATATTTCCGCCGTGTTATGCCTTACGCGCTAAGCCGCTTCTCGAATCTGATTATTTGCACTCACGCTCCACCGTTTCCAGAAGCTTCGCAATTCGACCATAAAGTATGTGGATGGACTCATTTGCCATTTTTTTGCAACTTGGCGGCAGGAAAGGCGATTGCTGGTATCACCAAGAACCATCCCAATCGGCGAGTCACCGTGGTGTGTGGCCATACCCACTGCCCGGCGAGTGTTGACATACTCGACAATCTTAGGGTCTGTGTTGGCGGAGCGAAGAGGGGGGCCCCTGCAATCCAGGGGATCCTGGATGTTAACTGATCCAGCAACCCAGCCAGCCAACATTCCTGTCCGTCACAGCGACACCTAATCCTGAATCCTCTATGGATTCCCTGATGTCGATGATTCCGGTTCTGCTGCGGTTGTCACCGCACGCGAACCAGGAACAAATGGATCAAGGGTATGAAAGCAAATTATACCAAAAATACAAATCACAATGCCAACTTTTCTAAAGACATCACCCGACGCTCCCGACTGGGTGAAATTGATAGATTGGCGCTTGAATTCGACGCGCTAACACGGAAGCGCCTGAGAGACGGAGTTCTCGTAGGAATTCTGCACGGGCGAGAGGCGGAAATCCGCCAGGAGGCAATCATGATTCTTCTCAGATGGCATTTCCAACAAAGCCGAAAGTCCGAATCGAACACGGCAAAAGGACCCCACATGATCAATGGCTCGTCGAATATTCTGCAGTCTGTCGCCAGGGCCCTTGGGATTGCCAAAAAGCGTCTGATTTTCGAATTGTCCAAAGAGAACAAGGGTCGGGAACTGATCAATGAGACCAACGGCGGTATATGTCAGCACGAAATGAATTTGCCCTCATGGTCCTGGCCCGAACCTGTCAGGCGGGCCATGGCCCTCTGCGGTATCCGGCGTGCAACCGACTGCGGTCTTATCAGTGTCCGTAATGCCACTGTGGCCAGACTTGTCCTTGAGGATGGTCTACCGGTCGAGCAGGTAGCCGCCCAGTTTGGTGTTACCTGGGGGGCAATCTATCAGCAGCTTCGGCGGGTCGGGGCGTTTGTTCCGGCGGTCATGGATGAAATCGAAGTGCCGAATTTTGATATTGTATGACCATCTACCTGATGGGCAGAGCCCTGTCCCGCCCTCCAGGGCGGTTGCGCTTGGGGCTCTCAACGAGTGCCCCAAGCGCCGACGGTGGCTCGGTTCCTGCTGCGCTGCAACCGGTGCCGCAGTGCGGCCCTTGGCTGGACCCCGGGCCGTGCAAACGGCTCCGATTCTCCCGGTGGCGGCTCGCTGGCCGCACGTCGCCGTGAGGTGATCAGATCCATGTCCTATCCGCGCAGGTGGATGGTCCGTGCCTCGCTGGGGCAGAGCGAGGCGTTGATGTACCCGGCGTCGAGTTCGGTTGCCGATATTTGTCGAGCATCAGGGGGGGACTCACTTATTCCGTGCGGCGTAGACTGCGGGGCATTCAACTGTTTATTGTGGTTTATTCTTTTTCGAGGGATTCTGCCTTGGCCATCTGGCTCTCTCTAATTCGATGCTCAAGCTTTCGACTGATGGCTTCGGCAAGTAGGGCCAGAGCCATCTTGCGCAGCTTTTCCTCCAGCACTGGTTCCTTTCTGAACACTAGGGAGAGCGCTGCCTCCATGTGCTCAGGGGTTTGGTCGTTGTGCAGGTCTGCGCCAATTTCCAGGAGGATTTCGCCGATCATTTTTACGGGACTATTGCCGTCGAATTCCATGAGAGCATCTTGCAGAGTATCAATGTGCAAAATACTGATTAAAGTATGATCCTCCGAATTCGAAAGGCTTTCCGTCCAATCATTCCTGTTCTCGGGTGGTGGGGGGGGAGCCATTATGACAGCTTTGCTATCAGGAAGCTTGGTGTTGCCTTGACCGCTCATCTTGGAGCCGTTTGGTTTCCGGCGCCCAAACACAATGTCATTCTCTTTACAATAATTACGCAGAACGTGCCTCGCCTCATCGGCAGTATTTTTATTCTTTTCATAGGCCGCCAGGACAACCTTCCATGCGGAAACTCGATGATCCGGTTCCACCATGGCCAGCACTTCGACCTGCCGCCCGGTTGGTGCCACTGGTCCAAGGTCCGCATCGGCCATGATCAACGCGATCTGTGCCGAGTCGACACATTTCATTAGTTGTCCTTTCGACAACTTTGCCCACTTCTTGGCGAATTCCTCGACGGTTTGATACTCAGCCCGCCATTGCTGGGCTGAGTAAACTTCGAGGAGACTATAATTCCGCAACTCCAATCCGATGCCTGCCTTCTGGATTACAAGGCGGTTTTCACGGAAGTTCCGGGCCTCCACTTCGGTAAGTGCGAGTCCATCGGACTTGGCGGCTATGGCGTTGCGCAGACGCTCCGAGAGGATTTTCCAGTGGTCGGGGGTGAGTCCGCCCGCCGGAATCAACGGGAGCAGGTGCTGGAACGGGAATGGTTGCAGTGTTTGGGGCTGCGCATCGGGATCTTTAGGTGTGTCTTCTTTCATGGTACGGGTGGTATTCAACAGTATGCGAACCGGCTCAAAATTGTGTTTTTCTCCCGGTCCCCGCCGCTGTGTTCGGCATATTGGCCAGCATGTGAAACCGAGCGTAATGTCCGCCGGAACTAATGGCGGTGGGGAGCCATTATGGTTGCTGTGCTTTGATCAGGAAGCTTGTGTGAGGCCGTGGCCGCCCTGCTTGGAACCGTTTGGCTTTCTGCGCCCAAACACAGCGTCATGCTCATCACAATAATTGCGCAAGGCATGCCTCGCCTCACTGACTGAATTTCCTTTCTTTTCAAAGGCCGCCAGGACAACCTTCCATGCCGAAACTCGATGATCCGGTTCCACCATGGCCAGCACTTCGACCTGCCGCCCAGTTGGTGCCACTGCACCAAGGTCTGCATCGGCCATGATCAACGCGATTTGTGCCGCGTCGACGCATCTCATCAGTCGTCCTTTCGACAAATTTGCCCGCTCCTTGGCGAAATGCGCGACGGATTGATACTCAGCCCGCCATTGCCGGGCTTCGTAAACTTCGAGCAGAATATAATTCCGCAACTCCAATCCGATGCCTGCCATCTGGATTACAAGGCAGTTTTCACGGAAGTTCCGGGCCTCCACCTCGGTAAGGGCGAGTTCATCGGACTTGGCGGCGACGGCGTTGCGCAGACGCTCCGAGAGGAATTTCCAGTGGTCGGGGGTGAGCCCGCCCGCTGGAATCAACGGGAGCAGGTGCTGGAACGGGAATGGTTGCAGTGATTGTGGCTGCGCATCGGGATCGTTGGGTGTGTCTTCTTTCATGGTACGGGTGGTATTCACAAGTATGCGAACCGGCTCGAAATTGTGTTTTTCTCCCGGTCCCCGCCGCTGTGTTCGGCATATTGGTCATCCCGTCCGCAGGAACGCCTTCCCATTCCCACGCAGGCGCTGTTGTGACACCGCTGAATCGACGCCCGCCGCCTCACTCGGCGCTGCGAGCGGCCTTCTCGACCGTGAACAATTACCGTGAACAATTCATGCTTATAGCAAAGCTTGACTTCCCCTAAATCCGGGCTAAATACTCTCCGCGCAAGCCCTAAAACAGCGATTTAGGCAGGCTCATAACCTGAAGGTCGTAGGTTCAAATCCTACTCCCGCAACCACCGGAAGGCCCTAAGTTTCAACGACTTGGGGCCTTCGCCTTTTCAGGGGATGGGGCCATGTTCACATGGAATGTTCACACAAACCGGCGGTTTCCTGCATTTCAGGCGATTTTTTCCCGGTTGTCGCCCTCCCCGCGCCCCGCTGCACGTGTTGGACTTCCAGGCGCGTTTCGGAAAGTCCGCCCCCGTGAGCGGCTTTAATTGGTGGCACCGGATCATCCTTGCGAAGTTGGCAGGGGGCGGCACCTATGGCGAGGCAGCGGGGGGCGGGCGTCACCAGGCAGGCGGGCGGTGCTCAATATGATGCACGCCTCCCAGGTCGTGGCCTCCTTGTTCACCGCCTCATGCCCGCGCACATCGGGGATTCCGTTCTGGGTGCGGATTTGATTCACCGCCGCCACCCGTGCATTGCCCGAAAGCGCCAGGTCCGGTCGGCCGCCAAGGAACTTGTTCCCGCGCATCACCGGGTTGAACCCGTCCGGTCCGGCGGCCCCCGTGGCTTCCTGCATGCGGGCCCGCACTTGGTTCAGGATGTTCGTTACCTACTTGTCGCTGAGCTTGAAGCGTTCCTTCACCTCCTGCATGCTGTCTCCCTTGGTGATGGCGTTGAAAACCTCGTGAAACACAGGCGGCATCCGGTCGAGCGCCTGCCTAGCTGCGGCTTGGGCGTCGATCTCGGGTGCGTGCTGCTGCGATGAGGAGCGCAATGTTATGGCACCTCGATGATTCGACGGGCTTTGAAGAAACTCAGCTTCGGCAGGAGTGACACGGGACAGCACCGCGTCTATGACATGAACGTCACCGTCTGAATCGGTTCGGAAATTTCCCTTGTGGGCATCGAACAAGGCGATGTTCTTCTTAGGGTTGATGAAACTGAGGGTGTTTGGCTTCCCGATGGTGATTGCGGGAGCTTCAACGTAGCCTTTTTTCTCCATCAACCCCGCGATCTCTTCCGTTTCCGATGGTCTGCCGTGAACGTCGGCCTGTGACACCACAAGGCGCGGTTCTCCGTGATCCATCCAAACGCCTTCCAGTTCCACCGTTCCGCCAAACTCAGAGTTGAGCAGGGACATGCGCTGTAGGTACTCCAGCGGTGTGGCCTCGGTGGCGCTGACTCCGCGCACCTCGAACGGCGGCATGTCGTCATAGTGGAAATCGGCGGTGATTCCAGCCGTGTTGCCGTACGTAGCCTTCCACCAGCGGCCCGTTGCCTCGTCATAGGCAACGTCGTGCTCGCCATGACGCGTAACGCGCTTGTCCTTGAATCCTCCTAGCGGGTTTTCGGTGAAAAGTTTTCTGTTCCTTTCGGCCCATCCAATGAGCGCAGCCCTTTCGGCCTCACGGCGCGGTTTTCGCTGCCAGGGTAGGGTTGATCGTGATCCGCCCACGCTTCCTTCGAGGAACGTTTTGGCATCCTCAAGACTTTTTCCCTGAGCTTGTTCATGTCCGTTTCCATGCGCGGAATGTGCCTGTTTTTTGCCTTCGTGTCCAGTTTTTTCGTGCTGCTTTTCGTGCTGCTGCGCCGACGAAAGCAGCGTCATTTGCGCGCTCTTCTCATGCCCGCCCGGCAGCATCATGTCGCCCTGGCCGCCGATACCGCGGTTGCCCCACTCTGGCCGGTCGGATTTAGCATGTGGGGTAACTGGTTGTGAATCCGCCTCTCCCTTTACCGCCTCCATGTCGAACGCCAGCTTCTGCCCAAGCGCCTTCTCCGCCTGCAATAGCTGGTTCTCTTCCGCGCCTGACAGGCTTCCAATTCGCTCACGTTTGGCCGTGAGCGCCTTGTAAGCCCCCAGCGCGTTCATGGTGCCCGCCTTCACGTCCCCGAGCTTATCGCGGGCGTCTGGCGCGTTGGCGGCGGTGGACAGGTCCGGTTGCGAGTCGTTGGAGGCAGGCGAACTTTTCAGGCTATTCGGGTTCTTTCCGGTGTCATGAACTACCACATCGAATGGCCAGACGTTTCCCTCTGCGTCATGCATCACGTTCGGTGGGCGCGTGTCGGAGATGATAGCCCCTGTTTCGATGTGACGATACTTGCTGCCACCAAGTTTTTCCCATCCGTTCGCCTCCATGGCGGCCTGAAGTGATTCTACAGAATCAA
>JBAXOP010000272.1:0-7589 GCA_037133195.1 Verrucomicrobiota bacterium | reverse complement strand
GCTGGAATTGCTCGAAGCTGAGCTTGGGCGGCGGGGGGTGGCCGGAAAAATCGGGAAACTCGAGATCTAGGTCGTTCATGCAAGATGGCGGATCAAAGCGTAGGCGTGGGGGCCGGCAAAGCGCTCGCAGAGTGCGCGCAGCCGATGCTCGGTGATGAGCTGGGCATTTTCTTTCAAGAGCAGGCGGATGTCGAGCAGATCCTTGCCTTCTCGCTCGTCCTGATCCTTGAGGGCGTGCAATTTCATCGCCAGCAGCGATTCGAGATCAATCACGGGAATGTCGCCGTGAGGTCCGGTCCGCTGGTCGGTTAGCGCCATTTTAGCAAAGGTTTCCGGGCTCACCCACAACAAGTCGATGGGGGGGAAATCAGGACGGTTGATGAGTTGAAACCGCGTGGCCATCGATTGGAACACGGTGCCAAAGCCAAGCGAACCCATCAGTGCGAGGGCCCGGCTTTCATCCGCACGCGAGCAGATCCAATCGACGTCCCTAGTGAAGCGGGCGTAACCATGATGACAAACCGCCCACCCGCCCGCCAGCAACAGTGGGATACCTTCGCGCTCAAAGCGTTGATGCAGGGAATGGGCGAAATCAGGAAGCATGCGCTTGGGAGGATGGCACACGACGGCACAGGTGCTGCAGTTGCCCGCAAATGATCATGGTCGATTCAAGCCGATTGTCAAGAGTCGCTGCCGTCGCTGCCGTCGGACACGGAGCGACACGGAGCGACACTTGCCAGGTGCCGTGTGCAGAAATGAGTAAACGAGAGGCGCTCCCCGTGGCCCGGGCATGTTGCCCGGTGGCCTATGTTTCCAGCTTGCCCACTTCGGCTGCCCGAGAAGGGAAAACCGCGCATTCCTTCGGTTTTCCTGATAATCTCCCCATCCTAGGCTTGCACCATGAGCCAAAGCGCCCCATGATTAGCGCGCCATGACTCACGACCCGGACCAGCATGCCTCGCTAGGGGCGATGTATTCGGACTATTTCCTCGATTACGCCAGCTACGTAATATTGGAGAGGGCGGTGCCGCATCTGCTCGACGGGCTCAAGCCGGTGCAGCGGCGGATCCTGCACTCGCTCGACGAGTTGGACGATGGCCGCTACAACAAGGTGGCCAATGTGGTGGGCAACACGATGAAATACCACCCGCACGGCGATCAATCCATCGGTGACGCGATGGTGCAGCTCGGGCAAAAGGACTTGCTCATCGATACCCAGGGCAACTGGGGCAACACACTCACCGGCGACGGAGCGGCCGCCCCACGCTACATCGAGGCGCGCCTGACGAAATTCGCGCTGGAGGTGTTGTTTAATCCGAAGACAACCCAGTGGGTTCCCAGCTACGACGGCCGCAACAAGGAGCCGCTAACCTTGCCGGTGAAATTCCCACTGCTGCTGGCACAAGGCGTGGAAGGCATCGCAGTGGGCCTGGCCTGCAAGATATTGCCGCACAATTTCAACGAGATCATCGCCGCCTCCATCGCGGTGTTGCGCGACGAACCATTCTCCTTGTTGCCCGATTTCCCCACCGGCGGAATCATGGACGCCGGCGAGTACCGCGATGGCTTGCGCGGCGGCAAAATCCGGGTCAGGGCACGCATCGCCACCGATAAGAAAGGCCTGCTGCGCATCACCGAAATCCCGTTCGGCACCACCACCGGTGCCCTGATGGAGTCGATCGTTGCCGCCGCCGACAAAGGGAAAATCAAAATTGCGAAGATTGAGGACAACACAGCCGCCCAGGCCGATATTCTGGTCCACCTGCCGCCCGGCGCGGATCCGGATACCTCGCGCGACGCGCTGTATGCTTTTACCGATTGCGAGCTATCGATTTCCCCCAACGCCTGTGTGATTGCGGAGGGCAAGCCGCAATTTCTGGGGGTATCTGAGATTTTGCGGCGCTCCACTCACCAGACACGCGAGTTGCTTAAACGCGAATTGGAAATCAAACTCGGCGAACTCGACGAAAAATGGCACTTTAGCTCGTTGGAGAAAATTTTCATCGAAAAACGCATTTATCGCGATATCGAGGAATGCGAAACTTGGGAAGCCGTGCTCAAGGCCATCGACGACGGCCTCACCCCCTACAAACATCTCCTAAAACGCGAAGTCACCACCGAGGATCTAGTCCGCCTAACGGAAATTAAAATCAAGCGCATCTCCAAGTTCGATGCCTTCAAGGCCGACGAGGAAATCCGCAACCTCGAAAAAGCCATCGACGAAACCGCCAAGAATTTACGAAATCTAACGCGTTTCACGATCCGCTGGTTCGAGGAACTCGGTAAAAAATACGGAGCAGAACGCGAGCGCCGCACCGAGATTGCGTCGTTTGAGCGGGTGGACCGCATGCAAGTGGTCGCCGCCACCGAAACCCTCTATCTCGACGCTAAAAACGGTTTCGCCGGTTACGGCCTCAAGAAGGAGGAACCGGTGGAGAAATGTTCCACCATCGATGATATCATCACCTTCACCCAGGATGGTAAAATGCGGGTGCTCAAAGTCGCCGACAAAGTATTCGTCGGCCAGCGCCCGCTGCGTGTCGCCATCTTCCGCAAGGACGAGGACCTCATCTATTCCATGATCTTCCGCGATGGCCGCGACGGCCCCATCCTCGCCAAACGCTTCACCGTCGGCGGCGTCACTCGCGACAAGGAATATGATCTAACAAAAGGCAAGCCTGGCACGCGGGTGTTGTACTTTGCGGTGCACAAGACCAATGAGGAAAGCTCCGCACAGATGCTGCTCATCCACCTTAAGTCCGGCCTGCGCATGCGCAACCTCATCCGCCCGCTGCACTTCGCCGAATTCGGCATCAAGAGCCGCTCCAGCGGCGGCAATCTCGTCACCAAACATAGCATCGAAAAAATCGTCAGGGCCCCCAAGGACTACGATCCGGCGGCAGGCGCGTGAGTCGCCGCTGCATTCAAGGTTCAACGAGGTAAGGGCGCGTTGTGAAGCGCACACTCATCCAGGACATCACAGGACGCCGAGGGTGGCCAACTCAAAGTCCACGCGAGCCGGTCCGTGACGACCGGCGTGGATTTCGCGGCGGATCACGCGGGTGCCCAAGAGTGCCTCGAACAGACGCAATTCCATACCGATGGCACGCGGGTATTTGGCAAACACCGGTTGCAATGGCTGATGATATGACTCGATGCGAACACCTTTTTCGGGATCATATTTGCAGCGGCAAAAGCCGCCGTCTTGCTCCAACAGCCCGGCCAGCAGGGTGGCTTTTTCCACCAGCGACTTACCCTTTGCCAGGCGGGACTGCCAGCGTTCCTGGCGTTGCTGGAAGTACTGGAAAATGAGCCGTTCCGGGGCATTTTCGCCGAAGAGCGCACGCAGGTTTTCCAACAATTCCAACGAGAATTCGACCCCGGCCTGAGGAAAGAGCAGCGCCGCCTTCGGGGCGAGCCGATAGAAAATCTCCGGTCGGCCGACCTCGGTACGCGGGGCGCGGGTGCGCTCGAGGTAGCCGAGGTTCTTGAGAGCTTCACAGTATTGTTTGACGGCCATGTAGCTCATGTCGAGGCGCCGGGATAGCTCACTCACGGGCAACTCGCCGGCGAGTTTGAGTTCCTCGAGCGTGGCCACCCACTGGGATTTCGCCAGATCCTTGTAGCCAGGTAGAAACATCGCGCAAGGGGTCAGTTAGCGGCGCCCGGCGTGTCTGGTTGAGGTGGTGGCTCGCCTGACGGTTCGGACGGTTCGGTCGGTTCGGTCGGTTCAGACGGTTCGGACGGTTCGGACGGATCGGATGGCTCGGCTTGGGGGCGGGTGGTAGATTCCAAGAGGAGGAGGACCTCTTGCTGGAGGGCATCGACCTGGCTGAGGGGAATATCCGGATCCTTGACGATATAGACTTCGCCGGTCTTGCGGTTTTCGTAAATGCGCAAAATACCGGTGGCGGTGCGCTGGGTGTCGGTTTCGCGCAATATCCGCTTACGCTCAAGCATCACGGCGAGGATGTAGCGGGTATTTTCCGTGTGATCCTGGTCATCTTCCACCATCCGCCGCAAAATGTCTTCGGGTTGCTCGCGATCGACCGCTGGCGGTTTTTCGCCTCCCGGGGTGGCGTAGTTGGTGCGCCAAGACGAAAATGGCAACTCGGCTGCGGCGGGGATAGCGCTCCATGCCTCCAGACAATAATCACGACGTAGGTAACCGCTGCTTTCCGGATCGGGAAACAAGGCGGTGACGATCGGCTCACCAGTCACAAACGGGCGTTGGGTGGCGGAGCACTCGCGGCTGCGCGAACGGAGGTGCCAGGATTCTGCTAGGGCCATGACGATGCGGGGGCGGGTTGTTTGGCGAGGTTGAAAAAGCGCAGCAGCGATTGATAGACAGAGCGGTCGGCGATGCGGCGGTGGAAAAGGAAGAGACCGAGGAGCGAGAAGACGATATTCGGCAACCAAGCGGCGAGGGCTGGTTGGAGCAATCCGGCTTCACCAAAATTCAGAAAAACACTGGTGCTGAAGATCATCAGGGCGGATAACACAATGGCTAGAAAAAGGTTGCCGCCAGGACCTCGGCGCGAAAAATGGATAGACAGCGGCGCGGCCAGCAGCACGGTGACCAAACAGGTGAAAGGCAACGCCCAGCGGTAATGCCACTGAGTGAGGTAGGGGGCCGCGGCATTTTTGTTAGTCCCGGTGTGGTGCTTGGTGGCATTGGCACGCAGCCAGCCGTTGAGATCTGGGATACCGAGGAACGGCGCGGCAAGACCCGGTTTAATCAATTGCCAGGGGGTTTCCGCCCACGAACGGCGCAACACGGGCGGATTGGGAATTTCAAACTCAGGGGCCTTGCCAACCGTGAAATGACAAATAACCGGGGCCTCAAATGTCCAGGAATTGTCCTGCAAATCCCAGCGAGCCCGGGTAGCGACCAAGCGGGAGACAAGCACGCCATCGGGGCGGGTGGTGGTCACTTCGACGTTGAGCAACGGTTCGCCTTTCTCGTAGTTTTTGGGAAAAGCGCCGATCATCCATAACCGGTGGCGCTCCGGATTATTGTAGATCACATGTTTGGCCTCGGTGATGAGGATGCCGCGGGCGGCGTCGAGGATTTCGCCTTGGCGTCCTTCGGCGGTGGGTGCCCACTGGTAGTTGAGGCCGAGGCACAGCAAACTGCACCAGACGCCCGCCGCAATCAGTGGCGCAGTGAGCCGGATGAGACTGCGCCCACTTTGCACCATGGCTATGATTTCCCGGTCACGGGATAATTTACCCAGCGAATAAATCAATGATAACAACAACGCGTACGGCAATATCAATAGCACTATGGCCGGCGCCCGAACTTGATAGTAGGTGGCGGCGGTGACTAAGGTGCTCGATGTCTTGCTGAAATTTTTGAGGTTGTCGGCAAAGTCAACGAGCATCCAGATGAGCAACAGAGCACTGAGGCAAATGAAAAAAATGTTACCGAAGTGGCGAGCGATGTGGCGGTCCAGGGTACCGCCACAGACATAAATGAGAGCGGCGAGAGCTGGCAGAAAACACAGCCCGGCCATCACATACGGGCGGGCCAGGTGGGCATAAACGTCAGAATCCGGGAACCCGGTGAGTTGTTCGCGGATGGCACACAACTCGGAGGGAATGAGCCAGGCACACAGGCCCGCCCCCAGCGCCACAAAGGCGAGGGGCAACAGAAAACGCAGCGGCAGTAAGCGAAAAACAGCCATGAAAATGTCCACCTTAGCCGCACGGTGGGCACAGGATGGCTCAGGATGGCGGCGGATGGCGGCTCTGTCCAGCGCGTTGTCTGCCGGAGAGTCGCGAAACACCCAAAATCACTCAGCCGCGGGTGATAACACCTTTGCGCGACGGCTTGGCGACCGCATTCAACAAATACCGGGCGGTCGGACTCCATTCCATCGCAGCGGCGGTCTCCAGCGCCTTTCCGAGCGTCAGGCCGGAGCCAAACAATATCCCATATACCTTTTTTATCTCTGCTCGGGCGGCGGCATCCATGCCGGCACGACGCAAACCCACCGTATTGAGGCCCGCCAATTGGTTTTTACCATAGGCGACGCAATACGGCGGCACATCCTGGCTGACCACGGCATTGCCTTGAACCATCGCCAAATCACCGATATGCAGAAATTGGTGATAGCCACCGCCGCCACCCAGAAACGCCCGGTTGCCAAGACGCACATGACCGCCAAACATCACGTTGTTGGCGATCACATTGCCATCCCCCACTTGCGAGTCGTGCCCCAAATGTACCCCGGTCATTAAATAATTCCCCTCCCCCACCGTCGTGTAGCCGCCCTCTTTCGAGCTGCGATGGATCGTCACGTACTCGCGGATTTGGTTGCGTGCGCCTATTCGCACTCCGGAGCAGCACGCCGGGTCGAACCCCAGATCCTGTGGATCGGCACCTATCACACTGCCCCAACCGACGCTGCACCCCTCGCCCAGCCAAGTATCGCCGCAGAGCCATGCGTGGCCACCGATCCTCACCCCGGCGGCCAGCTTCACAGGCCCCTCGAGCACCGCAAACGGCCCGATGACCACATCCTCAGCAATTTCGGCTTCAGGCGAGATCAGGGCGCTGGGATGAATGGTCATGCTGATTTGGGGCGGGGGGGCTTCTCGTGCAGCCTAACGCCCAGTCCCTGCAAGGCAAGGAAGAAGAAGGCAAGGAAGAAGAAGGGAAGACAGAAGAGGGGAAGACAGAAGACAAAAATAAGAAGCGCCTTGCGCTGTCCAACGGCTCTGCTCTTGTCTTGCAGCGCAGCGGTCTTCTGTCTTGCTGTCTTGCAGCGCAGCGACCTAGTGCTGGTGCTTGAGCGTGTTGTACAGGTCGAAGGCGTCCTTGGGCGTGAATTTATCGTGAACCACGGCACGCACGGCCTGAATCATGGCGATCGGGTGTTCGGATTGGAACACGTTGCGCCCCATGTCCACCCCGGCCGCACCTTGCTGGATCGCCTGATAGGCAAACTCGAGCGCCTCGTCTTCAGGCAATTTTTTACCGCCGGCGATGACGATAGGCACCGGGCAGGCGGCCACCACTTGCTCGAAGCCCGTTTCGCAATAGTAAGTCTTCACGAAAGTGGCACCATTTTCCGCGCAAATGCGGCTGGCCAGCCCGAGGTAGCGGGAATCGCGGACCAGTTCCTTGCCCACTGCGGTTACGCCGAGGGTGGGGATGCTATATTTCGCGCCCAAATCAGCGGTGCGAATGAGGTTTTTGATAGTGACCGCCTCGTACTTGCTGCCGATAGCCACCATGATCGCCAGCGCCGAGGCGTTGACGCGGATGGCGTCCTCGATGTCGAGCAAGCACTCGTCGTTGAGGTCGGTGAGCACGGTGGTGCCGGCGGAATAGCGCAATGAGACTGGCTTATTCGATGTGGGTGGCACGATCGAGCGCAGGGCACCGCGGGTACACATGATGCAATCTGCGTATTCGATGAGCGGGGTGATAGTTAGATCCATGCGCTCCAAGCCGGAGGTGGGCCCCATGATGTAGCCGTGGTCGAAGGCGAGCATCACGGTGTTGCCGGAGAGCGGGTTAAAGATACGGCTCAAGCGGTCCTTGAGGCCCCAATCGGCGTGTTCAAGGCCCTTGAGGAAGA
>JBAXOP010000271.1:0-7612 GCA_037133195.1 Verrucomicrobiota bacterium | reverse complement strand
CCGACGATGAGCATGTGCTCGGCCATCCACTGGTTGTCGCGGGCAATGTTGGAGGCAATGCGCAGCGCCAGGCACTTTTTACCTAACAGAGCATTACCGCCGTAACCCGATCCGTACGACATGATCTCGCGGGTCTCAGGGAAATGCACGATATACTTGTCGTCATTGCAGGGCCAAGTGGTGTCTGCCTGGCCGGGAGCCAGCGGCGCGCCGACCGAGTGCAGGCAGGGGATGAAGGTGCCGAAGCCATCGCGTTTTTTGGTGATGGCACCGGTGGCCTCATCTTCGAGGCGCTTGAGGACGTGGGCACCCATGTGGCACATGATGCGCATGTTAGTCACCACGTACGCGCTGTCGGTGATTTCCACGCCGATTTTTGCCAGCGGAGAATCCAGCGGCCCCATGCAGAACGGGATCACATACATCGTGCGGCCAGCCATGCAACCGCGAAATTTTTCATTGAGTGTGACGCGCATCTCGGCTGGATCGGCCCAATGGTTGGTCGGGCCGGCACCGGCCTTGGTGGCCGAGCAGATATAGGTGCGGTCTTCGACGCGGGCGACATCGGAAGTGGTCGAGCGTGCCAGGAAACAATTTGGGCGAGTCTCGGGATTGAGGCGGGTGAAGGTGCCTTTTTCGACGAACAGGGACGTCAAGCGCTCCCATTCGGCTTGGGAGCCATCGCACCACTCGACAGCGGCGGGGGTGCAAAGGGCGGTCATATCAGTGACCCATTGTTGAAGGGCGGCGTGGGTGGTAGTTGCGGTGTTGGACATAGCGTGGCAGAGTTAATCAAGCCAATGTCATCTTTGCAACCTTATGAGGAAAATCGACGTGATTTTCGCAATTCATGCGCATCAAGGGAGGCACATGCCCCCCCCGAGCGGGCCGCCGTCGCCCCGCGCCTTTCGACGTGAGGCGGTGGCCGCCCAGAAACAAGGGATACAACCTTGTACTAAGAAAACGCCGCCGCTGCCAAAATTGTTTCGGTTAATCCGCAGAATCGGCAACTTTTTGTGCGGGCGCTTGCGGATGGCCGCAAGCCGTGGTAAGCCCGCGTTGCATGGGACTGGCAGAGCGAAATTACGGGTGGTGGCGCGAACGGCCGCAAGGTGGGCCTGGCAACCTCACGCCGGTGGTCAAATGGCTGATCATCATCAATTTGGGGGTGTTTTTCGGCGATATCCTGTTATTTGATAATCAGCTCGGGAATTGGGGTTGCTTCACCATCGACACTGCCGTGGGCCAGGGCCGTGTGTGGGAATTTTTCACCTTCCAGTTTCTGCATGCCAACGTGTTGCATGTGGTATTTAATATGCTGGGACTGTTTTTCTTCGGTCCCTGGGCAGAACGCTGGTGGGGCGCACGGCGGTTTTTGGTCTTCTATTTGCTGTGCGGGGCTGCCGGTGCGGCTTTCTACACATTGCTGGCCTGGCTGGGCATCCTGCAGCCGATCATGGGCGAGTCGCTGGATGTCGTTCCGCTCGTCGGTGCCTCCGCCGGTATCTACGGTATCCTGGTGGGCGTGGCTGTCCTCGCCCCGGACCTGCGGGTGAGGCTGTATTTTCCACCTATCGAAATGTCGATGCGGCAACTCGCAATGGTCGTGCTGGCGATCGCCACGGCCACCGTGATTTTTGGCTTGGGCAATAATGCCGGCGGTGAGGCCGGCCATTTGGGCGGGGCAATTCTGGGGTTTTTGCTGATGCGCCAACCGGGGTTGCTGGGCTGGGCCGACAAGCGAGGCGGGGCTGTGGAAATCATCCGTCCACGGGCATTTGGCGTGCGTCCCGAGGCAAAATTGCGGCCGCGCACAGACGTGGATCTGCATAGCCAGGCGGAAGTGGATCGCATTCTGGATAAGATATCCGCGCAGGGGTTCCAAAGCCTGACTGACACGGAGCGCCACCTTCTCCAACAAATCGCAAAATCCACTCCACCCTCGCTATGACTGATGCCGACATGATGGAAACCGCCGAGTCTGCCCGGCAACTGGCCCGGTTGCGGGCGATCATGCACCGGTTGCGGGCACCCGGCGGCTGCCCCTGGGATGCCGAACAATCACATGCCTCGCTCATTCCCAACCTCATCGAAGAGGCATACGAGACGGTGGATACGATCCAGCGCGGCGATTTCCACCACCTGCGCGAAGAACTCGGCGATTTGCTCTTGCAGGTGGTTTTCCATAGTGAATTGGCCGAAGAAGCCGGTCATTTCAACCTCGATGACGTCGCCCGCGAAATCAGTGACAAGCTTATCCGCCGCCACCCCCACGTGTTCGCTCAGAGCGCCGCTGCCACCCCAGAGGCCGTGCTCTTGCAATGGGACGAAATTAAACGCGGCGAAAAAGGTGCCACCGACCAACCCTACCTCCACGGCATCGGCCACGGCCTGCCCGCGACCCTGCGTGCCGCCAAACTCCAGAAAAAGGCTGCCAAAGTCGGTTTTGATTGGCCGGATGAAGCCGGGGTGCTCGCCAAAATCCACGAGGAGCTTGCCGAACTCCACCACGCCATCGCCGCCGACGACCCGCAGGCGATCGCCGAGGAAACCGGCGACCTGTTGTTTTCCATAGTTAACCTGACCCGCTTCCGGCAACTCGACCCGGAATGGGTGATGGCTGCCGCCAACAGTAAGTTCGAACAACGATTCGCTATCATGCAGCGGTTGCTCCAGGCCGCCGACCTCAGCCTCGAGGCGGCCACCCTCGAGCAAATGGAAGCCGCCTGGCAGCAAGCCAAAACCGTCTAACGATTCACGGGGCGTTCCTGTTGCTAACAAGGAGTGCTGTCAAGAATGAGGTTGTTTACTGGGTACCGGTAAAATCCAACAGCCAAAATACGGGAGCATGCGGCGTGAGACTTGTCCCCGGTTTGGGGACTATGTTTTGGGGCGGGCTTGGTGTTTCTTCCTATATCGCAAGTGAGCGAAGTGAGGTGATTCCTCAGATTTCAATGCGTCGCCGGGCAGCGTGACTGGCACCACGATCACTTTCACCAAAGGGCTTGCAGCTCTCACCAACCCCGACGCGAGCTACACGATCGAGGAATCCACTGACCTTGTCACTTGGAACGCGGCTGTGAGCCAACTCGCATCAGATACTCCAGTGAGCATCGCCTACGATGTGGCCACTGGCGGCCATTCCAAGCATTTCGTCTGTCTCAAAGTCGTGCAGGTGCCTTAAACCGCCCGGCTATTTAAGACCGAGGGTTTTGGGCGGGCTGGCATTCCCGTAGCGGTCCAAGGCGCTCACCGCGATGGCCTCAGCCCGCTCCAGCGTCAGTCCGTTGGCCGTGGCCGGCAGGATCTTTACGGTGCGCCATGTGGTGCCGACGCGGGCTTGCACGGCGATTTTGGCGGCCGAGCCATCGGCCACCCAGTGGACTATTGTGTTAGATCCCCGGAGTGCGGCGGACACGCCGGGTGCGGCGGGTGGCTGCTTACTGAGCCAAGTCATCGGCGGAATGGCGCTGGGCTGGGTGTAGGTGCGGGCCAGTAAGGAGGAGATACCGCCGCGGTTACGCAGCAAGCTCTTGACGCTCCAGTGGATGTGGCCGTTCCAGTTGCCGCCAATTTTGCGCGTGAGCTCGATCTGGCGGATGATTTCTGATGCCGGGCGGTTGGGGTCCTCGGTGGAACTGATGCGTTCTGTGGCTATGCCCGGCCAAACGGGCCGCGAGCCTTGTTGTCGCCACCATGTTAGAAGCGCGGAAAAACTGTGCTTTTGCGGGGAGATTCGCCAATAGAGTTGCGGGGCGAGATAATCGACCCAACCGTTTTTTAACCATTTGCGTGAATCGCAGGCGAGTTGCTCGTAGGCGTCGAGGCCAGCCTCGGTGCCCGCGGGCACTCCCGGTCTCCAGATACCGAAGGGACTGATGCCGACGCGTACCCACGGTTTTTGTTGTTTCACAGCAGGGTAGAGGGAACTGACAAAGCCATCGATATAGGCGCGGCGCTGGGCCGGGCTCTTCCCATCGGCAAATTCCAGATGCCCTGATGGATACGGATAGAAATAATCGTCCAGATGGACGCCATCGACGTCATACCGGCGCACCACATCGAGGATGGCTCGCAGCGCACGACTGCGGGTTTCTGCCAAGGCTGGATCGCACCATGTCATGCTGCCGTAGCTTTTCGTGAGTTGGGGTGCGGCGCGGGTGACGTGGGAGGCGGAGGCTGTGATCGATTTATTAGGCAGGGCGCGGAAAGGATTGAACCAGGCATGGACCTCGATGCCGCGGGCGTGGGCCTCGCTAATGCAGTAGGCGAGGGGATCGTAGCCGGGCGAGCGGCCCATGGTGCCGGTTAGCCACGGGCTCCAGGGTTCGAGAGCCGAGGCATAGACCGCGTCTCCGTGCGGGCGCACTTGGAAGATGAGCGCGTTCATTTTGAGGGCAACCAATTTGTCGAGAATAGCGCGCAGTTCGGCCTGCTGGCTGGCGGCACTCAGGCCTTTGGAGCTGGGCCAATCCAGGTTGTAGATACAGGCGAGCCAGGCAGCGCGGAATTCGCGGGTCAAGGCTGGCGGTTTTTCATTGACCGGGGCATACACCTGCGCGCCGATACCAGCGGCGAAAGTGAGTGCGGCAAGCAGTGTGAGCAGGCGGATCATCGCGAAAGCATGGCGTAATCGCCGCCGCGTGCAAGTGCGGATGCCGCTGTGCCTGTGGGCATGCACTCCCAACAAGGAGCTAGGTTCCGCTGCCGCCGACTTGCCACCTTCGGGTAAAACCGTCGATCCAAGTGCTTTTCAAACCCGCTGAATCTCGCTAGATCCATTGGGTCACATGCCTTAGAAGGGGGCTCAAGTCAGCTCCGGCTTCAATTGCAGTGACGGTCGCTCATTGCGGTGGATCCAGACGCTTTGCACCAAGCCTAGCAAGAACATGCAAATTACGACGAAGGTGCCGGAGTAACTGATAAGCGGCAAGGGGATGCCGGTGATGGGTAGCAGCAGCACGCACATGCCGATGCTCTCGAAAACGTGCGCAAACAGCAATGCGATGATCAGCGACACCACCAGTCGGCCGCACAGATCCCGGCTGTAAAAGGCCACAAACAGGCACTGGAGCAGCAATAGTGCGTAGGCACTGAGCAGCAATAAACTGCCGCGAAACCCCAATTCCTCGCCAATGACTACGAAAATGTAGTCGTTGTGGGCCGTGTATTTCGATGGGTAGCCCTTGGCGAACAACGAGTTGCGCTCTGCGGGTGCGCTCCAGCCAACGCCTTTCCAGCCGGCCTTGCCCACCGCCATCGAGGCATAATGGGCGGAATACCCCTCATCGGTCACATCAACTTCCCGTCCTTGCACCATGCGAAGCCACAGGTCGATGCGTCCCGGTCCGCGTTTGGACACCATTGGCAACACCACAAAATACAGCACCGGCAGCAGCATTAAACCGATCAAGCCGAGCAATGAAAGATGGCGGTACGGCACGCCTCCCACCAACATCGCCACCAGTGAGGTCGGAATCCACACCAGCGCCGAGCCCATGTCGCCCATTTTCATCACCACCAGAAACGGTATCCCAGCCAATATCCCGATGGTCGCGATGCGGGCAATCGGCGAGCCCAGCCATGGGTGCAGCTTGGGCAAATCCTGCAACAACCAGGCAATGAGCAAAATCCCCGACGTGATGCCCAGCGATGCGGGCTGAAACGATAAGCCGAGGATGGTTAGGCGCACCGGTTGCACCGCATCCGGTTGGGCCAAGCCCACCAACATCAGCCCCAGGCTCACCACATAAAACGGAATACCCAGCCAGCGAATCCACCGGTAATCCACCAGCGCCGCGCCAAAAAATGCCACGCTGCCCACCACGATCCAATTTTTTTGCATCCAGGCATAGTACACACCGGGGCTGCCAAACTGACTGCGTTCCTCCGGGGTGATCGGCAAATGTCGTGCCGCGCTCTCGATCATGAACACGCCAAAGATCAGGAGCCCATACATCACTAGTATCAGCACCCAGTTCATCCCAAGAATTTTCCGTAAAAACGGCGTCATGTTGCGTTGCACCGCCACCATACCCGGCCCGCCACCGATGGCAAGGTACTCCTGTTTTTTCTCACCGCGCCCAATCCTGGTGCCAACTCCCGGTTTGAAACGTCGCGGACAATCACTGAGTGACAGATAAATAGTATTCCTTCAGGACCGGCAATCATCAATCCTCTTCACCTCTCGCCCGGTCTGAGGTGCCGCCTCGCTAGATTTCAAGTTACTGCCTGCCCCATACTCGCCCCGGGTTCGGGGCTTGCGTCTTGGTGTCTTGTGGCTTCTACTCTCCCCGTCCGCCACTCATGCCCGAAACCTTCTACCAACAGACCACCGCCACGCCGGCCACGCCTTTTGACGTGTCGTTGCGGCCCCCGGCATTTTCCGAGTTTATCGGGCAGGAAAAGGTCAAGGAGCGACTGTTGCTCATGCTGGCGGCTGCCAAACACCGCGGCGATGTGCTCGATCATGTCCTGCTTTCCGGTCCGCCGGGCCTCGGCAAAACCACCCTCGCGAATTTGCTGGCCCGCGCTGCCGGCAGCCAGCTCCACACCACGTCCGGCCCGCAAATTGAAAAGGCGGGGGATCTAGCCGGGATTCTCACCAACATTCAGCGCGGCGATGTGCTTTTCATCGATGAAATTCACCGCCTCCATCCCGCCATCGAGGAATACCTCTACCCGGCAATGGAGGATTTCCGCCTCGATATCATCATCGACTCCGGCCCCGCCGCCCGCTCGATCCAAATCAATCTCCCACGCTTCACCCTCGTCGGTGCCACCACCCGTTCCGGTATGCTCACCGCCCCGTTGCGCTCGCGCTTCGGCCTGATCAACCGCCTCGACTATTACTCGCAAGATGAGTTGGCCCTCATCATCGAACGCTCCGCCGGCCTCCTCGACGTGGCCATCCAACGCGGCGGTGCCCTGGAAGTCGCCTGCCGGTCCCGCGGTACTCCGCGCGTCGCCAATGCCTTGCTGCGCTGGGTGCGCGACTTCGCCCAAGTCCGCGGCGCCGGACACATCGATCAACCCACAGCCGACGCCGCCCTTGCCATGATTGAGATCGACGCCCAAGGCCTCGACGAAATGGACAAGCGTTTGTTGGAGGTGTTGATCTACAAATTTGGTGGTGGGCCGGTGGGTCTCAACTCGCTGGCGGTGGCGGTGGGCGAGGATGCCGCCACGATTGAGGAGGTGCATGAGCCGTTCCTCATTATGCAGGGGTATTTGCAGCGCACTCCGCGTGGCCGCATTGCCATGCCCTCAGCCTACCTCAAAATTGGTGCACAGCCGCCGCCCCGCCAAGACGACCCGCAGCCCAGCTTGCTGTGATTTTCCGATTTTTATTATTTCCCACTCACTTCCCCGCGAAGTTAGTCCCGTCGTTGTCAGCCCATCGGCGGTGCAAGCTCCCGAGGAACTTCAAAACTCAGGCTTTCAGTGGTTTCTTTGCTGCGATTCACAACAATTTCCAGGGAATTAATCGTGCTCGCTACTTCGTCAAAAAAACGAGGTTGTTAACACTGAGTTCTGAGCTTGGGCGAGCCAGCGCTCGCGCCAGTGGCTGCGGGAAAGCTTGCCACGGGCGTCGGGTTGGAGGTCGGCTGTG
>JBAXOP010000270.1:0-7623 GCA_037133195.1 Verrucomicrobiota bacterium | reverse complement strand
GCTCGCAAAATCAAGGCTTCCAGCCCCTTACAGGTCTCCAGTCCGCCAAGTCGGGCTAGGACTGGTGCCAATGCTAAAGCTCTAATGGATTTCATGATCATCTTTCTCACTCGATGACAAACCAACTGTAGCCGTTGGCCGGAATCTCCACCGGCAGGCGCACGTTGCACTCATGATCGAGCCTGCAGTCCGTGGGGGTGCCTTCCTGTTCGCGAATCCGCGCGGTTTCGGTTAGACCGGTGTAGTAAAGCGGCACGGTGAGTTCCTTCCTGACCACTTCGTTGAGCGGATTGAACACCAGCAGCATGCCCTTTTCTTTGTTAGCCGGATTCACATGCAGAGTGTAGTCGAGATCGCGACCGTCGGGGCGGCGCAGGTGGATGATGTCGCCTTGGATGATGGCGCGGTAGTGGCGGTACCAAGCGGTCCACTTCTTGAGCATCGCCAGGCTGTTGGGGCCGTCGTAGAGGCGCTGGCCGGTCACCGACACCGCGGCACCGGAGGACAGCAGGGCGAAAAACACCCGCTCGTATTTGTCGATGCCTTTTTCCATGCCGCCGGGAAGCACCCGGGTGTTGAGATTGACCCAACCCATACTGGCGGTCTTGTGCCAGGTGCCGTCGAAAATGTATTGGCGAAGGATGACGTTCTGCAGGACGATATCGATGCCATCGACGGCCTCGCGATAGCCCATGCTGGTGGAGGCTTGGCCGTTGAGGAAATACCAATCGGGCACGGGCGTATAGAGATTGCGGCGCTGGCCTTCGTGCAGGACTTGGCACATCCATTTCCATTGCGCCCATTGTGAATCTTCCAGGCACCGATGGTGCGGGTGGTCGGTGGCAGCGCAGCAGTCGCCGTGATATGGGCCGTCGGGCATGAAGGCACCCATGCCGGCACCCGCGATGGTCTTCCACATGTTAGTATAGAACATATCCGCCCAAGCGCTGGCCGCGCAGGCGCTTTGGCCGAACAAGCTGCCCGGCTGCTTGGTGACCGGGTCGATGCAATTGAAGTTATCCTGGCGCGAGCCCCAGCCGCGGGAGGCGATCATGAGTTCATAGGCACCGACGCGAATGCCCTTGGTTTTGGCATAGTCGCATATGATTTTCATCGCGTTGATGTTAGCCGCGGACGTATCCGAGTGGCTGAAGCTACCGGTGAATGCCGGGGCTTGCAGCAACTCGAATCCACATTCGGCCATCTGGTCAAGCAAGGGGCCGAGCGTGCCGAGGTCGCTGGCATTGGGCGCGAATGCCTGCAATAGATGCTCAGTGGTTTGCGGCGCGAGCTTCTTATAGAATTGCCGCTGGGCGAGAAAATAGCGTTCCCGCTCGCTGGTGTCGTTGAGGATTTCAAAGGTGCGGAAGGCATCAAAGGATTCGTTAGGTTGGACCGTCCAATTCGGGCCGACGGTGGGGCGGCTGAGCAGCAGGCCGTTTTGCGGATCCTCCAGGAACAGGTCCTCGGCCTGGTTGAGCGTGGCCATGCTCCCCCAATCCGGATCGCGGATGAAGCGGGTGGTGCCACCGCCCAGATAGTAATCTTTGAACCGGCCGCCGCCTCCGCCCATGTGGATGCCCAGGCTGCTGCCCTTGTCACTGGCGTTGGCCAGCGCAAACGAATAGTCGCTCTCCACATGCAACAGGCGCGACACCGTCGGCTGTACCGCCAAGTGCTCACCCTCGAACTGGGTGACCCAAACCTCCTTCAGCGCCCGGTTGTTGAGGGTAAAGGTCTTCATCATGACCGGAAGACCTTGATAGATTTCGTAGTGCACATCCACAGTTATGTCCTTGAGCGGCCCGGCGGGCGGCGCGAAATGAAAGGTCACGCGCCGACCCGCCGCCGGCCAAGGCGTGGCAGGAGCATTGTACTTGGGCTGCCAGTCGTACGGCTTGACGGTGGCCCCCACCGACATGCCGGTGAGACGGAAGGCAGCTGGCTTGGATTTCAGATTTTCCAACCAGGCCGGCGTGATGAACGCGTTGTCGGGCGCGCCGGTGAGGCCACCGATTTCCCTCCACTCGCCACCGTCGAGCCGGACACGCACCTCCGGCTTGATGGCACGGACAAATTCCAGCGCCTTGTCGGATCGGCGCAGGCTGATGCAGCCGAGGTTGTCATCGGCGACGAGAAACGTGCGGCTGATGAGTCCGTTAGATAACATGATCCGCGCGCTCTGATTGTTTGCGCCAGCCAACACCTGGACCGTGGCCGGAGTCGTGGGTGGCGTGAGCAACCAATCCGCGGCAGCAGGACATTCATCGAACTTCAACACCTTCTCAACGCCGGGGGTCGCCAGCAGCGATTCCACCAGCTTCGTCCGCCCGGCCTGAGCGGACGCCTGAAGGGCCTTGAGCCGCCGGTTATCCAGCAGAAAATCCGCCGTCGGGTCGAACTCACCCGGCTTGAACACCGAGTATCTAACCTCGGCAACCCAGCCGTTGAAGGATTCGTTGTTGGGCGCGGTGGCGCCGATAGAGAAATTGGGTGCGCCGCCCCCCAAAGTGGGCAGCGGACATGCCTTCAGCCCGTTGAGCCAGCCCGCGACTTGTCCGCCATTCTTGACGATGGCCAGATGGGTCCAGGTCTCCGGCTGCACCGGCCCGAGAATGACGCTGCCGACGCCGCCAACCAGCACGCTCCATTGATTGTCATTTTGACCTAGCAGAAATCCGCTGCCTCCGTTGCCGTTGGCAAGGACGGCGTGCCAGCCACCGGCGTCGCCCTTGAGCGCATAGGCCCAGACTTCGACCACGAAATTATCGCCGCTGACCAGGTTCCTCGCCATGGCGTAGCACTGGCCGGGTGCCTCAAACTTGATCGACGAGTCATATTCCTGCCTCCGCGCCTCCGGTCCGCTGGACATGACTTTGGGTGAGCCCTGGCGCGCCAGGTCCGGTCCGCCGGGTGCGAGGCTTTTCCAAACCTCGGGCGCGGCGGTGTCGCGGACGCCGCCGCCACCCTTGAGGCTGTAATGCGCCACTGCCCGCACGGCGGCGGTGGCGGTGGTGGTGGCAAGTGGCATCGCGATGACCAGTAATGCTGCTAGTGTTTTCATAAGTTCTGTTCCATCATCCCCACGGTCTGGTTTACTGCCGGCGCAGTGGCGGGTCAAACACGTTCTTGGCCACCGGCTGTCTCGGCGGTGAGGTGGTACTCGAAATCATCCTGCGACGGTCGCTGCGCAGGCGTGGCGGAGCAAGGGAGAGCCACCAACACGGTAGCCAGCATTTGCTTGACGAACCCGTGAGCTTTCATCGAAAATCCATTTTTGTGAAATGAGTCGATGCGGCCACATGCTATCTCATTTCTGTTGGAGCAGGAAGCCCGCCTCGACCCAGTTGCCAAGGTCGTAAGGACTGCGGCTCTCCGCATCGTCGCAGACCACAGTCAATTGCCGGCTGCCCGATGGGATCGGCACATCAAACCGCCAGGGCACCTGGGAGATCCGCATGACCGGACTCTCCGCTGCGAGTCGGCCGTCAATAATCACCTTGAAGACCACGCTGGGGTATTGGGCGATGTTGGCCCCATTGTCCCGGTCCAGAAGCTTGTCGTCGATGCCGACCAACGCCACAAAGCGGGACCACTCCGGCTGCAAGTCGTAACGGGCGTATGCCGGAGCCCGCATCCCAAGTCCTTGGGCGAAATTCCGCCCGCGAATACGCAGCGGGTTGTTCTCATAGGAGTGGTTTGCGACAGGATGCCAAAGGAATGCCGATTGATAGGTGTAGAGGTCCTTGATGGGAACCAATGAATCGAGCGGCACGCCGGGCTTTGGTGGCATGGCGGGAAGCCGGGTGAAGCTCCCCGCGCTTTCCAGCGAAACCTGCTTGTCCTCCCGAAAGGCGGCCGCGCGCAACCGGGTCGAGGCAATCAAAGTGATGGGTGTTTGGTAGAGCGGCGACTTGGACGTTGGCTCGGTTCCGTCCAGTGTGTAGTGAATCCGGGCGTTCTCGACGAATGGTATCTCGAGTGTCACGGCCACCGCATCCTCGAACAAGTATGGCCGCTTCGTCGTGCCCGCCGGAGTGACACGCACCGGTTCGGTGACCCATGCGTCGTCCCACAGCGTCACCTTGCGCAGTTCGTCCACAAACACGAGCGTCGGGATGCCCGAGCGTTCCAGGTCATCGGCGGCTTGAGCGTTGCCCGTCGAAGGCGTTTCGCCTTTGGCCGGATCATAGGTTGTCCAGGCGAAGGCCATGTCGCGGGCAAAGAACGTGTCCAAGCCCGCAGCGAACATCGGGCCAAGGCCAATGTCTTTCCCCGTCAGACACATATTCGTGGCTCCGCCGAAATAGATCAGCAGCGTGATTCCTTGCGCCTTGCAGATCGAATAGAGTTCCTGTGTGCCCGAGACGATCAAGTCACCTTCGGCGATCTCGAGCCGCGGATCCATGCCGTCCCAGCCATAATTCACGAGACATGCCACGCCCGGTCCGCAAAGGCAGGCGTCGGTCGCGACAACGCTCCATTTGCATTGAACGTTGCGCACATGCGGCACCGGCAAATACGGGAAAGCCATCGCCCGCTCCCGCTGTGGCCTTCCCGAATACATGCTCGCAGCATCGGTGGGTGCCCACAGCACCGCCATGCCCAGCTTGCGGGCACCGGCCAGCGCCTTGTTCATCCGGGGAGTCATCCCGCCAGCCTGCTCGGTCCACGTCATGCACCAGTGGTAATTCCACGGATCGACGATGACGATGCCAACCTTGCTGGCGTCGATCTTCAACGGTCTGGTGACCACTTGTCCAGTGGCAGGGTCGCGCGTGCGCGGCGTGAGCGTCATTTCCCGGGCAGCCGTTTGCGCAGCGGCTGTGGTTAGAAACCCCAGCGCCAGCCAAGTCAGTCGAAACAGGCGTGGCATCATAGGCTATTGGCTTTTGCCTGCGGCCTGGGTCGCGGTGATGGTTCGCATCGCCGGTTGGTCCTTGGCGGCCTCGATTTCCTTGATGGCCTTCTCGACCGAGGCGACGCGCATCTTGTTGGCCCAGTCGGGAAATCCCTCGGTCTTGGACTCGCTGTTGAACTGCTCGATCAACGCCTTGAGTCCCGGAAGCGACGGGCGGGCGGCCGTGCCATAGCCGATGAGTTCTTTCATGATGACTTCCGTCCGATCCTGGCTGCCGTGGCCGCCCTGAGTTTGGGCGTAGGTCACCGCCACCGGGATGGCTTCTTTGAAGTGATATTTGGTGATGGCCTTGAATGCACCCATGCGAATGCCGTCCTGAAACATCGTGTCCGCCGGGCAGGGTGTCTTGATTGCCGCCAGGATATCCGGTGCCAGCGCCTGCACGTCCTCGAGCGTCAACTGGGTGCCCAGCGTGTCACCCAAATGACAGCGAGCCATGCCGTCGGGATGTTGCGCGACGGCGCGGATGGCCGGGTAAAGCAGATTTGGATCGATCCCCTCGATGGACGAATGCAGAAGCCCCCCAAACAATGCCGCGGCGAGATCGCCCGACGCAAGCTGGATCGGGTCGGCCCACGCGACAGGCTGAAGCGGCTCGGCGGTCGTGACCAGCGCCTGGAGCATTCCGGTCTGGGCGGATTTGGCGGCGGGGCCCATTCGGCGCAGGGCGGCGGCGGCCTTGAAGCGCAGCCAGCGATCCTCGTGACTGAGCAAGCGCGTGAGCACCGGCAACGCCTCGGGGCTATTGATGTAGCCCAAGGCCTCCGCCGCACCTTGGCGCGCGCCGGCGTCCGGCCCCTCGGCGAGCTTGATGAGCCGGGGAACGAGATCCTTGCCGCCCGGCCGCTGGCCCAGTTCCTCCGCCGCCCACATGCGTGCCGTGGGCGACCAGTCGCTCATCGCGGCGATCAGTTCCTCCGTCGTCCATTTTTTGCGATCCACATCGAAGCGCCCGGACGCGATGGCCTCGGCGACATCCTTCTTGGTGAGCCAGTTTGCCTGATTCGCGTCCCTGCCCGTAATGTATAACTTCCTGAGCGGCAGCGCATAGTTCAGTACGTAACAGGCCGCCGGCGTTAGGCCGTTGTAGCCGCT
Organism: Verrucomicrobiota bacterium; assembly: GCA_037133195.1. Taxonomy (GTDB): domain Bacteria; phylum Verrucomicrobiota; class Verrucomicrobiia; order Verrucomicrobiales; family Akkermansiaceae; genus Luteolibacter. The sequence continues at coordinate 1,607 of JBAXOP010000270.1, read as the reverse complement.
CTTGCCGAAGTAGGTGTTATCGTCCGTCTGGCCCGGTCCGTAGGTTTCGCCGCCGTCGTAAGTGAACGAGCCGTCGCAGCGCCGGACGAGGTCCAGATGCCAAGCAATCTCTTTCCAAAACCCTTCCGTCGCCAGCGGTCCGCCGACGTTCGCACCCAGCGGCCCCCACAAGTAACTGAACCCCTGGCCCGTGTGACCCAACTCGCGGTTCTCGTAGGCGGCGGTCGCCATCTTCGCGAAAAATTTCGCTTCAACATTCCGATTGCCTTGGAGGCCGAAGAAGATCGCGGTCATGGAGGACTTGCCGTTGTCATCGTGAAGCGGCTCGGGCAGATGCTCGCCGTAGGGAATGGAGCCTTTGTTCACGTAATAGCCGAAGAACTTCGAGGCCCGCTCGATGGCGGCATCCACTTCAGGATCCTTGATGCCGCACTTCTTGCCCAGCACGATCGAAATATTGCCCGGCAAGCCGCACGAGTTCACCGGTCCGTAGGGCGCGATCGAGCCGTGGAGTTGCCCGGCGGGTGTCAGCAGGGATAGGCCATGGCCAAAAGTGCCGTACATCCCTTGCCCCTTCGCCAGCGTGACCGTGTATTGGTTGATCGCGTGGAGTACCTCCTTGTCACCGGTCAGCAGATAATACTCGCACAGGAAAATGTTATTGTAGCCCCAGTCCCACAGCACCATGCCCGGCTTGAGTTCGAGCTTCAACGACTGCGGCCCGATCTTGTGGGCATAATCCCGCACGCGCGGCAAGTACGCCGGATTGCCGGTCGCCAGCAACGCCAGCGCGCTCACCGATCCTCCCCACGGCGGCCACGTCAGCACCTCCTTTTCCAAATATTTGCAGGCCTCGTCGTAGATCCGCTTCGACTTCGGGCATTGGAACGGCGCCGTATCGCTGTATGTTCCCATCACCCGCAGCTTCAGCTGCACATTCTCGGTCTTGCCCTCGCGCCAGCGTATCAGCTTGAGAATGCCCCCGTTGGACGCCTTCTCCGCCTCAGTGATCGCTTTGGCAAAGCTCTTGCGTGCATCATCGGTGTACGCCTGGCCATCCACGCCCAGAATGACGTCGTCCACTTGCATCACGCCGGAAGCCGGCGTATTGGCGCCCACATGCGTCACGAGGATCTGTCGGCTCAATGCGGTCGTGCGTCCCTGATTATATTCCAGCGAGCCGACCCCCGCCCGGTATTCAATCCACCCGCGCAACCCCGTGGACCCAAGGTTATACGTTCGCGAGCGGTCCACCTCGAAGCGCTTGTTGCCGAGCGTCAAGTCAGGTGGAGCGTCTGCTCCGGAAAGCGGCAAAGCCAGCAGCGCGGTGATCGCCGGCAGGAAAACCCTGGTTGGAATCCAACGTGTTTGTCTCATAGGCTCATGCTAAACCTTTCCGAAACGCAGGCGGCGGGGTGATCTTTCAAATTCCTGGCAAACCGTACCGACTATTTTCCCAGGGCAGCAGGGCGGGCCGGGACATATGCACCGAACGGATCCCGGCGCCAGCCGCTCAGTTCGGACATCCGTCGTTGATCCCGCCCTTTGTGCTGAACACATAATTGACATTGCGTGGCACCTTAGGATCCGCAAGCACGGCCCCGGCG
>JBAXOP010000269.1:0-7642 GCA_037133195.1 Verrucomicrobiota bacterium | reverse complement strand
TCGTAGGCACTGCGGAACGGGCCGCTGCCATTGAGAATGGGCGCAAACCAGGTCGTCGGCCAAGTCGGGTTCGTGCGTTGGTCGAGCGCATCGTGAACGGCTTCTGGCAACTCTATGGTGTACCCTTCCGCTAGTTGCAGGACAGGGCCGAGGCCATCGACGAGGTTGAGGCGCAACATGGTGGCGGGCATGCCACCGCGGGTGCGGTAACGAGTGCTCATGCCGCCGCCGGGAAAGTATTCGGAAATGGACGGATGCCAAGTGGTGGCGGCCAGGCATTTGCTGACTTCCTCGTCGGTGATGTCCCAGTGGGGCTTCATCACCGGCTGGCCCTGGGCATCGCTGCATTGGCCGGTGCCATCGAGGGCGGCGGCACCAGAGTTGATGAGGTGGAGGATACCATCGCCAACTAATGGGTCCCTCAGCCGCTGGCCTGTCGCTTGCTCAATCGCGTCGAGGCTCCAATACGTGCGCAGATCTGCAAAAATTTGCGCAGTGTTGGTTAGAAGCCAACCGAATAACATGCCAGCTCCATTAAGCGCGTCGTTTTCGGTGGCCACGATGTATGGCGCGCGCTTGCCATTCCAATCGAACGACGAAGATAGCATGGCTTCGAGAAAATCGCCGTTAGGGAAGTGGTCGGTCCATTGGCGTTGGCCTTGGAAACCTGCGGCAATGGCATTGCGGCCACGGGACTGTTCGTGGAGACCAGCGGCGGCGAGTTGCGGGTTGCCTACCATCAGGTCGCGGGCAATGAGAGCCATCTTGACGTTGGTTTCCCATTCGGCGTCGAGCTGCGAGCGGCTGCGGATACCTGTCTCACCATTGTAATCGGCACCTTCCAGACAGTTGGCCGCTACCCAAGCTCGGGCACGTTGATACTCGTCAGGGTCGAACTGGCCCTTATTGATGCGCCCAACAAACTCAGTTAGATCAATATCCTCCACGCGCATGCCAAAATACTTTTCCCATAGCGCGAAATCCACCATCGAGCCGGCGATGCCCATCGAAGTGCCGCCCATGGATAGATACGCCTTACCGCGCATCATGGCGACGGCTAGGCCGCATTGGGCGAAGCTGAGGAGTTTGTGGTGGACGTCAGCGGGGATGGTTGGATCGCCCGCGGGTTGCACATCGCGTCCGTAGATACCGAAGGCCGGCAGCCCTTTCTGAGTGTGGCCGGCGAGCACCGCTGCCAGATACACCGCTCCCGGTCGTTCGGTTCCATTAAACCCCCAGACCGCCTTGGGCAACAGCGGGTCCATGTCCATCGTCTCCGATCCGTAACACCAACATGGCGTGACAGTTAGGGAAACACCGACGTTCTCGCGGGCAAATTTTTCCGCGCAGGCGCTGGTTTCCGGCAGGCCGCCAATGCAGGTATCGGCAATGATGCAGACCACTGGCGAGCCGTCCGGGTAGCGCAGCGACGATGAGATAAGCTCGGCGGCGCTCTGCGCCATGGCCATCGTCTGGTCTTCAAGCGATTCTCTAACGCCGCCGTAGCGGCCATCTATGGCAGGACGGATACCAATTTTAGGAAATGATGTGAACACACTGAAATTTTTGTTGGCCATGGCGGATTGAGTTTGCAGTGCCAACCGCTCTCTAGCCATCACAAATTTCGAAAAAAGTTCTTCGGCGGTGGTATTTGAGCCAATGGTGGGGAGATGGGTGAGCGTCTAGCGAAGGCTCGATATTCGATGGTTGGTCGGCCTCAAGGAGTGGTGGCCACTTGGAATGCTACTTGGCCTGGGCGATGGGCACCTCACTGAAGCTGAGGGCGGCGATGCCGTTGGTGCCCAAGAGGAGGTTGTCGCGGGAGCCATCCCAGTCGTTGTCGGCGAGGAAATCGATGGTTTTGGCCTTGGACGGGGCTGAGAGTTGGAGTTTGATGAGTTTACCGCTGGCGCTGCCTGAAGTGACCTGGCCTTTCACACCGTCTAGATAGATATTGATGGCGTTGAGGGGATCCCAGGCCATATCCTGTCCGAACTCCAAAGCGATTTCATTTTGCTGGGGCGTGGTGAACCAGGCTTTCTTCAAGTCTGGTGCGGTGATAGGTTTGGTCGGCACCAAGCCATAGATATCGCGTTCCATCAGTGGGCCCATCAGTGTTGCAAATTGTTCGTAGCCATCCCAGTCGAAATGGCACAGACCTCTGCCGTTGAAGCTATTGACGATGCCGATGGTGGACATCACACTCAAGTTAGAATAGAGGCGGGGCAACGTGCGTTGCGCCTCACGGATGCCGGCGCCTTTCGGTCCCATGCTGCATGGGAGCGGCCATACTTGATAGACATAATAATTGCGGATATTGGGGTAGTCCTGTTTCCAGCACGCCGACATTTGGACGAAGTAATCCTGATAGGACTTGTAATCCCAGTCGCCAGTGGGGGCGGCCGCGCCGCTATTGTTCTCGCCCTGATGCCACAGCACGCCGCGGATACCATGGGTGAGATTGGCGGCTTTGACGCGAGCGAGCAAGCGGCCGTAGATCGTTTCCTGGTCCTCGGGTTTATTTTCATTGCGCTGGTGTTGGTCGATGCGGGTACCGCCGACGGCTCCGTTGATCATGCAGATGGGGATTTTGTAGGTGGTCAGCAAGCGGTCGGCCAGAGCGACGCCCCAATAGCCGATACGATAGGCATCGCCGTCGGCGGAGGAGGCCACGGCGTTGCCCCATCCCTGTTGGCTACCGCCGGACATACCGCCGAAGCTGCGGATCCACTCGCTTTTGAATCTGCCGTGTTTGCCGGCTTTGTTATCGGCGACCGTGTTGGATTGGCCATCGAGAAGATAAGCATCGCCGCAGATGATATTGTTCACCGTACGTGCCACGGTTTCGGTGGCACCGGTTTTGGTGCCGAATTCCACTTTGTATTTGATGAGACCTGGCTTGAGTATCACTGCAAAGGCATAACTCTTGTCCGTCGCGGGCTTTTGGGATTCTGTTTTGATGAGTTTATCGTCGGCATATAGTTTTAGAAATACGGTGTCGGCAGGTGTGGTCAAGGTGCCGTTGTAATATAGCGTGCCTGCGTTTTTGTCATCCCGGGCATAAAACTGGTTGTCCACTGGTTGCTCATCCTTGGCCGGCGTGCGCTGCACCCAGGGGTCGATTTTCGGCTCCGTCACCTGGATGGTGGTAGTGGCGAGGGTGGGGGTGCCGCCGTTATGGATAGCTGCGGTCACGGCCAGCGGACCGGTGTACTGCGAGCGGGTGAGGATGAGTTTGCCTGGGGCGACTTGCTTGATGACCGCGCCGCCAGCGACGGTCCACTGGAAATGCAATTCGCCGGCACCTTTAGCTATCATGGCTTTGAGGTTAGTGATATCAGGGACAATTTCGATAGGATCCCGGCCATTCCATTGAGCAGGTCCCTTGAGGGTGAAAATCGGTTCCGGGATATCCTCCTTGATCGAGACAGGAATCTCCTTGGTCTTCACACCGTTAGGAAATACCGCCTTCAATTGCAGCACATACGAGGCGTCGCCTACAACACGGCCGGCGTCGAGTTGATAGGAGAATTGATCCACAGCGGCCATGGTTTCCTTGCCGTTCTTTTTGATCAGCCAGTAAAGCTTCAAGGCACCGCCGGCTTTTGCGGTGACAGTCATTTTTTTTCCCTCCGCAATCTGGATGGAGGCAGGAGAAACGCTGAACTCATCGCCTGCTTGCATCAAGCTGCCCACGAGGGTTTGTCCGGCTTTCTGATTCTCATACTCGAGTTTGAGCCAAGCATCGGAGCGGGCGACTTTAGACACTCTTACTTCGTCGATATCCCCGGAAAAGTTGTCTTTGCCGATGTTCATATAGATATCATTCATCAGCGACATCGTGGCATGCTTCGCCTCATTGCTGCCGTCGAGCACGCCGTTGACGTAGATTTTGCTGGTGCCATCGGCATAGGTGGCAGCCAGATGATACCACTGGCCCATGAGCGGAATGGTTTTGCCGGTCACGCCGCCAGGACCATCGCTACTCCAGCCAAGGCCTGCGGGTGAGCGCAATTGGAGATCGACGAGATTGCCATCGCCGGTGAAGCCATTGAAGCGAGTGGCATAGCGCCCCCAACTCAGGACTGTGGCGCCGGCGAGTTCCGCCCGCAACCACAGTTGGGAGGTGAATGGCTGATCGCTGAACGGATAGGTTTTGATATGGTCGCCGCAGTGAATGCCCTTACTAGGAACAAAGTGTCGCCCCTTGCCAATCATGCCTGCAACCACAGTTGTGGCACCGTCATTTTTCGGCGTTACCAAGCCGCCTTCATCAGTGAGCGCCTCATCCATGTGCAGCACCGAAGCATAGCCGTTGGACGCGTTGAATACCGCCGCGCCGCTCGATTCGCTCGTAGCATCCGCCTTGCCCCAGTACATTTTGATCAATTGCACTGCATTGCCTTTGATTGAAGGAATCTTCACCCAGATACTCGCCGTCGCGGCGGCGGTGTCCCATTCCTCGATTTGATAGAATAGTCTGGCTCCTTCTGCTGACGAGAAGCGAATATCATCTCCCTTGGGTTTGGCTTGCGAAAAATCAAAGTTGCCGGCATTGAGGCGCAGTAAAATCGGAAAGTCGTTCACGGTGGCCGTCGGCGGCAATTCAGCTCCTTGCGGAGTAGTAAGAATCGGCAGAGCGGCGGCATGGGCCCAAGTGGAGTACGACTGCGCCACGACCTGATAGGCGCGGGTTGAGCCATCCTGAGCGGTGAGAGTATAAGTGACCGGGCGGGTAAAATCATTGACGCTGCCGGAAGCGGGGCGGAGAGTGGCGAAAGGAGACACCGTGAAAGCGGGAGCTAGAGTTTTCAACGACTGGCTGGCCGGCACCGCTATGTGGATCGAGTCACCGGTGATAGCCGCCGCTCCGAATGCCCCAAATGTGCAGCCGCTAATCTCCTTGGCCGAACTCTTCGGCTGCACCGTCACCGCCACCCGATAGATGGTGGCCGTACCATCCTCGGCCGTAACATTGTAGCTAACAGGTTTGCTAAAATCGCCGGCGATACCGGATGCCGGCTTGACGGTGGCCTTTTCCGCCACCTTGATCGTGGGGGAGAGTTTATTCACTGGCGTGCCCCAGAGAACGTCCAACGTGATGTCAGTGCCAGAAATCTTAGCACTGCCCAACTCGCCAAAACTGCAACTCATGACGGTCTTGTCGGGACTCTTGGGTGTGGCGGCCTCATTATCGACGAGTTGGAATCCATTGACGATTACTTGGTTGCCTTTCCCTTCAATCGTTAACTTGCCGCCGCCATCGGGTTTGAGGCCGACAAAATGCAAGAAATTTTGACCGTCCGCCCAATCCAAGTTGCGGCCAGAGTTGGCTATATGTTTCTCGATAGTACCCACCTTGAAATCCTGTGGACTGCCGTCGTTGTTATGCACGCTGGCAATATAGAGGTCGTAGCTATGCCCAGGAGTGAGGCCGCTGAGGGAGAATGCCGGTTTAAATTCCTTGTATGATGAAGCCACAGGTGACTTCAGCAGGCGCGCGCCGCCCAAGCCGGACCAATCGGTCCACATGCCCCCCTCCATTGTTGTTGTTAGACCGATTGAGGTAGGCCTGCCCACGGAGTCCAACAGTTTGCTGGCGGTGGCAGTGGGACTGGAGAAATCGTTCCAGGTGTTGCCCAGATATGCCAAAGGAGCCACCCGACTGGCGCTGCCACACGCGGCATGGTCGTATGACCAGAGTCCCTGCATGAATGCGCTGGGGTTGCCGCCATAGTTCACATTGATGACGTCTGCTGCCATGGCTGAGCCAGCAGATGCAAGGATCAGCGTGCCTAACAGGCTGGCCAGAAAACCATGGGTGGGGGGCGTGTGGGGTGTCGTGTACATTTGTTGAATTGCACGGTACACGAATTAAAGCCGTGGTCTTTCAGCCAACAAAAAACCCCCGCCCGGCGTGGCCGGACAGGGGAGGGGATGGATCACGTCAACCTTTGCGTTAGAGGACAGGCGCCTTGGCTTCGGCGACTGTCTCGGTATCGGGCGTCAGCGGGTTGGCGCTATCGTCATGGAGTGCCGCGACTGGAGCGGACTCGACAGCGGAAGCGGCAGGAGCCTGCGTCGGTTCGATGATGGTGGTGATGGAGGCGGTGGCTTCGAGGCTCTCAGGAGTGACCCCTGGTGCGACCTCGGAACTTGCGGAAGTGGTCGGCGCTGTACGCGGGCGGCGTTCCGGTCGTGCCGGGCGTTCCGGACGATCCGAGTTCTCTTCCTTGTCCTCGCGATCGTCGAGACCTTTGGATTGGGCGCCGGAGACAGTGAGTTTGCGGCCCATAAACGGCTGATCGTGGAGGACTTCCACGGCACGCTTGGCTTCGTCCATGTGGAGCATTTCCACAAAGCCGTAACCTTTCGAGCGGTGGGTGCTGCGGTTGTAAACGATTTCGACGTTGCGCACCCCACCGATCCCTTTGAAGAGATCCTGTAGGTCGCTTTCCGAGACATCGTAGGACAGGTTGCCTACGTACACCCGCGCCGATTCCACACTCGATCGGTCACCTCCACGGCTGCGTTCACCGCCACGGGCACCACCACGATCCTGGCCGCGATCTTGGTTTCGCTCGCGTCGGCGATCGCCACTCGCGTCCGGTTCGGTGTCTCCGCTGCGCACATTGCGGGTATTGCTTTTCACCTTTGTATCCAGCGCCGGTTTGACGGGCTCTGGCTGGCGGGGTGAACGCGCCGTCGGGCGGGTCGGCGCTTTATAGAGGCCGAAGCTGACGAGTTGGAGCAATTTTTGCCACCACTTCAGTTTAATAGGGGCGTACTTGCGCAACGGTGCGGCGTTCGGGTTGCTCGGGGCATTGGGGTGGCGATTCTGGGACTGGCCGCGGTTGTCGCGGTCAGAGGATGAATCGCGACCTTGGCCGCGGTTATTCTGTTGGTTATTATTGCGGCGGTTTTGGCCGCCGCGGGAGCGGCGTCGTTTGGGGTCTCCCGGATTATGGGAGTGTTGTGTTGGATTCGACATGGTTTAGCATGGGGGTCATGGTTGCGGGCGGCCCGGCGCGGCGGGCGGGATGCCCGATGGTGCTGGAATGGACCTGCGTGCTGACCAACCCCCTCCGACGACCGGCTTATTGGTGCCGGGGTGAGATTCCGCTACGGTGCGGATCAGACATCACCAAGGTCGGAGCGGATCGGCTTGCGCCGCCGCCCGATTGAGACAAGAGATTCCGATTTCCGTGTTGCCATCCGGCCAGCATCGCCCGGTTGCGGGTGCAAGACGCAAGGCTGAAGGCCGGATGCAGGCATCGGATGGTGGGAAAATCCTGCTCGGCAGAAAGCTAGGGACAATTCCAGCTTTGGCAAGAACGAACGCCGCCGAAGCTCAAAAACCTCAGGCCGGCTGAAGTTGCTGGAGCCAACGGTGGATTTCCGCCCGGACATTGGCAATCGAGGGAGATCCCGGGTTGCTTCGGGCGGCGAGCGCACGCTCCAGCGAAAACACCGCCGCGGCGTCGGCACCGAACGCCGGATCGAGCGCCTGAAAATCCAGTTGATCCAGCGGTGTGGCGCTGCGCAGGGCCTCGGCGACTGCCTTGCCGACCCATTCGTGGGAATGGCGGGACGGGGTACCCGACATGACCCGGTGGCCGGCCCGGTCGGTAGCCAGGGGCAA
>JBAXOP010000268.1:0-7708 GCA_037133195.1 Verrucomicrobiota bacterium | reverse complement strand
CATGGGCGATGCGGGCAGCATGCCCGCACCACGTGGCCCGGGCATCCTGCCCGGAGGGACCATGGCCGGAGGATGCATTGTGCTTCGCGCAAGTTTCATTCACCTCGCATGGGCGATGCGGGCAGCATGCCCGCACCACGTGGCCCGGGCATCCTGCCCGGAGGGACCATGGCCGGAGGATGCATTGTGCTTCGCGCAAGTTTCATTCACCTCGCATGGGCGATGCGGGCAGCATGCCCGCACCACGTGGCCCGGGCATCCTGCCCGGATGCCTCTTTTCAAACAACCCGTAAATAAGTCGACAGTATTGGGCGGGCCGCCCAATACTGTTCGTAAAGGTGGCGTTAGAATGGAAAGGAAGAATGGCGGCGGGCAGGATGCCCGCGCTACGTGGCCCGGGCATCTTGCCCGGAGCCTTCAAACAAAAGTCACGCCTGATTCCACACTCCAGCCCAGGCGCGGGTTCGGGTGCTAAAGAGGAAAAATTAACCGCAGATGAACGCAGATTGACGCAGATAAAGAGGGGTTATTGATTTCATCTATGTCCATCTGCGTTTCTCAGGTCTCCGGTCTCCGGTCTCAGGACTCTGGTCTCTCGACTCTGGTCTCAGGCGAGAGCTAGCAATTTTGCCTTGAGCTGCTCCTTGGTGACACTTGCACCGAGGATCTGGTCCTTGACCTCACCATTCTTGAAGAACAATAGCAAGGGGATGGAACGTACGTTGTACTTGACGGCAAGCTCGGTCGCATCATCCACGTTGAGTTTACCCACGACGGCTTGGCCCTCCAATTCGCTGGCGACCTGCTCAAGCACGGGGCCAATCATTTTGCAGGGGCCACACCAGTCGGCCCAGAAATCGACCAAGACGGGCAGAGGGGAGTTAATGACTTCGGATTGGAAGTTGGCGTCGGTAAGTTTCAATGACATGCAGGGAGCATGAAGCACCAACCCCCAAACGTCAAGAGCCGTCCCGCCAAATTGGCGAAACGGCTCTGGAAAAAAATCCGGCTGAGCGGAAATAAATCAGATTGGCAACTGGGAGGCGGCGTACATGAGGTAGAGCACGCCGCTTGCGAGAATGAGGTGGATGATAGGAAGGGCCATGGGATGAGTGAGTTGGGTGTGTGTGGGAATTTCGTTATGAATGAGCAAGTCGCCTGGAGTTACTTTGGCTGTTCACTGGTGGCGGAAGTGCTATCGACGTCTGAGCTGGGGGCCTCTGAATTGGGGTCTTCAGCGACGAGCTGTGTGAAGTAATGATCTTTGATCGAGAGATCACGGTCTTTAGCCGAAGTCCAGATATCGCTGATGTCATACTGAAAGTAGGCCACAAGACACGCGGCCATAAATCCCACCACCGACAGGACTTTCATCAATCCGCCACCGCCTTCTTCCTCTTCTTCGTCGTCCATCTTGAGGGTGGCCATCTGCGAAACGGACATAGTAGCGGCACTCAACGGTTGGGTGGGCGCTTGCAATTGTACCGTTGCCTTTGGCAGCGACGGAGTGGGCGAGCCACCAAGCGGCTGGGTGGCTGTCTTAAGCGCGGACGTGCGCGCACCAGCGGATGTGGCTAGCCGAATAGTCGGCGCCGGGCCGGGTGCGGAGGGCGCTCCGGCCTGTTTGAGGACGATGGTCGGTGCCGGTGCAAACGGGCGCGGTCCACCTGCTACGGGCGGCATGTTAGGCGCGGGTGGCGGCGGGGGTTCCGATGGAGTGGGAGGGCGGACTGGGGCGGCACCAGGTACCGTGGCCACCGGCGAGGCCGGTGGGGCATCTGCGGCCTTGAGGGTCACGCGGACGGTTTCCTTTTTCAATGGGACGCTCGATGTCTGCTTGGACGGAGCCTGGGGTTGTTTATCGTTTTCGCTCATGCGTGCTCGGTGTTACAGTGAAGGGCAAAGGAAATAAGCCGATTTTCTTCAACGCTGTCAAACACCCAATCGAAAATTATTTCGGAAAACGGTAAAAATTCCGGTGGAGGGTGGGATTTTCAAGCAACGACGGGGGATTTTCAGTCCTCGGCGTGATCAGCGGCAAGCAATTTGAGACGCCTGCGCATGGCCACTTTGGCCACAGCCGGGAGTCGATCGACAAATAACACGCCATTGAGGTGGTCGATTTCGTGTTGCAAGGCGCGGGCGAGGAGGCCGTCGGTTTCCACGATGAGGACGGAGCCATCGAGTTGGGGGAGGGTGGCAATGACGTCGATGGGTCTGCGGACTTCGGCGCGGATTTCGCGGATACTGAGGCATCCCTCGACGCCAAATTCCTTGGGTTGGCCGAATTCCACCTCTGGATTGATAAACACCAGCGGCATGATCGAGGCCAATTCCACAGCCTCGCCATTGACTCTCAAATAGGAGATGCATTCCGGATCATGCGACACGTCCACCACCGCCAAGCGGATGGGCACGCCCACTTGCGGTGCGGCTAGGCCGACGCCATGGGCCTCGACCATGGTATCGAGCATGTTGCCGACCAATTGGATGAGTTCTTCATCCACCTCGGTGACTTTGCGACAGCGCTGGCGGAGGACGGGATGGCCGTATTGGACAATTTCGAGGATCATGGGCGGGGCCACGTTGCTTTACGCGAGAATGCCCTCGGCGTCAACCGGCACGGTCGCATTCTTTTGCGGATCACGCTTGGCGCGGCGCGATTTCATGTGCATGCTCCGCCGCCACTTTCCGCCATGATACTTCTCAGCCACCGTGATTCTGCCTATCCCGCATTCGTCCGCCGCATGAACCGCCGCGCCCTGCCCGAGCCGGGTGTGCGCGATTTGGTGAGTGAAATCATCGCAGAAGTAGCGGCCAGAGGCGACCAAGCGTTGCTAGCCTACACGAAACGCTTTGACGGAGCGGACCTCAAACTGAAGGGGATTTTTGTGAGTGAGGCGGAGTTTGCCGCGGCGGGGGAATCGGTGAGTGCGGCGACAAAATCGGCGGTGGCCCGCAGCCTCAACAATATCCACGCCTTCGCCAAACGTAGCCTGCGCCGCGATTGGTCGGCGCGCAACGCCGAAGGTGCCATCGTCGGCGAACGGTTTTTTCCGTTTGAGCGGGTCGGCGTGTACGTTCCCGGCGGCAAGGCACCGCTGGTGTCTACGGCGCTGATGACCGCCGGTTTTGCCCAGGCCGCCGGAGTGCCGGAAATCCTCGCCGCCACCCCCTGCGGGGTCGATGGCACGGTCAATCCCGCGTTGCTCTATGCGTTACAAGCGGCCGGGGTCACCGAGGCGATCAAGGTGGGCGGGGCCCAGGGGATTGCGGCGATGGCTATGGGCACCCGCACGATCCGCCCGGTGGATCGCATTTTCGGGCCCGGCAACCGTTTTGTCGTCGAGGCCAAGCGCCAGCTTGTTGGTGCGGTGTCCATCGACCTGCTGCCTGGCCCCAGCGAATTGCTGGTATTAGCCGACAAGACAGGCAACGCGTCTTTCATTGCAGCGGACATGCTGGCGCAGGCCGAACACGGTGGCGACAGTGTGGTGGGTTTCGCCACGGATTCCAAGGCGCTGCTTGGCAAGGTCGTCAAGGAACTTGAAAAACAAGTGCTCAGTTTGACGCGAGCCAAGATCATCCGGGAGGTCCTCAAGCGCGGTACATTTTTGCTGCACCTCAAGTCATTTGCCGAGGGCGTGGCCATCGCCAATACCTTCGCGCCCGAACACCTGTCGCTCATCACCGCCGACGAAGACCGCTGGCTTCCCCAAATCCGCAGCGCAGGCGCTATCTACCTTGGCAACCACTCGCCGGTGGCAGTCGGCGACTTTCTGGCTGGCCCCAGTCACACGCTGCCCACCGGCGGTGCTGGTCGCTCGTATTCCGGCCTGCGAGCTGATCAATTCCAACGCCGCACCAGTATCGTCAAAATGGATGTGCGGGCGGTGGCCAAGTCGCTCGCCGTGGTCGAGGAATTTGCCCGGATCGAAGGTCTGGATGCCCACGGTCGCTCCACCTCCATCCGTGTTGGCCGGTGAGGTCCGAACCAGTTGGTTAGGCAAAAAAGCCACTCTGCAGATCTCATTCATTGAAGATTTCAGAAATCAATCATGTCTGCCAAAGCCACTTGGAAAGTAAGCGCCGCGGTGATGGCCAGTCGCGTGCTCGGGTTGGTACGAGAAATGCTCTTTGCCTCACTGTTTGGCGGCAGCCGCTGGATGGATTGCTTCAACCTCGCTTTCCGCGTCCCCAACCTGTTGCGCGATTTATTCGCCGAGGGTGCCTTGTCGCAGGCATTCGTCACCACCTTTTCTAAAAAACTCAAAGCCGAGGGGGAGGCACCGGCCTGGTTATTAGCGAACAAGATGATGACGCTCGCGGCGGTGTTCATGAGTGGGGTCACCCTGCTGGGAATCCTCACCGCGCCTTGGATGGTGGATATCCTAACGGCCATGGCGCGCACTGGCGCGGCCCGCCGTGATTACAACTTGGACGAAGTGGCGCTGACGGTGACGATGGTGCGGGTGATGTACCCGTTCATCCTGTTAGTCTCACTGGCGGCGCTGGTGATGGGCATGCTCAATGCCCGCAACGTATTCGGCATGCCGGCGCTGGCGTCTTGTTTCTTCAATCTTGGCTCGATGGTGGGCGGGGCGGGCTTTGGTTATTGGATGGATCCGGCTTGGGGTCCGCGCAGTTTGATCGGCTTTGCCATCGGCGTGGTCATTGGCGGGCTCGCCCAATTGACGTGCCAATTTCCGGCCTTGCGGCGTGCGGGCTATCACTTTACGAGCAACTTCCGTTGGCGCGATCCGGGCGTGCGCCAAATCCTCCACCTGATGGCCCCGGCCGTCATCGCCGCCTCGGTGGTGCAAATCAACGTGGTGGTCAATTCCATGTTCGCCTACTCGGTGTGCCAGGGTGCGGTGAGTTGGCTCAACTATGCCTTCCGCCTCATGCAATTGCCCATCGGTGTGTTCGGTGTGGCCGTCGCCACGGTCACCTTGCCGGCGCTCTCGCGGGCGGCCATCGGCGGCATTTCTCCGGAGTTCAAACCCACCCTGACAAAGGGCCTGCGGCTGGTGGCGTTTCTGGTGTTGCCATCCACCCTCGGGCTCATATTGCTGGCGGAGCCGCTGGTTAGTTTGCTCTACGAACGCCGTGCCTTCGATGCACACGACCGCCTGCAAACGGCCATCGCGCTGCGGGCTTATGGTTACGGGCTGGTATTTTATGCTTGGCTCAAGGTGTTGCAACCGGCGTTTTACGCCATCGATAAACGCTGGTTTCCGATGCTCGTGAGTCTCTTGGCCTTGGGCGTGAACCTCGCCTGCAACTACCTGTTTGTCATGATACTCCATTGGGGCCACCAATCCCTCGCCCTCACCACCAGCATCACCGCTTGTCTTAATTTTATCATCCTCTTCGCCGTCATGCGCAAATTTACCGGCGGCCTGGATACCGCTGACTTGTTAGGCATGCTTGCCAAACTCCTGCTCGCCGGCGCGTTGCTCGCCAGCGTCTGCCTCGCCGCCAACCATTTCCTGCTGCGCGACCCCGGCCAACTGCCGTTGCTGTTGCGTTGCGGCGCTCTCGCTATCACTATCGCCGCCGCCGCCGTTACCTACTTCATCGCGGCCAAGCTGCTGCGCGTCCCGGAAGCCGACGAGGCTCTCGCCATGCTCCTGCGCAAATTGCGCCGCTGAATCGCCCGGTTCACTCTGGGGATCTCGGAAATGATAGGGTTTTTTTGTCTCAAACCGAATTTTTTTCTTGCCCCCCCCCCCGCCATGTGCAGAATTTATTCAGTTAATCGCATCTTGTTGAGGAAATATCGGCTCATGCCGACCTGACCAAGATCGGAAAACCACAAATGGCAACGCCAACACCCATTGGTATCTAAACCTCCAAAACAAGAAAACCAACACTATGAAAATAACGAAACGAATACATAACTCGAGGTACGCCCTCAAACACCTTGCCCTCGCCGCTGCGCTGGGCATCGGACTAGGGACCGGCACCGCCACTGCCGATACCACCATCATCACCGGCCAAACCGTCACCGTAAACAATGATGCGGGCGCATGGGCAGCCGGAGCGGGCGTCGTGACGATTAACAACGGAGGGACGCTCTATTTTGATCCCACGCAAGGCAATTACACCCTGGCCAATGACTTCATCTTCGCGGGCAACGGCGGCAATATTAACCTGACCTTCAAAGGGAATGACACCGATTACAAGTTGACCGGCCCGATGACTTCCACGGCGACCGGTGCGCAGACACTCGCTGTCATTACTGGCAATAACAACAATGGCGACCGTGAGTCGGTCACTTTCGACACGGGCATTCCCAATGTCGGCGATAGCAGTGCGCTGGGGCTCCATGTCACCTTCAATACCCAATCGGGATCTGATAGTTGGGTGAACCTCAATGCCGTCAATACCTTCACTGGACCCATCACCTTGGTGAAAGGTTCCAACCTGCAACACGGCTACCTGACCATCGGTGGCACGATCACGCATTTCAGCGGTAACTCGAACGGCTCGGGAACCTTGAACAGCGGTAATTTCCCGGGTGCCATCTCCCTCGATGCCACCACTTTCTTCAACTATGCCAGCACGGCGGCGCAAACATTGTCCGGCGTGATTTCCGGTGCCGGTAACGTGCAAGTGACCGGCGGTGGCACACTGACCCTCTCCGGCACCAACACCTATAGCTCCGACACCACCGTCAGCAACGGCACATTGGTCCTCGCGGACGGTGGCGCATTGAAGTTTGCCGTCACCAACACATCCAGCAACAAGGTCACGGGTGCGGGCTCCGCCACATTGGATGGCGCTTTCACCATCGACACCTCGGCGGTCACCGCGGAAAATGGTTCCTGGACCTTGGTTAATACCACCACCAAATCCTTTGGTTCCACCTTCACCATGCCCGGCTTCAGCAAATCTGGTACCGTTTTCACGAAAGTGGATGGGACTCGAACCTGGACCTTCGACACCACGAGTGCCGTGCTTAGCCTCAGTTCCGCGGGAACGATCATGACCTTTGGGATTCCTGGCGCTGCTGCTGCCATAGACAACAGCGCGTTGACTATTCATCTGTACGTGGCGGCCGACACGGATTTGGCAACCCTCGCACCGACCTTCACGCTGTCCTCCGGGAGCTGCAATCAGACCAGTGGTTCCCCGCCATCTCCAACGTTCGCCGCTGCTAACCCTGTACACTACATCATCACCGACGGCCCGATCACCAACGACTACAGCGTGACGGTCTCAGCCTCTCCTCTGCCAATGACCGGTCTGACGGTGTGGCTCAAAGCCGATGCCGTGGTCGCAAGCGATGCCGCCCAAGTGGACGGTTCAGGCAATGTCCTGCAATGGAATGATTCGAGCGGCAACAGCAATAATGCTACAAAGGGCAGTGACCAACCCGCTCCGACGTATGTCGCCGGTACTTTGAACGGCCAGCCCGTGCTTCACTTCGCCCAGACAGGTGATAATTCGGGTGGGCGGCTGTATCTCGGCGATCTGAGTGCCAGCTTCCCCTCGGAGGCCACTATCTTTGCTGTCGGGACAGTTGATAACGACAATATGTACAGCATGTTCGGCAACTCCGCCAACGATGAGCGTTGGATGGGCGGAAACTGGCGCGAGGTTACTCCAGGCGCGTTCAGGGGCGGCAGAGCTAACTTTTCTTCCCAGTACTCTCAGATGCCAAGCTCAGGGTCTCATATCTTCGCCTATGAAAGCAGCAGCA
>JBAXOP010000267.1:0-7715 GCA_037133195.1 Verrucomicrobiota bacterium | reverse complement strand
CGGCCCCGGAAAACAGACTCAACACCTGCGGTCGCTTGGAGCCGAAGAGTTTGTTGACACGCCCGTGCTTCAACATCTCCTGTGCCACGGCCCGGGCCAGAGGGATCGGAACCGCATTGCCAACTTGGCGTTGGACGCTGGTAAGGGTACCTTGAAAAATCCAACTGTCCGGAAAGCCTTGGAGCCTGGCTGCCTCACGGGGGGTGATGTAACGATCTTCGCAGGGATGCACAAATTTATTGAATATGTATCCCGTCACCGTCAGGGACGGCTTAGATGGGTCGAGGCGAATCAAGCGCAAATTGGGGCCACCTTTGCGGTTTGGATCTTCCTTGACGTAGAAGCGAAAGCTCGGGTGCCAAAGTTCCTCGGGAAGATCCTGCATTTTTTCACCGACCCCCAGCGCGTTGATTCGTCGCTGGACATCGGCTCCGACCTTGCGTGGAATGTGTGCGTTCATAGTGTTCTTCGGAACAATAAATTCAAAAGGTGAGAAGTCCAGAAAGAAACGGTGCCCGAAATCGACTCTCGGTAAACGAGGCCACGGCATCGAATAGGTTTGCCCATTGGCGGGGCACATCGTCGGTCGGCGTTCTCGACCAGGCGATTTCCTCGTACCCGGCCAAGTAATCCGCGTAATGTCGTGCTGCTGGAAGATTGCCCAATAGTCCGATGCCGATTTGCCAACTGCTGGATTCCAAGTAGCAGCGATGCTCGACGCCGAGTTTTAAAACCTGAAAAGTGCTTTTTTTGATATCATCCGTGCGATCCATGCCAACGCTGGTCTTACCATCCGAAATAGCCCCCAATGGTTTGCCTGCAGCATCGGTTGGCCAGCCCTCGCCGGGATTTCTCGGTCTGCCGCAACCGCCCGTGAACCAAATTCGTGGATCTGCCGTGTTTTTTGTTTTGTAGAGATTCCACAGGTCGCTCCATGCCTTTGCAACTTTCGGAAATATCTCCGGATCATTGCGGAGGCTGGTCGCTAGTCCCAATTCGGCCCACTGGTGTTCGCCGGGAGAAGTTCCGCTGATCGGCAGGTAATAGGCCCCTTCCGCTGTCGGGATGAAGAGCGAAACGGCCAGTTGGTGGAAACGGCGCATCGTGCCTTGGCGATGATTGAGCGGGAGTGTGGCATTCACGGTGAAGGTTTCCGTGGCATGAGCGACCGAGCACGGTGCTGTAAAAAGCGGAGCGGCTTTCACCTCACAGAAAAATGCCGTCTGCGCCGCCGTGTCGAGGATTGCAAGGTCAGCCGGTTCGCGACAGACGTAAACTTCTTTGTGGGATTCTCCTCGCGAGCGAAACAGTGACGCAAGCAAGTCCTGAAGGGATGCCGAGGTGACCGGGCCAATAGTCCCCGAGCCGGGTTTATTGCCGCTAAAGTGCACGAACCGATTCGCTAGACTGCATCCGGGACAGGCATTTAAAACCGGATGGAAATCTCTTTCACATTCGGGGCACCACAGCCAGTTTTCAGGTTTGATCGCGTTATGAAACCTCGCGGCAACCAATAGATCAAATGCGCAGGCGAGGGCTACGCCAGTGTTCATACCAGCCGACGTCGAGGCTGCGGATAATGCCTGGCTCACAAGCAGATCCGCAAGAGCGTCGCCCGTTGGAACCACACGGGAATTGCAGAGGGATTCAAACGGTTTGGGTAGCGGCACGACCGCATTATTCATAGATTACCATTGCCGTGAAGTCCCGATTCTTGACAACGGCCAAATTTCTGCCGGAAGCGGGCGCTGGCCGCTGCGGCAGGCGGCGCTTGGGGTATCCTCGGCCACCGCCCGCTAGTTGCTGCCGGGTTGCCGGTGATTTTGTTAGGATGGTATATTTTCCACGGGGTGCGCACCCAGCCACCCGGACCGGCCTACAACCGGCTGTTGGCACTGGGCGGGGTATTATTGCTAGTGTTTGCGGCGGTGTTTCACGGTGCGGCCATCATTGGCGAGTAGAGGGAAATTTCAAGGCGAGAAGAGCCAACTCCTTGTGATGCACGCTGAGCTGCTGAAGACGAAAAGTGGTGAAGCCCATGTCCGCCAGCATTGCCAGCCATTGCGCCTTATCTGCGATCTGAAGCATATCCGTGAGCTTCAGGGTGATCAACACGCCGCGGATGCCCGGGGCCATCTTGCAAAACCGCGCGCATTCCTTGAGCACCACCTCGGGCGACTGGTTCATATCCGACATGAACCAACTCACACCCGGCCCGAGGTCGCGCTTGCTCGCTAGAGCCGCAGGTTTGCGACAATGGAAAAACCACGGTTTGTCAGGTGGGGCATGGGAGCGGGAGGGGATGGCCGAGGCAAGGACGACATTGGCCATTTTCGCGGGGTCCACGCCGATGACGGAAATCCCGCGTTGCAGGAGCGCCAACACGACGCCACCGGGAGCACAGCCGAGTTCCACGACGATATCGGCTTGGGTGAGAGGCAACGAAAAAAACCGCACGGCTTCCTCCAATTTCAACCATGCCCGCGATGGGGATTCCAGCGGCATCACAATCCCCGAATCGCCCGCCGGATCGGGACTGAGAAACGGCCCGTGGCGGTGCATACCCGCCCAGAATTCCGCCGGCCCCAGCTCCACCACCGTGCCGATGAGTTGCCCAAGTTGCGGGCTCGCGTCACCTGGCTGCCCCTGCATCTTGCGCTCAAAATACCGCGCATGGTGAATCAACGTAGCCGCGCTGAGTCGTTGCAGCGCCTCATCCCGCGTCGCTGCCTTACCTAGCGAAAGGCACAGGCGTCTGGCGCAAGCGAGTGGTGCCGTGAGCGAGTCGAGCGAGAACGGCCCAGCCGTCTTGAAGGTCACGAATCCGCGGCGCTGATAGCTGAGGCGCCAGTCGAGGGCCATTGATTCCGCTTCCAGCTTCAGCGCATTTTCCGACCCTGGATTGCAGAGGGCGAAAATAAACTCAGATTCCAGATGGTTCACGGTCCACAAAGACTGGAAATACCCATCCCTTCCGGCAAGATGAATCTCAACTTTATGCTTTCCACTGGCACCTGCCATGTCCAGCTTGGGGCCATGAGCGACCGCCCGCAACCCCTCGATTTAGCCGTCATCGGCGGTGGTGCGTCTGGGGTTTTTACGGCGCTGCAATATGCGGAATTTACCACCGGTAAACGCGTCGCCATCTTCGAAAAAAGCCAACATTTCCTCCAAAAAGTCCGCATCTCCGGCGGCGGTCGCTGCAACGTCACCCACGCGTGTTTCGATCCGCGCGAGCTGGCCAAAAATTATCCGCGTGGCGCACGCGAATTGCTAGGTACCTTCCACCACTGGCAACCCGCCGATACCGTCGCGTGGTTCAAGCGCTTCGGGGTCATCCTCAAAACCGAGCCGGACGGGCGCATGTTTCCTAACACCGATTCCGCGCAAACGATCATCGGCTGCTTCCTCGATCGCGCCGACAAGCTGAAAATCCCGCTCCATGTGAATCATCAACTCACCGGCATTGAGCGGCTCGCCACCGGTGGATTTTCACTGAGTTTTACCAATTCAGCGGTCCGAGTGGAGGCGCGTGCGGTGTGTCTTGCCACTGGTTCGCTCAATGGCAGTCCGCTTCTCCAGCAACTCGCCGAGCTCGGGCAACCCATCGTGGCGCTAGTGCCCTCGCTCTTTGCCTTCAACGTCAGCGATGGGCGCATCAGCGGCCTGGCGGGCGTCGCGCATCCGAAAGTAGCGGTGCGCCGCCAGGGGAGCAAATCATCCCAACAAGGGCCGCTGCTCATCACGCACCGTGGTTTCAGCGGTCCCGTCATTTTGCGGCTATCGGCGTGGGACGCCCGCGCCATGGCAGAAGCCAATCACCATTTCCCGATCCAAATTGATTGGTTACCTGAGATAAAGCCCGCCGCGCTCGTCGCACGTTTCGCAGAGATTCGTCACAGCCAGGGGGGCAAACTCATTCGCAACACGCCGATTGAACCCATTCCGCGGCGTCTGTGGGAAAGTATCGTCGCCTGCTGTGATGTTGGGGATCTGACAACTTGGGGGCAATTGCCCAAGGCGGCGAGCCAACGTCTGCTAGACGCACTAAAATCCTCGCGCTTCGAGGTCACCGGAAAAACCACCAACAAGGATGAGTTCGTCACTGCCGGCGGCGTCGAGCGCAATGCCATCGACTTCCTGACAATGCAAAGCCGGATCACGCCCGGCCTGTATTTTACCGGCGAATGCATCGACATCGATGGCATCACCGGTGGATTCAACTTCCAAGCCGCCTGGACCACTGCCCACGTCGCCGCCACCGCCATCGCGAGCCGGTGAGCCTCCTGTGCGCATGGGCCAATGGCGGCGAGGACGCCGCCACTCCTTGGTGCATCGGCGACGAACCAGCACATTTTCCCCTGTATTCTTTGCTTAGGCATTGACTCGCCGCCCCTTCGCGTCGAGCCTGCCGCCCGCCCATCCCCTCCCCCGCCCCATGAAACTGTCCCCACTTTGCCTGGGTTTCTGCCTCCTGTCTGTGTTCGCATGCAAACACGAGAGCAAAATCAAAAGCTATAACGTCGCCAAGGAAGCCGCCCCTGCCGCCCCAAACGAACCCGCCAGCGCCGCCGACCCCCACGCCGGCATGCCGGGCATGATGCCTGGAGCCACCGCTGGGGGCGACCCGCACGCCGGCCTCACTGCCGAGCAATTGGCAGCGGCAGGAGCCGGAATGGCGGCCGCACCGGCGTTTATCGACAGCCCGCCGGCGCATTGGAAAAAGCAGGCGCTCTCGCCGATGCGTCTGGCAAGTTACCACGTGGAAGGTGAGGGCGGAGCGATGACGGATATTTCTTTTTCGATTCTGCGCCGGGCACCGGGCAGCACCCTCGCCAACGTCAACCGCTGGCGCGACCAACTGGGCCAGCCCCCGATTGACGATGCCGCCCTCAAATCCCAGTCCCAATCGATCAAATCATCCTTCGGCGACGCCCTAGCCGTAGATATCGAAGGCATTGCCACCGGTGGCAACCCCCTCAAGGACGGCCGCCTCATCGGTGCCATCGCCGATGAGGGCGACAACGCATGGTTTTTCAAAATGCGCGGCAACGCCCCACTCACCGCCACCGAAAAAACCAATTTCTTCAAGTGGATCGAATCCGTCAAACACGCTCCCCCAGGCGCCGCTCCGGCCACCGCCGCTCCGGCCACCGCCGCTCCTGCCACCACCACCCCTGCCCCGGCCACCACCACCCCTGCCCCGGCAGCGGTCGCGCCCGCCGGCGACGGCAGCCTGACGTGGACAGTACCGGACGGTTGGATTCTAGCACCCGCGGCGGCCTCGCGCTACGCCACATTCAGTGTGGCAGGGGAGGGCGGGGCGAAGGCGGAATTGGCGATCAGTCATTTCCCGGGCGATGTTGGCGGGGATTTGGCCAACGTCAACCGCTGGCGCCAGCAAATCGGCTTGGCACCGGTTGATGCCGCCGCGCTGCCCCCGCTGGTAAGCAAACTCAGCGCCGCGACAACCAGCTTTTCGCTCATCGACGCCACCGGGGCAGAGGCACGTATGGTGGCCGCTTGGACGCGACATGGGGCTGATACCTGGTTTTTCAAATTCAGCGGGCCGGCGGCATTGGTGGGGGCGGAAAAGGCCAAGTTCACGGCATTCATTGAATCGGTCCGTTTCACCAAACCTGAATGAACACCACCCTCCGCAGATTGTTAGCTTCCGTGGCCTCGTTGCGCCTCACCGTGGTGTGTTTGGCCACTGCGTTGGTGTTGGTGTTTGCCGGGACGCTGGCGCAAGTGAACATGAACCCGTTCGAGGTCCAGCAACAATACTTTCAAAGCTGGTTCATTTGGTGGTCGGCTCCCTCCGGCGGCTTCTCCATGCCGGTGTTTCCCGGCGGCCACTTTATCGGCGCCGTGCTATTGCTCAATTTGATTGCGGCGCATATTCACCGGTTTTCGTGGAGTTGGCGCAAAGCAGGCATCCAGCTCACCCACCTCGGCCTCATCATCATGTTGGCCGGCGGCCTGGCCACCGACTTATTTTCGGTGTCGAGCCACATGTACCTGCGGAAAGGCGAAACCAAAAATTACTCAGATGACGACGCGCTGACCGAACTCGCGGTGACCGAATTGACCAACGCCGAGACCAACCCGGTCATCGCCATCCCCAGCGAAGTCCTCGCGGCTTGCGGCACCACCAGCCATGAGGCGCTGCCTTTCAAGATCGTCGTCAAGGGGTTCTACCCCAATGCGGATTTACAAATGGTCGGCCAGGAAAACGGCCCCACCGTCCCTGCCGCCAGCAACGGGGCCGGGGCCCAGATCGGCCTCAAGCCGATGCCTACGTTCACCGAGATGAACAAGCGCAATAAGACGAGCGCGCTGGTGGAAATCATTCCTAACAAGGACGGCAAGTCGTTGGGCACCTGGTTGGTTTCGGTGGCCATCGACCAAGCGCAGAATTTCGAGGTGGACGGTCGTCACTGGGCGATGGATCTGCGTTTTGCGCGCTACTACAAGGATTACAGTTTATCGCTCATGAGTTTCACCCATGAAACCTATCCCGGCACCGATATTGCCAAGGGCTTTGCCAGCATCATCACGCTCGCCGACCCCAAACACAACGAAAACCGCCAAGTCAAAATTTACATGAATCACCCGCTGCGTTACCTCGGTGATACTTATTACCAATCCGGTTTTCAATCGGATGACAGCGGCACCATCCTCCAGGTCGTACGCAACCCCAGCTACCAAGCCCCCTATATCTCCTGCATCATCGTCTCCCTCGGGCTGTTGATGCAATTCGCCTATCACCTCGTCGGCTTCGCCCGCCGCTCCAATGCCGCCACCACGCCATGAACCGCTCCATCCCCTATCTGATCCTCCTGGTCGCCATCATCTGGCTCGGCTCACTCTGGGTCCCTAAAAAATCCAAGGCGGACGACTTTGACGTCCGCACCTTCAGCCGTTTGCCCGTGCTTACCGGGGGGCGGATCAAGCCGCTGGACACCGTGGCCCGCAATTCCCTGCTCATCATGAGCCGCAAACAAACACTCAAACTCGCCAGCGGCGAGAGCATGAGTGCTTCGCGGTGGCTCGCCGAGGTGTGGTTCAACCCGCAGGTGGCCGATACCTATCCAACGTTTTACGTCGCCAATCAGGAAGTGCTGGGCATGTTCGGTTGGCCGCAGGCGGATAAGCGCTATTGCACTTTCGCGGAGTTTCTGCCCAAGCTTCAAAAAATCGACGAAGAAGGCAGCGCCGCCGCCGATAAGAATGCCAAGGAGCGCAGCCCGTTCGAGGTTGCCATCTACGACCTGCGTAACTCACTGCTGCTCTATCAACGGCTCAAGTCCAGCATTCATGCGGAGGGCACCAATAACTTCGGCAAGGAAATCGATACCTACGCAACGACCCTGGCCGCCGCCGCGACCCAGATCAAGCAGAGCCAAACCCCGCCCGACAAGGACCAGACCGCACTCTTGCGCAGCGCCGTCGCTCGCTATGAGCAGCAAGCCAATTCCACCGACATCCTCGCCGTGTCTCCTCCAGCAGGCGGCAAGGAGGCCGACTGGGTTACCACCGGCGCGGCCTTGATGCACCTCGACGCCACGCAAGCTATCCCGGCATCGCTGGCGGCCCTTGCCGATATGAGTGATGCTTTTCGGGCTCATGACACCACCGTATTTTCGCGGGTGGTCAATGAGTACAGTGGTTGGTTCAGCATCGCCCATCCGGAATGGACCGCCAGGCCCCAC
>JBAXOP010000266.1:0-7717 GCA_037133195.1 Verrucomicrobiota bacterium | reverse complement strand
GTTGTGCATAGCGGTGGCGTCGTGGCCGAGGAAAATGGCGAAGCCGCGGGCAGCGCCTACTTCGGTGGTGAAGATAATGTTGTTATGCCTGGTGGGATCCGGGGAACTCGTGTTAGATGAGTCGGGAGGCACGCTGCTGGCCAGTGCCTTGGCGCCGGGGGCGACACCTGTGTTTTGCCAGAACTCATCGCGGATCCAAAACGGTGCCAACCCGGCGGTTATCGGGCATTTTTCCGAAGTAAAGACCACCTGACCGACGTGAATGGCACCATGGCCTGTGGCGGCCTGCCATGACCCGCAGGCGAGTTGCTGAAACTCCGGCCAATCATAAAACATCGAACTGCCGGCATGCACGATGACCAATCCGCGCCCCTTCCCAAGGTGCTCGATAAAGGCTTTCTTCATCGCGCCATCCCACACCGGCACCGAGGCGTCCTTACCGAAGGTGTTGAAATTACTCAAAATCACCGCGTATGGCTCAAGGGCCTGCGGTTTCATGCCCGCGACGTTATCCTCAACATCAACGCGAAAGCGCCCGCTTTCTTCCAGCGCGGCCTTGATCGCCGGGGTGGTTTGCTGCCACGCGTGGTTGTTCGCCCCACTCAAAATCAGCACCCGCAACTCGGTGTCCTGCGCCTGCACGGCTTGGCTGCCTAGTCCGGCCATGCCGATAAAGAGAAAAATTGCGTAAGCGCGGCGCGACGTTGCTAGTAGGGTGCGGAAAATCATCGACGCAAGCTAACACCCACGATTGCGGGAAAACTTTCAAAACCATTCACTGGTAAATATTGCAAATTTCACAGCTCCTGAAGTCAGAGGAAAGAGCAGGGTCTTCCAGTTTTGTGTCTTCTAGCGGCTCAGGTTTTCCTGGTAGAGCAATTTAAAGCCGCTTTGGTGGAGGATGGACACGGCGAACTCATAATCCTCGACGTGCAGAGCCAGCAGGGACTGGCCTTTAGGCGAGGGTAACAGGGCGTAGGCAAAATCGACATTGGTTTCGGCGACCTTGAGGCATTCCAAGCATTGGAGCAAACCGGGCCCACTTTCACGCAAGGCCACAACGATGAGGTCGCAATGGGTGTGCGGGATCCCCTTTTCCATGAACACCGCTGCCGCCGCATCCGGATCAGTGACCACCAGGCGTGCCACAGTGGCGTCGCGCGAGTCCTGCATACTCAGGCCGATGACCTCGACAGCGGCCGCCCGCAATAACTTGACGATTGAGGCAAGCGCGCCGGAACGATTCGGCAACATGACGGAAAACTGGCGTACCGGTGCGCCGTGATCAATGACGGTGGGAAATTCCATGGCTTGTTGGGGGGGATTGATTCCAGTACTAAGGGCCTCAGGTCCGTGGCTTGGGCTTCTTCTTCGCCGCTTGCACCGCCGTCGGCACCACCGGCGATTCATCCATCAGCAAGGCCACCAGCTTTTTGCCGGCCGGGGTGAGCGACGCCTGAGGCCCCTCACCGGTGACCAGGCCTCGGGTAAGGTAGCGTTGGGGCACCTGCGCCTCACGGATCTGTGAAACCAGCGGCGCGGCGACTTGCCGCTGACTCGCCGCGATGCCCACCGGCAAACCGGTGCCACTGAAGCTAATTTCCCAGGAAAGCGCCCCGTCCGCGCTGCCACGCAGCAGCCATGGGTAACGCTGCAAAAAGTCTGGCTTCGTGGGGGCGGCGGGCACCAGTACCTTGAATTGCACAGGCGTGGCTAACATGAACTCGCTGAACTGTAATTCCGGATTTTTTTGCTGCTCGAGGAAAAACCGGGAAACCTCCGTGCCCTGCAAATTCATGCCATTGAAAATCCCTTGGTAATTGATCCCGCCACCGTTGCTCTTGTTCCATTCTTCGTAGTGCGCGTTCATCAGCAACGTAAGCTCCATGTGTAGGTGCGCCCGCGTCCGGTTGAGCCCGACGCCCGTGAAACCCATCCGCCCCAATGGCGCACCTACCTTCACCACGTCCCCCGGCTTGCAGCTGATGTCTGCCAAATGCGCGTAAAGCGAGTACACCGACGAGTCTTCCCAACGATGCTCCACCACCACGTATTTCCCGTAATTGCTGCGTCCGGCAAGCGGACTGGTATGGGCCACGGTGCCATCGGCTATGCTGGTGACCTCGTCGAGCGGATTGCCGAGAGCGTCGCGCTGCATCGGTGCGATGTCGATGCCCTCATGAAAATGTGTGTACACTACTTGCCCGTTGATGCGGATGGGCGAGCGCACAAAGCCATAGCCGCCGGCTTGCCAGCACTTGCTTATCTCGCCTTCGAACGTCCGATCCACGTACATGTAGAACTTTTCCGGTTCATGGGTCAGTAAGTGGTGGTTGGTGGTGGGCAGGCGCAGGTCCAGCGGCGCGGCCGCCAAGACGCTGATCCCAAGGGCCAGAAAGGAGAATTGGCTGAGCATCATGGTGGGGAAAATTACTTGGCCTTAGCCTTTTGGGCTTTATCCTTGGCGCCGATGCGTGGCAATTCCTTATCGAAGAGTTTGATATCCCCGGTGGTGATGCCCTTCCAGATCACCAGCATGCCGTCGCTCACCGGTTTATCAATCCACACCCCGTCCACCACCCGGCCATTGGCCTGGGCTAGCAAGTATTTCCCCGGATTGGCCACGCTCAACGAATACAAGCGCTGGCTAGCCGTCGCCTTGAGCTGGAAAACCAAGCCATAGTCCTCGCCCGCCCCAGATGGAATCGGACTGAATGCCACCATATCCTTCATCGTGATCTCTGGCGTCCGTAAAAAATACCTCATCTTGCCGTTATCCATCTGCGAAAACGCAATTTTTTGGCTCGCTCCAGAGGCATCTATTTCCAGATGAAACGTCACCATCCCCAGCTCCCCAGCCTTACCGCCGGCTTGGCCAAACGGCGATATTGCAAGGGTAATGAGGGCTGCTAGCGTCGCAAGGCGTCGGTTCATGCCGCCAATTAAGCAGATCCAACCCACCCTGAAAGCAAAATCGCTGGTTTTTGCGCGTTGACCCACACCCGAGTCTGGGGAATTCTCTTGCAGCATGTTCATCGACCATATCCGAATTTCAGCAAAAGCCGGCGACGGCGGCGACGGCGTCGTCTCATGGCGACGGGAAAAGTTTGTGCCGCGCGGCGGCCCGGACGGCGGCGATGGTGGCGGCGGCGGCGACGTCATCCTCATCGTCGATCCGTCCACAGATAACCTCCGTGCCTATCACTATGACCCAAAATTGATCGCCGAAGATGGAAAACCGGGCGGCGGCACCCGCAAAACCGGCCGAGCCGGCAAAAAAATCATCGGCAAAGTACCGCCGGGCACGGTGGTGTACCGCAGTCGCGCCGCCACCTTGGCCGAGGCGGTGGACGCGGAACGCAGCGACGAGGGGATTGATTTGGAGCCCATCGCCGACCTCACCGAAAATGGCCAGCAATTCGTACTTTGTCAAGGTGGTGAGCCTGGCCGAGGCAACTGGAACTACAAGACGCCGACGAATCGCGCGCCGACCGAGCACACCCTCGGCACGCCCGGCGAGCAGGGGATTTTCTACCTCGAGCTGAGGCGCATTGCCGACGTTGGGCTCGTCGGATTCCCCAACGCCGGCAAGTCCACCTTGCTGGGTAAACTCTCCGCCGCCAAGCCCAAGGTCGCGTCTTACCCGTTCACTACCTTGCAGCCCACCGTCGGCGTCGTCGAGTTCCCCGGCTTCCGCCGCTGCACTGTCGCCGATATCCCCGGCCTCATCGAAGGCGCACACGCCAACCGCGGCCTCGGTCACGAATTCCTCCGCCACATCACCCGCTGCAACTTGCTGCTCTTCATCCTCGACATGGCCGCCGTCGATGGCCGTGATCCAGTGTCCGACTTGGAAATCCTCCGCCGCGAAATCAAGGAATACGATGAAGACCTCGCCCGCTTCCCGTGGAAAGTCGTCGCCAATAAAATGGACCTCGAAGCCTCCGCCGCCAACCTTGAGGCATTCCGCCTGCGCTTCCCCAAAGTGGATATCATCCCCATCTCCGCCGACCATGATACCGGCCTCGGCGACCTCCGCCAAATCCTCGACAACGATGTCGGCCACCGCCGCTAGCCGCAGCCAAATGACGGCTAGGCACGAACCACTATCCCTCATCTAACCCCTCCTTCACACGACACTCGGCTAGTGTTGTCCCATGTCCTCACCCCATGAAACATCGCGACACCTCCAATCTCCCCGCATGGGCCAGCCGCGTCAACCGCACTTGGCTCGTGCGTGGCGGCCTCGATATCACCACCGACACCTGGCTCGCCCATCTCGAACAAACCGATCCCGCCCGTTTGCTGGCGTCCTGTGAGATAGCCCGCGCCTTAAGCCGAGGCCCCGACCATACCCATGATCCCAAGCCATGGTTCTATGCTGGCCTCTTCAGTTTGGCCACAGCGGCGGAGGCCCGCCAGTATCTGGCGACCCATCACTTCACCGCCGCAGCCATCCCGGCGCTAGCGCAAGATGCGGCCCTCAACCAATGGGCCGCCACCCTCAGCCCCGCCTCCCACGATCTTCTTGAGAGGCTCCGCAGGGCGATTCTCGCCCTAACCAGCCAAGCCAGCGGCGGAGAGCCTCGACGCCAAGGCACCTCCATTTCTGAATGATCAGACTTCAAAAGCCATGTTCATTTAGGCTTTTCAATGAAACTAGTGGCGGCCCTTGCGCACCTTGCGGACAAAAGCATTCATTTCCGCTTCATGGGCTTCGATGCGCTCCACTAACTTTAACTGGGTGCGGCAGCGGTCGAGATTATGGTTGGGCCGATGAGTCTTGAAATAAACGTCGCCCTCAATGTGGTCGGTTAGGAAACGGATTCCTATTTCCAGTGTGATCAACTTGCCGGCGAAGGCAAGATGTTTGATCTCGGCGTCGTTGATGAACGAGCCCGCAGAATCCAGATACCCTTCGACAAGCGCCTCAAACATCGGCATGCGCATTTGCACCTTGGACAAATCCGTCTCATCCTCGGCAGCCGGACTGGTCGCTGTGCGCACCAAGTCGCCGAAATCGTAGAGCGCCAGACCGGGCATCACGGTGTCCAAGTCGATCACGCACACTGCCTCGTCGGTTTCCGAGTCGATCATCACGTTGTTGATCTTGGTATCGTTGTGTGTGACGCGCATCGGCAACAACCCGGCGGCAATGCCATCGAGCAACACGCCGGTTATATTTTCACGCCGGCAGACAAAGTCGAACTCAGAGCGCACCGAGGCGAGGCGGCCGTGCGGATCGGCGGCAGCCACCTCCATCAAGCGTTGGAAACGCTTGGGGGTATTGTGAAAATCAGGAATCGTATCGCGCAACGTCGTTGGATCCAAGTCGCTGACCAGATCCTGGAACGAGCCGAAAGCGCGGGCGGCCTGATAAGCCTGGCGGGTATTTTCGACGATATCGTAAGTGACGCAGCCCTCGATAAAATTGTAACAGCGCCAGACACCGCCGGCGGCATCTTCGATCCAGGCGTCGCCGCTGCGGGCGGGATAGAGGTTGAGGGTTTGGCCGCCGAGATCCTTTTTGACGCGCAACACCTTGTCGTTGATGTGGCGGGTGACGCGCTCGACGTTGTGCATCACCACAAACGGATCCTTGAACACGTTGCGGTTGATTAATTGAAAAATGTAGCGTCGCAGCGAACCGTCGGCCTGCCGAAATGTGCCGCTATAAGTCGAATTGATGTGGCCGCTATCAATTTCACTGCCACACACAAACTCCCCCTGCACCGCAAATTGCTTACCGATGATGGCCACCAGGTGCTGGACCTGCGGATCGTTTTTTTGCACTGGCTCGGGGAAGACGGACATGGTGGTAAATTAGGTTGTGGTCCGAGGCTAGCCAGAGCGACCGGCCGATGCAAACCGGAATTTCGCGAATTTTCACTCCAACAAGCCGAGCAAATTGTCATGGGTCAACAGGGCAACACCCTGTGGGCGTTCCAAAAACGGTCGCACATCCGCAAAAATGTTCCGGCACTCGATAACTCCGAATAGATTCTCAAAGTTCTGGGGCTGTCGCGGCGTCATGCTTGTCAACCAGATCCCCTGTTCCGGAATCAAATCGGGAAAGGTGCATGGGAGTTTCAGTATTTCGCAGCCTGCAAAAAAATAGCGCTTGAGCTTAGGAGGTGAAGCAGGCAGCTTGCCGGGGCAACTCCCCATGGTCAGTCCCCTCACCACCTTAGAGACAGCCTACGATTCGAAGATCGAAAGCAATGTGATTGTCACCCGCATTGATGCGGCAATGAACTGGGTGCGCAAAAACTCGCTCTGGCCGATGCCCATGGGCCTGGCTTGCTGCGCTATCGAGCTGATGGCCACTGCGTCGGCACGTTTCGATATTTCGCGCTTCGGGATGGAAGTGATGCGATTTTCGCCGAGGCAGGCGGATGTGCTGGTGGTGTCCGGGACGGTTACCTACAAGATGGCGCTAGCGGTGAAACGGATCTGGGACCAGATGCCCGAGCCGAAATGGTGTGTGGCGATGGGTGCCTGTGCGTCGAGCGGGGGGATGTTTCGCAGTTACGCGGTGCTGCAGGGGATCGACCAATTGATACCAGTGGACGTGTATATTTCCGGCTGCCCGCCACGGCCCGAGGCCTTGATAGCGGGGCTGATGCGCTTGCAAGAGAAAGTGGATACCGAGCACGCGCTGCTGGACCAGAAGCGCAGCATGCTGACCGGAGCCGTGTGAAGAGCCCGTCGACCCTTAACTTAGAACACCCGAATGGCCGCCGTTGATGATGTAAAATGCCTGCAAGAGACCTTCGTCGGAAAGGTGTTGGAAGCCGTGGAATTTCGAGGTGAGCAGACATTGCGAGTGGCCTTGGACGCACTGCACCCGGTGCTGGCCAAGTGCCGCGATGAGCTGGGTTACGCCATGCTGATGGACATTTCCGCGGTCGATCATCTTGGTGAAGAGCCGCGCTTTGAGGTGGTCTATGAATTAGCCACGGTGGATGATTCCAAGCACCTGCGGGTGAAGGTCAAGGCGGCCGAGGACCAAGCGGTGACCAGCGCGGTGGATTTATGGGGAGCGGCGGATTGGCATGAGCGAGAGGTGTGGGATTTGATGGGAATAGGCTTTGCCGGACACCCGAATTTACAGCGGATATTGATGTGGGAGGGCTACCCGTATTTTCCGTTGCGCAAGGATTTTCCGCTAGCGGGTCTGCCCACCGATTTGCCGGATGTCGCCTTCAGCGGCGTGGCTCCCATGGAAGGTGGGCCGTTTGTCGCTACTGCCGGCGCACCCAACACGGTGCTGCGCGAACCGCGATCACACGCCGCCGATTGAGACTAGAACTGTGCATTTTCCCGAACTGGCGCACAAATTCCGCTGCTTGACACAAGCACGCTGGCCATGGGCGGTGGCGGCGCTGATCCTAGCCATTCATGGACTGGTGGTCTGGGTGGGGGGGCCGCAGCACATTCCGCAGTGGTATCTAGCGTTGGGTTTGAGGCGGGAGAATGTTTGGAATGGAGCGCTCTGGCAGGTCATCAGCTATGCTTGGCTGCACGGCAGTTGGACCCACGTCGTTACCAATGCACTGTGCCTGCTCGTGCTGGGCAGCCGGGTCGAGCAAATCCTCGGTACCCGCGGGTTTTTGAAATCCGTGGCCGCTGGGATCCTCGGCGGTGCTTTGGGCCACTTGTTGCTGGCTAAGGGCGGCGGCGATGCCTTCCCGCTCGTCGGTTTGTCCGGTGCCTG
>JBAXOP010000265.1:0-7834 GCA_037133195.1 Verrucomicrobiota bacterium | reverse complement strand
GAAGACCACCAACAAGAGTTGGATGATGATGGGGAGCCATTCAATTGCAGCTAAACTCATGGGACGGAGAAACTATGTGGCAATTGGCAGGTTGTAAAGCAGGGACTTTGGCAAAAAGTTCCCCGGCGAGCGGACATGCGTGTCGAGACAAGGGGTTTTAGGGAGGGTTTCTTTGCCACGAATTACCCCTCCAGCCCGCCAAACTCCCCCTCTCGAGTTTTTCGTCCGAGTAATTTCGTGTCAACAGAGGTTCTTACCGCCCTCTATCCCACTTCGACGAAGACACGACAATAAGGGCGTGGCTCCTTCGATTGGCGCTTGCGCCCGGCTCGGGTCCCGGCGCAAGGTCGGCCGCGCTCATGAAAGAATTACTTGCGGAACTCGAACGCTGGGGATCGGATGTGATCTTTGGGCGCGCCAAAGGCTTTCGCGCCGCCATGACACGCCTGCTCATGCGCACCCTCTCCGGAATTTACAGGCTCGTGGTCCAATCCCGCTTGTGGGCATTCCGCAATGGCTGGGTCGCTCAGCACCACCTCGGTACCCTCGTCGTTTCCATCGGCAACGTCACCGTCGGCGGTACCGGCAAAACCCCCGTCGTCGAATTGTTGGCCAAGGCACTTCACGAGCGCGGCCGCCGCGTCGCTATCCTCTCCCGCGGCTACAAAAGCCGCAAACTCGACACCCCCCAGCACTGGCCCGGAGCCGACGGCCGCCCGTTACCAGCCGAGGAATTGCCCAAAATCGTTTCCACTGGCAGCCAATTGCTGCTCGACTCGAAATACGCCGGCGATGAGCCGTACATGCTCGCCCGCAACCTCGCCGGGGTGGCCGTCATCGTCGATAAGGACCGGGTCAAGGGGGGGCGTTTTGCGGTGAGCCAGCTTGGGGCGGACACCCTGCTGCTGGACGACGGCATGCAATACCTGCGTCTGGCCCATGCCATCGACATCGTATTGGTGGATGCCCGCGAGCCGTTTGGCACCGAGGCCTTGCTGCCGCGCGGCACCTTGCGTGAGCCGCCGCGCAACCTGCGCCGCGCCAGTTACATCCTGATTACCAAGTGCGATGGCGGCTCGAATGAGATGTTGGTGTCGCGTCTGCGCCGCTACAACCGCACGGCCGAGATTATTGAGTGCACCCACGGGCCGATCTACCTGGAGAACCTGTTTACTGGCGAACGCCAACCGCTGGCATTCCTCAAGGATAAGTGGGTGGCGGCTATTTGCGGCATCGCTATGCCCGAAAATTTCGAACGTGCCCTTGAAAAACTCGGTGCCCGCGTGGAAATTCGCCGCCGCTTCCCCGATCACCACCGCTTTCCACGCAAGGAAATCGACAAATTTATGCAGCGCTGTGTCGAACGCGACATGGAACTCATCCTCACCACCGAAAAAGACGCCGTGCGTTTCCCACGCCCCACCGAATTGGACGTGCCGGTGTTTTTCCTGCGCATCGAAGTGAAAATCCTCAAGGGTCAGCATGCCTGGGACGGCCTGTTGGATCGCCTCAGCCATCCATCCCCCGCCCTCGACCACGTGCTGCGCCACCGCGACGCCTACCGACCGTGAATGGTCGGGGCTCTTCGGGCTTGTAAAGACCGTCAGACAGGCTCAGAAATCGGCATCAACACCCACCCGAATTCCATGACTCACCTCCGGCGCCTGCTTGTTTTGTTCACTCTTGTGGCGGCCGTTATCTCCGGTCTCGGTTGTGCCTCGTCCCGCCGCATGCTCAACGTGTCGGTGTTTGGTGAAGGCAACGAACGCCTGACGGACCAACGCGTTAATCTGTTCCCGCTTTATTACGCGAACCGCCAGAAACATTCGGTGCTGTGGCCATTGGTCGATTGGGACGACCACGGGTTTGCCATCCGGCCCTTGATCAACAAGCAGGACGAGGATATTTCGGTGCTTTTTCCGCTATCCTCGTGGAATACCAAAAACGGCGATGGCTGGGCGCTGACGTCCTGGTGGGATAAACACTCGTTTGGCGTGCTACCGCTTGGCGGCAAGGGTCGTGACTGGTGGTTTGCCGGGCCGCTGGTGCGCAGCGATACCTTGTCGAAGGACCCGGGCACGGCGCTGGTACCGCTGGCCTATTGGGACAAGGAGCGGGTGTGGGTGCTCAATAGTTGGTGGAGCAATGATTCAAAGGGGTTTTTGCCGGTGTTTGAAAAGGGCCGGACGTGGTGGGCGGCCGGCCCGTGGCTCCACTTCGACGACGGCGCCAACTTCGTGCTGCCGCTGGCGTATTGGGACCGCCACTCCCTGTGGCTCGGAGAAGTTTTCTATGGCCAAAACCGCGAGGACGGCGGTTATGCCAAGTGGCGCTCCTTGTGTGGCCTGATGGCCTTCGGGGAAACCACCGCCAATGGCCGCGAGTGGTGGGCCCTGCCCCTGTTGACTTACCACGACCGCCAAGGCGAAACCCTCACCCACGTGACCTTTCCCTTGTGGTGGCAATCCGATACCAAAAACGCGCATTCACGCACGCTGTTTCCCGTCTGGCACCAGCAAACCGACACGACCGATGGCTTTTCATGTTGGATCACCCCCGTGGTTGGCTTCGGCGGCAATCGCGCCGGCGATTCCCGTCTGCTCAACCTCTTCGGCCCGCTCTACTGGGACTATCGCTCTCCGCAGCAACGCATCATCAACGTGGCCGGCCTGTATGACCGCATCGGCGACGCCCACTATGCGCTGTTCGGCTTGGGCAAGGTGCAAACGAATGCGCAAGGCACCAGTTGGCGTGCTTGGCCCTTGGCCTGCGGCGCAAAAGGCCCCGGCATGAGCGGGGCGGAAGATGGCTTCCTGCAAGCGTCGAGTTTCTTTTGGCATGGCTCCAATGACAAACAATCCTCGTGGCATTGCTGGCCACTTCTGGCCTGGGGCGAACACCGCCCAACCTATCAGGATGCCAATTTCCTTCTCGGGTTGCTCGGCGACATGCATCAGACGGACCCCTCCGAGGGCTCGTCCCGCGACTCCAGCCACCGCTTGGTTTACCGCACCGACCACTCCCAACCTATGCCCGGTAAGCAAAATTGGTCATGGGTGGCGCAACCGAATGGCGGCGTCGTCACCTCGGATACCCTCGCTACCTTGCTCACCCACCACCAGCGCCAAACTCACCAACAACTGCCGAAAGGGGCAAGGCCAGCGGATGACGCATGGGTCGGGCTCGGCCATTGGCTGATGTGTCCGCTAGGTCCCGCTTGGAAAACCAACGAGGATATCCCCTGGCAATGGCGCCAAAATACCCGCCGCGCCGAGTTGCCTAGTGACGCTAAATCCCGCCCACACAGCGCCGTGCCTTACCCGTCGGCCCGCGAAATCCGCGCCACCCTGGCCACTTTGGGCGTGAAAAACCTTCCAGTCGCCGCCGATCTGGCCGGCACGGGCACCCGCCCGCAAGACCGTCAGCGCTTGGAAAAAGCCTTGTTGGATACCGCCATCACTTGGGACACTTCGCTGCGGCGCTTCGACCCGCTTATCACCCTCTGGCAGCATTCGGAAGAACGCGAGGGTGATGGCCAAGCCGTCAAGGATGAGGCGTTGTGGGGATGGCTGTGGGATTATAAGCGCAACCCGACCGAGTCGAGTTTCCGCTTGCTGTGGCGCATGTACGAGCGCCAGCAGGAAGGCGCTGGCAAGCAGGCCACCGTGCGGCGCAACATTTTCCCCTTCCTGCGCTGGGATTCCAGTCCCGACATGTCCCATGTCTCATTGCTCTGGAACATGGTCGATTGGCATACCTCCAAAGACAAGAAATCCGGCGGCCACCTCCTGTTTATTCCGTGGGGGCATGGCGATGACTGAGGCATCGCCCCCCCCTCGCAATATGGTGGGTCAACTCTTGCGGGCCTTGAGAGCTGCTAGACGATCCGTCAAACTCACTTTCGTGGGTTCAATGGCCTCTTCACCCAAGGCGTCACGTACGTTTTGATCGTTTTCAATACTTTGCGGCACATTTTTGGTCAATAAATCTGCCTTGATCGTTGCTGCCGTGGCCGCGTCCTGATCCTTTTGGGCTGCTTTCTCCATTGCCGAGAGTGCGGTACCAAGTGAATCATTGCCGCTGCGAATTCCTGCAAGCACGGCCGCATGCTCAGCCTTTTCGGTGGCTCGCTCCTTTTGCAGTTTAGCGCTTGCCATCTTGCGGGCGGCCTCATTGAGTTTGACGCGTGCCGTGGTGACTTTCTGGGCCGCATCGACTGCGGCTTGCTCAAACTGCGCAAGAAAATCCTTCGCATCGGCGGCTTCCTTAATCTCCCGTTCCATCTCGGGAACAAGTCCTTCGATCGTTGTCAGAAGGTTCGTGAGCGACGCCTCAAGACTTCCTTTCTTCTCACCCGGTGTCGCCGCGTCTGCTATCTGATTTTGCAATTTCTCGGCTGCCGCCAGATAGCGATTGTAATTCGCCTGCGCTGCATCCGCCTCCTTTTGTTCCTTGTCATATTCCCGCCGTAGCGTCGCCACCTTGGCCGTTAATTCGTTGAGTTGCGCTTCAAATTCCGCAATCTGGGCTTCAGATGCGGTTTCCGGGTCAAAACGAACAATGGCTTCTGTGATGCCTTGGCTGATTTGGCCGACTTTGGCTTTTCCGAATCGTGCTAGAAATGATAACATAATAGTTTTGTTTTCTTTGTTTTTGTTAGTATTCAATAGATCACTTTGATATTCGTAATAAAGTCGAGATCCACCCCGACATCGATGGAAATATAACTTCCGTCACATTCCGAGCAAGCAGAAAGAAGGACATATTCGTCGCAAGGCCAAACATCATCTGCAACCGCCCTGCCATAGAGCATTGATCGGTGTTCTACAAGCTTTGTTTCCGAATCATCGAATCGATTGAGGACGAGCCTCTCGTCGAAACACACCGGTTCGATGATGCTTTCTTCGGGTGCGCCCCAGAGACGCTCAAAGAGCACGCCATCCTTCGACTGGAATTGTTGGATACCGATAGATCCATCTTGGTCACTGAGCCAAAAGTCCCATTCTTCGTTTGATGAGGGGTAAACCATATCTGCATTGACAAACCAACGCACAAGTGTCTCTTGCTCCAATTGGCAAATTAACAGATATGAGCCGGTTCCGCCTTCTTCTGGAAGAATAAGCACCCGAAAACACTGCTGGCCCATGATCGTCACTTCACTGAAGCCCTCAACAAGATGCGCCCCCTGCGTAAATATCGGATCGATGGCTTCCGGCAGCAGGGTTGTAATCTCAATCTTCCCATCGAGATGCAATCCAAATGGCAAGCTGCCGTCGAGCGGGTTCGCCATTTGGTGAGCGGTCAATTTCTCTTGGCGCATTCTCTCACGCTTGGCTTTGATGAGTTCCCAGATTGTCATCGGTGTGTTCCTGTTGCGTTAAATTTAAAGATGGTCCAATATAGGCCTGCGCCTATAGCCAAGATCATACAGACCCATAACCACAGATGTGATTGGTGAGATTGGTGTGCGGCCTGTGCCTGCGACGGTGATTGGCGGTGCAAATCATTGACAATATCGATAATGGCGTAATTGATTTGGTCAAATGATTCATCACCAAATTTTTTGATCCAGGAATCCGCGATCGTCCACTCCGCATCAACGCCAAGTGTTTTAATTTCCTTGTTTTGGAGGCCGGGATAGGTGCCTGCCGGCAGGGCTAACACGTCGTAAACGATATGTCCTTGGGAATCCTGTAACGCAGACAAGTCTTTGTCATCGACCGGGATAACACGGTACCCGCCTTTGCTGGAGATATCCTTGAGAAGCGGGGTGTTCATGCCTGCGACAAATAGCATCGCTTTAGTCTTCTCACTTGCAATCTTCTCCAGCGCCGATGGGTAATCCGTATGTGCGGATTTCACGTTCTTGTAATGCTTGTCCTGCATTTCAAATCCCAACCAAGTGAGTGCCGATCCAGACCCTTCCGGGCCGACATAGATGGTGCTGCCCGCAGCCAGATTCTCGATTGATTTGATCGGAGAATTATTGGACACGATCAACATCACATACTCGCTGTAAAGTGTTGCGTGGTGAAACGTGATATCACTCGGGGTTGTTTCCGGAGACTTCTTAGCCATGATAAAGTC
Source organism: Verrucomicrobiota bacterium (assembly GCA_037133195.1). Lineage (GTDB taxonomy): Bacteria > Verrucomicrobiota > Verrucomicrobiia > Verrucomicrobiales > Akkermansiaceae > Luteolibacter. The sequence continues at coordinate 1,747 of JBAXOP010000265.1, read as the reverse complement.
CGCATCCGATTGAACGATGGCCGCATCAACCTTCCCTTCACGAAGAAGTTTTAGATTTTCTTCCGACCCTGAGGTGGGAATGAGTTCAATGTTCACTTCTTCAGATCGCTTTTTAAGCATCTGGCCAACTTGGCTATACTGGCCTCCTTGCACCCCGGTCGCGACTCGAAGAACGGGTTTTTCAACCGGGATTTGGGCGATGGCATCGGCCGATAAGGCAACGAGCGGATCTGCCGCCACTTGCTCGGGGAGATACTTATCATTGCGAGCGACCCCGGTTTTGTCCAATTGCTTAACTTTCTCATCCAGCGTGGCGATCTGCGCTTTAAGATCGCCATTTTCCTGAGAGAGTCGCATTGCGTCATTGTGCCAAGCTGAAATAGCCGGGTCGTTATTATGGTGATGGAAGAAAGCTGCATCATTTATAAGTGCCCACCACAAGAAAGTGGAGTTCCATGATCCGTAGAATGGCGCTGATTGATAAACATAAATCGGAGGATTCCATGAGCCATATATCACCTGGCGGCGGCGAATGACATCATCATATCCCACCCGCGAATAGACGTGACTCCCGCTGACGACCGGATTGGATTTGATGGAACGAGGGTCGATCGCTGGCGGCGGAGATTTGAATTTCCCTTTTTCCGCTTCATAAGATGCTAGTGATTTTTGAGATTTCTCGAGCTTCAATTTCTGAGTGGTGTTGGAATCAAACCGATTCCCATTGGCATGCGCCGTAGGTGGGTTTGATGATGCCGGCGAGGCGCTGCTGTTAGGTTTGTTGTAGCCGCCGGAACTCGTCGCGTTGCTAACAGGTGGAGCCGGGGGCTTGCCGTAGCCGCCGGACCCGGAATTGGTTGGAGCCGGTGGCTTGCTGTACCCTCCCGAGCTGGATCCGGGATTGGATGGGGCCGCTGGTTTGCTGTATCCTCCAGATGATGGCTTGTTGTATAAGCCAGAAGACGACGGACGTGAGGAAAATGACGATGATGACCTCGACGACGATGACCTCGACGATGAGGATGAGGAGCCTTTAGCTGCCACCACATCTATGACGGAGACAAATGCACAAAGCCCAAGAATGGCGAAACCGACACGTAATAATTGCTTTTTCATCGATTGCTAGGAATGGGCTGGGACGTGAATGCCACTTGAGAGGGGAGGGGGCCGGAGCAGAGGGTTGGTAATACGAAGGAACCGGCATGAAAATTGCGACACGAAACTGAGCAAGGCCGTGTTCCCTCGGGATCCAGGCGGGAATTTTTGAATTTCTTCAGATTCATGGGAATGATTTCCTCGGCGCAAAGCTAACGCTCAATCCGGCTTTGCCAAGAAATTTCACTGGCAAATTCATGGGGAGGCTTCCTTTCAAGGTTAACTACAAGGTTCTCGTGGTCGGGAATCCGGCAGGCAACAGCCCACGGGCGGCACGCCCGAGTTCACCTCGGCCATTCTCGGATTTGTGTTCACCCACTGTGCCCCGTGGCCCGAGGCAGTCCGGGCGTCCTTCGACGACCAATGGTTCCGCAAATCCACCCTGATCTTCAGCGGCAACCTCACCCCAGCCGATTTCCAGACCGCGTTCAAGCGCCTCGAAGAACCCGAAATCGGAATTCTCTGAAATTTAGGGTTGACGGGCAGGAGGACTCGTGGTTCAAAGCGGCATGCGTTTGAGCAACAGCACAACTGGAACGACCTGCGGAGGACATTATGTCCACCGAGGATCACCCATTTGCTGAACTCAGGC
>JBAXOP010000264.1:0-7854 GCA_037133195.1 Verrucomicrobiota bacterium | reverse complement strand
TGGGCTCCCCCACTCCTTGGACCGATACGACCTCCGCCAACAAGGCGTTTTACCGCTTGCTGTTCACCAAACCCTGACGGCTGAATTGAGATGGAAATCATGCTCATAAACGAGCACGCAAACGTCCCGGCTAACTTACGATACGGAGCGTTACGGAGCGCCGGCTTCAGCCGGCCAGACACGCCGGCTAAAGCCAGCGCTCCACTGGCCAGACACGCCGGCTAAAGCCAGCGCTCCACCGGCCAGACACGCCGGCTAAAGCCAGCGCTCCACCGGCCAGACACGCCGGCTGAAGCCAGCGCTCCACCGGCCAGACACGCCGGCTGAAGCCAGCGCTCCACCGGCCAGACACGCCGGCTAAAGCCAGCACTCCACTGGCCAGACACGCCGGCTGAAGCCGGCGCTCCACCGGCCAGACACGCCGGCTGAAGCCGGCGCTCCATCGAGCATTGCCAAAAGCTCACCACAAACCCGGCTCGGCTGAGATCGCCGAACCTATGTCATGGGCCGGGCTAGCGCAATCACCCCAGGAATGTGGTGGCTCGATACGCAGAAACCGCCCGCCCCTAAATCCCGAGGCGGTCCTCGAGGGTGGCCAGGGTGTCTTCGTCGAGCACGGTGCTGGCGGTTTGCTGCCAATGGGCGGGAGGTTCCGGCAGTTGAATCCAACTGCGGCAACCGCCGAAGCTTGCCTCATAGGGGAATTCCCATGGGCTGGCGAGTTGGCGCACCCGCACCAAAGCGAGGTGAATGCTGCCAGAGTTCATGCCTTTACCCTCCCAATCAAAGCGGTCGCGCACGGTTTTGGCTGAGTAAATATGAAATGGCTCGAGCGCCGCGACTTTCTCCCAATCGGTCAGGGTGACGGCCCACAACGCCTCGACGTGGTGGGTGATGCGGATAGGGTCACCCAGTTGCCATTCGGGCAACGGGGTGACGCTGCCCTCGCGGACTTGGTCGCCCTGAACATGGAAACGGGTAGGGAAGAGGAAAAAGGATTTGTGAGCGAAGGAAAATCCCTGCCGCCCCTCGTGAATGCCACCTTTGCGCAGGAGGATGGCCTGGCGACCGCTGGCCAAGGCATCGCAGATAACCTGCCATTCTTTAAAGCCGATAATTTCGTTCATTTCAGATCTTTGGCGGTGACAGATGTTTGCTCGCGCGAGCCAAGCAGGTGCGCCTGGCGAACAACCTGGGTCGGGGTGGCGTCAAAACGAAAACTGTGGCAATTGGGGCAAATGTCAGTGCCTCCACCCACGATCGAGTCGCAGCCTTCGCACACCTTGTAGGCGGCCGGATTGGCGGCAATCTTGGCGGCGGCTTCGGCCCGCGTGCTGGGTGGCTTGGTGGCTGACATAATCGGATGAAAAAAGCGGTACCGACAGCCGGTCCGCTTGTTTCGATGTACCGGGTGGGGGCCGAACTCAGGCGAGAACAGCCAATGCCTTGGCGGTCTTGCTCTTGAGATTGGCGGCCTTGTTGGGGTGGATGAGGTTGCGTTTGGCGGCCTTGTCCACTGCGGAGGAGAAGATGCTCGCGGCGGCGGCGGCGGCGGGTTGATCGCCTGCGGCGACGGCAGCAAGCGTCTTGCGACGGAGCGTCTTCATGCGGGTTTTTTCCGCGCGATTGCGTTCGGTGCGGACTTCAGTTTGACGGACGCGCTTGTGGGCGGATTTCGTGTTGGCCATGGTATTGAGGGAGAGGTTGCCGGACTTTGAGACGGCGGGCAGCGAAACGTAAAGACTCACGCCATGCTGTCAAGCACGGGTTTTACGGATTTTTCAGGAACGGCGATTAGTAAGTACCAAGCCTGACGCGGGTGACCGCGGTTTGGCCGAGGCACCGGCTTGGTCGGAGGTGGAAGAGGTCGCAGCAGTGGCTTGGGCGGCGGCCTGAGCGGCAGCGGCGGCCTGAGCGGAGTCGGCGGCCTGAGCGGAAGCAATGGAAGTATTGACGACGAAGACATCGGCACCGAGGCCAACGCGGTCGTAGAGATCGATGACATCGCGGCCGCCCATGCGAATGCAGCCATAAGACGCCGGGGTGCCCAGACAACGCTCTTCGGGGGTGCCGTGGATGTAGATGCAACGAGCGAAGGCGTGGCGGTTGGCAGCCTCGGTGCCGCGCAACCAGAGGATACGGCTGACGATTGGGTCGCGGCCAGGGGCATCTGGGGGGATGACTTCGCCGGTGAACCGGCGCCGTTTGAACACAGCACCGGCAGGGGCGTTATCGCCGATCTTGCGGCTCACTTCCATACGGCCGAGGGGTGTGCAATAACTCCCCGTGCGATCCCCTATACCGAATTTAGAAGTGGAGATTTTGTAAGACTTGACGGGTTTTCCATCGCGTACCAGCAGCAGGCGCTGGTCGCGCACACTGACGATCATTTTATGGGTGCCGTCCTTATCGCTACAACCGCAACCGGTGAAAGCCAAAGCGACGAGCAGGCCGCCGCCAGCCAGCAGTAAGCGGCGCAGCGGGGAACTGGGGCCCTGGCTGGAGTCAGGGCTTATCGCGGAAAGAGGCGTCACTGGAAAGAGATGGCATGAGCGCAGGGAGCATACGGGCGAGGGAAGAAAGCGAGGTGTAGAAGAAGCCAACGGGGAAGGGCAACAGCAAGATAGCCGATGACCAGCGGCCCTGCATGACGGCCTCTACGACGACGAAGAGGAAGAAAAACCCGAACAGGAGTTCGACGAATGGGGTGAGGGTTTTCATGGCCTTGTAGCTGCTGTTTTTCCAATCGTGGCGCTTGGCTTGTCCGATGCCGTACTTCGGGGTGCGGACAAAGCCGGACTGATGGTTGCAGAGCGCCTCGATGACAGCTTTGGCATTACTGATGGACATGCCGATGCCCAAAGCGAGGAGCAATGGGAGGTAGGGGATTTCCCGCCACCACGAACCGGGCCGCAACGCCTTTTGAGAAACCAAATAGAAAAGGACTACGGAAACTGAGGAGAAGAAGAAAATCGGGACATTGACGATGTAGTAGCCGTATTTGCCAAAGTCTGGCTGGCAATGCTGATTGGGATAAATCAGGAAACACAGGCAGATGAGCATCAGGTAGGCGAAATTGGACGTGAGATGGGCGGTGGCCTCCATTTTGATGAACAAGGGCACATCGGCTCTCCAGATGGCAGGGAGGACTTTTTTGCAAACTTGGATGGATCCTTTGGTCCAGCGATGTTGCTGGCTCTTGAAGCCATCCATATCCACCGGCAATTCAGCAGGCGTTTCCACATCGTTGAGGAAAATAAAGCGCCAACCTTTGAGTTGGGCCCGGTAACTGAGGTCCATATCCTCGGTAAGCGTGTCGTGCTCCCAGCCGCCGGCATCGGTGATGCAGGATTTGCGCCAAATGCCGCCGGTGCCGTTGAACGTGAAAAAGCGGCCAGAGCGATTGCGAGCGGTTTGCTCAAGCTCAAGGTGGCCGTCGAGGAACATCGCCTGAATGCGGGTGAGCACGTTGTAGGTCCGGTTGAGGTGACCCCAGCGTGTCTGGATCAGGCCAATGCGCTCATCGGTGAAATAGTGGATGGTTTTTTGCAGCAAATCCGGATTAGGAACAAAATCGGCATCCAAGATGAGCAGGTATTCGCCCTTGGCTGACTGCGTGCCGTTTTCCAATGCCCCGGCCTTGTAGCCGGTGCGGTCGCTGCGGTGGATATGCTCGGCATCGAAGCCGCGGGCTTTCAGGCGGGCAATTCCCTGGCGGCAAATGTCCACCGTTTCGTCGGTGGAGTCATCCAATAACTGGATCTGAATTTTTTCTTGCGGATAATCGAGAGCGGCGACCGAATTGAGCAAGCGGTCGACGACGTGCATTTCGTTGAAGACAGGGAGCTGGATGGTGACGAGCGGCAATTCGGCGAAGAGTTTGAGCGGTCGCGGACGCTTGCTGGCGTGTTTCAGGTAAAGGAAAACGATAGTCAGGCGGTGCGAGCCGTAGCCGGCCAGACCGATCAAGACCATGATGTAGCAGAAATACCAGAGGGGAGAAGACCAATCCATGAATGTGAGGTGGGGAAGAGGGTTGATTGAGGAAATGCGGGTTCGACTGTGGCTTGGGTGCGTCTCACTGAACCCAAAGAGAAATGGGCTAGTGATGGCACGAAAGAGCGGGGCGAACCGCAGAGGAGATCAGAATCACTTGCGCGAGTCAAGCGCCTATTATCCACCGATTTACCGGGACTTTGAGGCACCCGCCAGCGAGCCTGCAATGCAAGCTTCGAGTTGCTGGCGCTCCGTGTCGCTGAGGGCCGATTTGTAAACGAACACATCACCGATAGAGCCGTTAAAGGCGCTCCAGCCATCCGGGGCGTTGCGGCCGACGGTGATGCTCGTGGCGAAGGGACCGGCGACACCCGGTGCCAACGAGGTCAGCGGGTTTTTGGATATATTGGACATGACCTCGGAGCCGTTGGCAAAGACCTTGTAGGAACCGTCCGCTTGCACGATGAGACTGAGGATGGTGATTTGGCCGTCGGGAATGGACTTGCCGCCAGTATCCACGCCACCGTTGCGCCGAACACAGACCAATCCCGAATCGTTGCGGATGCCCAGCACCAACCGGTCGTAGAACACATCGACGATAGAGGTCCAGCCGGAGCTAGCACCATTACGCAACGGCTTGGCCACCACCACAATGCTGGCACCGTCACAGGCAATCGGCGAGGTGTACGGCCCCGTGGAAAACCCGTCACCTGTCTCGAAACTCACCTTCGCGTATCTGTGGCCATCGATGGTTTCAAGCGCGGGGGCTCCGACCGACTTCAACGGCTTACCGTCGCCCAGATCCGATGGCCAGGATGTCAACTCACCGGTGGCTGGCAGCGCCCCGGCCCGGCAAGCGATGAGCAGACGCTCCGGCTTGGGCACGACACCGGCGTGTGGCGATTTCACCGTTTTCACAAAACTCGCGGCAATCGTGTGGGATGCCGTCACCTTGGAAAAAGTATAACTATGGGTGGTGGCCACATTACCGCCATCCACCTTGAGGCCGGCGATGGCATAGCCGGGCAGTGGCGCGATAGTGAATGGCTGGCTCGCGCCATAGGTTACGGGCAGCGTGCCATCCGGGGTGATCGTGCCGCCATACCCGGCGGTGGCTTTGATGATGCCGGAAAATGCGACGGCGAGCGTGTGATTGCAGCGCACATCGTTGAAGATGACTTGGGAACGCGCCCCCAGGCAGACGCCGTCAACCGTCACCGCCACCTGGTTGTCGCCGTTGGCGGCAATGGTGAAGGTTGAGGCATCACCTTGTGCGACGCCCACCGCGGCGGCGGGTGTGAGCGTGCCACCACCGCTGGCGCTGGCGGTGATCGTATATTTGGGGGCAGTTTTGGCGAAGCTAGCGGCAAGGGTATGGTTGGCAGTGAGCGGATCAAAAGTATAACTCTTAACGGAACCCACGGATACTCCATCCACTTTCACGTCTTGGATGAAATAGCCGGCCTTGGGAGTAATGTGGTAAAGTGCGGTCAGCCGTTGAGGATAGTTGCGGTTGCCAGAGGGAGAGATTTCGCCGCCATCGCCGGCGGCGGCGGAGATGCTGAGATTCCGGGTCACATCTTCGACATGGAAAGGCGCGGCGGGCAGGCCCTCTTTGTTATAGAGATTGCAGCCCTCGGGGTTTTGCCAGCAAGCATAGGAAACCTTGCGCGGCGCGGCCACTTGCTCCGAGGACAACACCACCGTGGCTCCCTTGATCGCGGCATCCGCAGCGTGCCACACCCCATCGGCCCCGGCTATGACAAAGCATTGGAGCTTGCCGCCGACCCGTTCCCGGGTCGGCTCATACCATTTTTTCTCACCCACCATCAGGCCTTTGCCGAGATGATCGAAAGTACATATTACCGTCGCACCGGCAATGCCCACCTCCCTGAGGGTCGGACCGCTGGCCTCCAACTGCGGACGGCCATAGTCATTTTTCAACGCCCACAGCGCGAGTCGCTCGCCAACGTCCAACTTATCCTTCGGGTGCCAGCCTTGCCAGATTTTATCGCCCATCGATGAATCCCCGATATCTATCGCCGAGGCACAGCCGGCATGGGGCAAGTTGATCGCATTCGCCTGCTGCAGGCGGGTATCGGCATCCCAGCCGCCCTTGAACATTTCCGGGGCGGGGCCTTTGGGCAGCTCGCCCCAGTTGGCGATGATCACCGGATAGAAAGCGAACTCGTCCATGGCCCACACCCGTTGCCAACCTAGCGCCAGCGCCTTCATTTTCAGATAGTAACTATCGGGCGACTGTGCGGCGAGTTCACTATTTTCGCCCTGATACCAGATAGCACCCCTGATGCCATAGGGAACTAACGGTTTAACCAGTTTTTCAAACAAGGAAAAGGGTCCGCCGGGCACCCCGGTCTGGCGGTAGAGCGGATGCAGCACGGGAATATCGATGAGCCCGTCCGGTGCCAGCCACAAGTCGATCTTGGTCCCGCCCACCGCCGCGAGCATAAGACCGATGGGGATTTGCGCACGCTGGTCCTGATAGATCTTGCGCGCGAAATAATACGCCACACCGGAAAATTCCGCAGCGCTCGCCGGGGTGCATACTTTCCATGCGCCCGTCGGTGCGCTGAATTGCCGGATTCCCGGAAAATCCGCCCCCGCCACATCCGCCGGCCGCTCGCAACCGCCGAGGCGCATGTCCATATTAGATTGGCCGCTGCAAAGCCACACGTCGCCGACGAGCACATCGTTGAACGTGAGTGAGTTCGTGCCGCGAACCGTCAGGGGCTGGCCGCCGGACTCGGCGCTCATCGCGGCTAGCTTGAGCTGCCAATTGCCGCGGGCGTCAGCTGTCGTTGTTAGAGATTGGCCATGAAATGTCACGCTGATTTTCTCACCCGCAGCGGCGCTACCATAGACCGGCACCGGTTTACCGCGCTGCAGAATCATGTGCTCACCGAACACGGCGGGCATTTTCACCTCTGCGCGGGCCGACTGGCACGCGCCCAAGGCCCACACCGCGCCCATCAACCAACACCGCCCAACCGCTGATTTTGTCATCGGCGCAATCTGACAGGATCCCGCAGATGGGCACAATGCCCATTTCGCGAATCCGTTGTGTAAATCGCGAATGAGGGTTGGCACTGCCCTTGATTTCTGATTGTTCATTTCGCGAAATGCATTGGTCTTGTTGCGAAACCCCGAAGTTTGGCATTGCATGCACCCGGCAATTGCCGTCAATCATGGTGCTCACTCAGCGCGTTTCAACCAACCGTCTGATGCAATGTCCCGGGCTCCAGCGTCTCACCTCCCCCTAACCAGACAACTGCTCGCCGGCCAAAGCTCAGCAGTTTTCCGCTTACCACCATGCTCACCCTCCCAGCCAGTCCCCGCCAGAGACATGATCAAAAATGCCCCGTGGCTCCCGCCGCCGATGGCCTCTTGCCTGTCCCGGATTTTTGCCTGCGCCGGCAACGCGCCCTCGCCTTGGCCCGCGGGTTGCACGCCGATGTGGACGCCGTGATTGTCTCCGACCCGCTTGATATCCACTATCTAACCGGCTCGCGCCACGGCATCTCCTGGCTGGTGCTTTTGGACGGCACCGCTTTTGCCGTTTCCCGCCACATGCTCGTCAGCGAAGTCAGGGCCGAGGCCCTCAATTGTGAGGTCTTGCTCGCCTCCGCACGCTCAACTGACCAGACCGAACTCGAAAAATTTGTCATCGCGGAAGTGGCCAGGCGCGAGCTGGCGAGCGTGGTGATCGACCCCGCCAAGCTCACGGCCCAGTCCTACCTGCGGCTCGCCGCCCACACCATGGCCACCGGGATTGACGTGCATTGCATTTCCGAATGCATCGCCAGCCTGCGAGCGGTGAAGGATTCCACTGAAATTGCC
>JBAXOP010000263.1:0-7865 GCA_037133195.1 Verrucomicrobiota bacterium | reverse complement strand
TCGGTTCGCACGATCGACACATAGTCCCACATCAGGCGGCGGATCTCATCCCAATTGTGATAGATAACCACCAATTCATCAGCCTCGGTGGTGTTGCCGGGTTCCCACTCCGGGATGGCCGGGGCGGCCGGCACCGCTTTGCCTGGCGGACAGCGACGTAAGATATGCGCCATTGCTAGACGTGCCATCACATTGCCTTCCAACAGCGAATTGGAGGCTAGCCGGTTGGCACCGTGGAGGCCGGTGCAGGCGACTTCGCCGATGGCGTAGAGGCCGCTGATGCCGGTGGTGCCGGCTACACTGGTGACTACGCCGCCGCATTGATAGTGAGCGGCGGGCACCACCGGAATCGGTTGAGTTTGGCAATCAAGGCCGTAATTGAGCAGGTTTTCATAGATATATGGGAAACGTTCAGGCATAAACCCGCGCGGTTGGTGGGTGACATCCAGATAGACGCAATCCGCGCCGCTGCGTTTTAGTTCGCGGTCGATGGCGCGAGCCACGATATCGCGAGGTGCCAGCGATCCGCGCGGATCACTCAGCAAGGTGAAATCCTCCCCCTTGGCATTGATCAGGATGCCGCCCTCGCCGCGCACCGCCTCGCTCACCAAAAATGATCGCGCCTCGGGTCCGGTCGCCCCGGGATTGTAAAAACACGTCGGATGGAACTGGATAAATTCCATGTTTGCGATGGATGCACCGGCCCGCCAAGCGAGTGCGACGCCGTCGCCGGTGGCGGAATCGGGATTGGTGGTATAGAGATAGACCTTACCGCAACCGCCGGTGGCAAGCACCACCCGGTCAGCTCGAAATATGCTCACCTCGTTTGTCTGCGCGTTCAACACGTACGCTCCCAGCACCCGGTCATCGGCTAGCGCACCGAGCTTAGCGGTGGTGATCAAGTCGATGGCCACATGTTGCTCCAGCAAGGTGATGTTAGGAGTGTTGCGGGCTGCTTCAATGAGTGCCCTGGCGATCTTGAGGCCGGTGGTATCGCGGGTATGTAAAACCCGCCGGTGCGAGTGTCCGCCCTCTGTGCCGAGTTCAAACTGCTCTCCCTGCTTATCAAACTCCATGCCGTAGCCGATCAAATCTTCAATGGTAGCGGCACCCTCACCAATGATACTGCGCACCGCTGCCTCATTGCACAAACCGGCCCCCGCATCCAAGGTGTCGGCTACATGACTCTCGACGCTATCGCCGCTTGCGCACATTCCAGCGGGCAGCACCGTAGCGATGCCACCTTGCGCCCATGCGGTGTTAGATTCGTAGGCTCCACCTTTCATTAACACCACCACCGAACCGTGGCGCGCGGCACGCAAGGCAAATGACAATCCGGCCACACCGGCACCAATGACAAGAAAATCTGCGCTCATGCGCCGACGATAGACGCTATCCGAGCCCTGGCAAAGCCTATTTATCTCGCAATATTAGCGAGAATACGTCAAGGTGGTGAGGCTGGCGTTTTCTCCAGCAGAAAGCGGTCCCACAGGTCCTGTTGGATATTGAGCACAAGCAATATGCCGGGGCGCAGGCCGAAGAATTCCGTATGATACTTATCGTTGAGCAGGGGCGCGAGCGGTTCCTGCAATTCCACACTGGCGATGATGACCGGCGCGTCTGGAACCGGCGGGATTTCACTCCAATATCCGATTCGCCGCAACTTGCGCAGATAATATGGCAGCGGCCAATACTCGGGAGTGATGCAATGAATGCGCATCGCCGGGCCGTCAGTGTGCAGTGCCGCGAGTTCACTGATGCGGGTGGCCAAGCGGCGCACATCGGGCAGAGCATGGGCATATACGTACGGGTTGCGCGGATCGGCGAAGAAACGGAAATTGGCCCGCCCCGCCTGAGCGGCAAGTTGCCCGCCCCCAGCTATCAAGAGCAGCGCCAGTCCGCCCCGAGCGCCCGCCCACGGGAGCCATACGAAAAGCACGTTGGCGCCGATGCCAGCCATCAGGATCAAGCCATGGAGAAACCCGAGCATGTTCCACGGTGTTTTGTAGGGAATAACCGCAAATGCGGCCGTCAGGCACAGCGTGTAAATCGCTAGAAAAAGTGCCAATTCGGGATCGACAGTTCCGGATTCCCGACCGAGCAAGCTGGCGAGCAATCCGACAATGGCCAGCGCCAGAATGAGTCCCTCGCTCCACCACGGGCCTGGCGCATCTTTGGTATAGCATAACATTTTCAAATAGTAATACCAGGGTTGCTGGTGCAACGCAGCGCTGCCATCGCCACCGCTGCGATCAAAATAATGACGGAACGCCAGCAGCGAATCGAGCACCCCGCGCGGATGGGCCAGCAGCGAGGAATAGAACAACCCAGCCACCAGCGCGGCCACCCCGAAAACCAGTAACACCCAATATACATGGTGCCGCTGGACACACCACAACGGACGATTTTCGCGCTGGCGGCGGCGCAATACCAGCCAACCATAGGCGGTAGTCAAAGCGCCGCAGAAGATGACACTCGTTTCCTTGGTGGCATACATCATGCCGACGGTCAGTCCTAACACAACTATCCAACCCGCGCGCTGCGTGCGGAAAATTCCCCACAGCGAGCACAACGCCAGTGCTGCAAAAAACACCAGCACCATTTCCTGGATATAGTATCTGCTGAAAAACACCATTGCCGGCGATACTGCGAGCAATGCTGCGGACGTCAGGCATGCCACGGTTCCGAGAGCCCGCCGCAAGGGTAACAACAACACAATGAGCCCTACCCCAAATATCACCGGCACCACCCGAAAATCAGCATCTTTGGCGTCTGCAAAACACTGCACTCCTCGCAGTCTTAATATAGGCAAGGTGAAATAGTAGAGACTGGGGCCGTGAAATTCATAGGGGTTATAGATATACTCGCCGCCATCCAACAACTCCCCTGCCTTAACCGCTTGCACCGCCTCATCCCCATGCAATGGCCGTAATTCCAAACGCTCCAACCGAAACCCCAGCGCCCCCGCAGCTATCAACAACACCAACGCCACACCAAGCACGCCCGGCCATGCCCTAAGAATAGAGCGCATTATGGCGTAGTCTTGCCGTACACTTCCACCTCGATGTAATGGTTAGCGTCGTTGGATGTATTACCGTTGCTATAGAGGCGTACATAGCGGCCCTTGGCTCCTTTACCATCGATGAGCTTGCCCTCATAGGTCTCCAGGTATTCTTGGTCTTTGCCCGCGCCCAGGCCGGACGAATTATCATCGTCGTTGTTGAACACAGTGGTTACTCCCATGATGAAATCCGGATCCTCGGCCACCTGCACCACCACGTCGCGATAGACGCGTGCATCCTGATGATAATGCCAGACTACCAGTGCGGCAATTTGCGCGGGCTTGCCCAGATCAATTTGCACGTATTGCTTGCCCGGCGCCAGTTCGACTATGCTACCGTCGCCCGCCTCCTTGTCCTTGTCGGTGACCAACTCCAGGCTGCCGATGATCGGCGCGGCGTCACTACTGGTGACTTGCTTGCCGGCGGAAAGCAAAACAGTGCCGGTTGGCACTTGATAGATAGGGCGTTTGCCAGCGAGCGGCTTTTCCAAATTGGTGGACTTGATATTTTTAGGGGTGCCGACAAATAACGGTTTAGGCAGTTGGAGTTCCAGTGCCTGGGTGCCGGGGGCCGCGGTGGTGCTCAGCTTCGCGGCCGGCTTGGCGTCCTCGGCAGCAACTGGCAGCGCAAGGACCAAGCCCAGCAGCGTGGCGGCCAGGCGCGGCAATGTTAGGTTCAGACTTGCAGTTTGCGGGTGTTTCATGGGATCAATAATAAGGGGGGTAGGGCAGGCATCTGGTTGCGGCAGCACCATACTCCGCATCCACCAGCTGGCGCCGCCCTGTAAACGTGGCCATCACCATGGATCTTTCAGCTTGTAGTTCTCATTCTAGCGCATCCTCAGCAGTCCTGGCCTAACAACCCGTCCAGCCGGGTGAGATTGGCTTCGTCGAAGCCCACCGCGTACTTGAGAAACACGTCGCGTTCCAGCACGTTGGGTTGGCGGCTGGACTGGCGCCAAGTGGCGCGGTCGATGAGGCCCATGCGCCACGGGCCGAAGCCACTTACGGCGATGGGAAAATCGCTGCCGTGGATGATCCGGTTTCTAACTGGCTCTACCAACAACTGTGGCAAGGTGCGGCAACGCAGTGGGCTGCACAGCGCTGAGTTATCGCCGAAGAGGCGCGGCCACTGCTCGAACATGGCCAGCAAGCTCGCCGTGGAATCGACATCCCACAGCCCGGAGCGACCGGCGCAGTGAGCGGCGATGACCGTCACCCCGGCATCCAGCGGGTAGCGCAGCAACTGCGGGTCGGCGTAGCGGTGGCACAGCACGGGTAACGAGAGTTCACCGCCGGTATGGGATAGTAAGATCATGTTAGACGCAGCCATTTTTTCCCAGAACGGGCGGTAACGTGGATCGGCGTAATTAACGTTGAGGCAGTTGGGTAGCAGCTTTAGCACCCGCGCCCCCGCCTGCAGACAGCGCTCAAGTTCTTCCAATGCATCGCGGCGAGCAGGATGAATCGACACCGCCGGAATGAATAACCCGGGATGGCGCGCACATATCTCCAGCAGATACTTATTAGGCACGAAAAAGGCACCCTTCTCCGGCAGCGGCGTGCCGTCATCGCGGTGCGGAATATCCTGCGCTAACAATACAGCCGCGTCCAGCGACGACTCACGCACCAACCCGGCGAGGCGGGTTTCCACCTGCGCATCAAGTCCGTCGCGCAGGGCGCTGGCGGGCATACCGGCGGCCCGCACGAGCAACCGTGCCATCAGACGATGGACGACGGATTTAAGCCGCAGCCAACAGCCGCTGCCGGAACTGCCATCGCCGAGGAGATGGACATGACAATCGAGTTTGCGCAGTGCAGGTTGGGACATACGGCAATCAGTCGGGTGGATGAGCTTGCTGGTCTGGAGGACAGGCATCCTGCCTGTCTTGGACAACGGGCTTCCAGCCTGTCGTCTCGTTTGCAGACAGGCTGGAAGCGCTATCTTCCATCACAGGCGGGACTCCTATGCTCCTTTCAGAAGGCCCTAAACTGACGGTATCGGGGGGGCCGGCAGCGTTACCATCCGCCGGACCGCTGCCGCGTTGCTGGCGGGAGCGGATGAGGGTGAAGAGCAGAGACACGGCTAACAATACCGTTCCGAGCACGAGGAACGTGATGATTCGCTGGGTGCCCTCCTGCTTGCCGATGCTCATGATAAAGATATAGACCACGGTCAGCAGCAGGGTATTGTGGCCCATCCAGCGGTATTTTCGTGCTGCGGTAAGAAGGTTCATCACATAATAGAACAAGGCGATGCCAACCCACGATAAGGCCACCCACGCTTGCGGCACGATGTGATAAAATGTGTACGGCAACACGATGAAGGCGCTGGTCAGATAGGCGTTGCGCATCAGTTCTGTCTTCAACTCGAGGCGGTCTTTCTGCCACTTGAGAATGCGGGCACTGGTCAGCGCCACCACTCCGAGCAACAAGCTGAGCCCGTGCTCCTGCTCGACGAGCACCATGTAACAAATGACCACCGCCAAATAGATCAGGAAATTTGCGACAATGATGAAGCGCGACCGGAACCAAATTGCGGTGATCATCACCAGCAAGCTTTGCGCCGAGAGCCAAGCAAACAAGTCCGGCACCTCCGCGGCCTTGATCAATGCCATGTTTAACGCCGCGTAGCCGGTCATCGCATAGACAAAGGTGGCGAAGCGGCTGCGTTCGCGCACCCAGAACATCACCGCCATTCCTAACAACACCAGCGAGGCCGCCACATGGGCCGCGAAAAATACACCTTGGTACTTAACCAAAGAATGCAGCAAAAACAGGAAGTATCCGCCGCAATTGAGCACCGAGCCGACCTGGGCCACCGGGCCTTCGCTCGTGCGTTGGGCACGCCAACTCATGGCCAACGCATGGATAACGAGCCACACCAGCAGCAAACACACCCCGGCGAATGGCCCGCTAGCCACTTCGACGCGGTTACCGACGAGTGGATCTCCTATGGCCCAAAGTAGATATGTCAACCACGCGCAGGGCGTGGCGAACACCACCAACCACGGCCACTCGCGCTGGCGCAGCGCCCACGCCGCTACCAAACTCATCGCACTGACCATCCCGAAGACAAACCACGGCGTGCCGATGGCCAAAGCTGCGGCATATCCAGTGACCATCGCCAGACCGGTCAATAACACCGACATGCGCCGCCAACCGATGGTCAGATTGATGGCCACGGCGAGCCCCAAGCAGACCGCTGCTGCGGCCGATGCCTGGCCTAGCAAAGATGGCGCGCCAAAGTATGATAAGCGCAGCGTGGCAAAAAATCCCAGAGCCATGGCGATACCCCGGCACTGCCTGGCGATGGACGGCAACGAGCGACGTAATCCGTGGGCTAGCAAAAATAAGCTGCCAGCAAGCAGCCAGCCCACCAGTGCAGGCAGCAATTGAGGCAGTGCGGGCCATGGCAGAGACAGGACCAAGGCGCAGCCGATGGCTAACACGCCGATGCCGATATTAGCAAACAGGTTCTGGCCGACGGCCACTTCGAGTTCACCAACGGATGGCACCGCAGCTAGTTGCGGCGTGGCTTTGCGTGATGGAGCCTCAGCTAACCCAAGCATCAGCTCGACTCTAGCGAGACGTTGCTCCAAACGCGCCAAGGTTTGTTCAACAGTCGCCGATTCGTTCTGTTGCTCGGGGGCATTCATGGCAGTTTCTCAGTTTGCTCTCAGCCGCAACCACAGCCGTCGAGTTGATCGGCCAAACGACAGACGGAGTTATAGTAATCTTCCGGCTCCATACCGAGCGCCGCAGCGCCGAACGCCTCTGCATCATCCGAGGAGGCAAACTCACCGTAGTTGACCGTCACAAGGTGATAGAGAACAAGCTGGGGAACCAGCCCGAGTTCGGTCATGTAGAGCGGATGGATGCGGATAATGAACCCGTCTTCCGGCGCGTCGCCCAGTGCATGTGTATAGGCGAACTCGCCCTCATGCAAGCCCTCGGTGGTGAAAGCGATCTCGCACGGGTAGCGCACGAGCGAGCGGTCCTGCAGCACTTGTTGGAGTTGCTGCCAGCCGATTTGCGGCCCGTACTTGGCTTGCAACTCCGCTCCCTTAGCTACAACGTGCTCACTGAGCGAACGCTGGGCAGTGGCGGCTGTCGGCGTTTCGTTCATACAAAACGGATTGACTTAGAACTAGCAACTCGGACGAAGCGCTTCCGGCGCAGCACTGGTGCCTTCGTTGGCACGCGAAAGTCGCCCTTGCAAAATAGGCACCGCCATGCGCAGGAATATCGTATAGCATAGCAAGCCGAACGCCCAAATACCGAGACAGACCAAGGTTTCGTTGATGGAGGGTTTGTATTCGATGAACGCACCGAGGGTCGAGGGGATGAAGCCGGGAATAACCAAGCCCATGCCTTTTTCAATCCAGATACCGGTGATGGCCAGCACGCATGTGAGGTTGAGCCACTTCAAGCTACGGCTGATAGGCAGTACGAGGAGCACCATGGCGGTTAGATTGAAAGCGATGGCCGTCCAGATCCAGGGCACGAGAGCGTGGTGACCGTGGAGGCCGACGAAGAGGTATTTGGCGGAAGCGACGTGGAGGTTACCGGAATAGAATTCCTTGAAAACTTCGTTCACCAGCAAGAACACGTTGATGAGCATCGATACCTGCACAATGCCGCGCAACATCAACAAGGCGCGGTCAGTGATGAGCAAGCGCTCGGTCATGCGCGAGTGAACAATCTTGTGCATCGTTGGGCTTTTCATCAGCTTGCGCAGCGATTCAGCCGGCAGGCGCAGCACGCGGCTAGGTTCCTCGGTGATGGCGGTGGCCACACGCGG
>JBAXOP010000262.1:0-7901 GCA_037133195.1 Verrucomicrobiota bacterium | reverse complement strand
GTTGGTATCGAGGACGGCCTGTGACACTCCATCGTTCAGCAAATTTTGATAGATAGTTGAGGCTTCAACTTTAGGGTCATAGATAGCGATGTGGGCGCGTTCATGCAGCAGGTCGCGGCAGACCCGGATGGCGGGGCTTTCGCGGGTATCGTTGGTATCTTTCTTGAAGGCGAAACCAAGGATGCCGATGCGCTTGCCATTGAGTGTATTGAACAAGGTGCTGACGATTTCCCCGACAAAACGCGATTTCTGCCAATCGTTGATCTGCAACACCTGATTCCAGTACTTGGCGACCTCCGGCAACCCAAACGATTCACTCAGATATACCAAGTTGAGCAAGTCCTTTTGAAAACAGGAACCGCCAAATCCAACGGACGCTTTAAGAAACCGGGGACCGATGCGCGAATCCATGCCAATGGCGTGTGCCACCTCCTGGACATCCGCGCCGGTTTTTTCACACAGCGCGGCGATCGAGTTGATTGATGAAATGCGCTGGGCGAGAAAAGCATTGGCGACGAGCTTGGACAACTCCGAGGACCACAAGTTAGAGGTAAGGATGCGTTCACGCGGCACCCAGTTGGCGTAAACCGTCACCAAGGCCTCCACAGCCGCCTTACCGGTCGGGGTGCTTTCTCCACCGATGAGAATGCGGTCCGGGCATTCGAGATCCTCGACCGCAGTGCCTTCTGCTAGAAACTCAGGGTTGGAGAGCACCTCGAAGGTGGCGTTGGACGTGGTGTTAGCCTCCAGGATGGTCTTGATAGCACTGGCAGTACGCACCGGAATGGTGCTCTTTTCCACGATGATTTTGTGGCCCTCGGAAATTTCCGCGATCAGGCGGGCGGCCGCCTCGATGTAGCGCAGGTCCGCCGCCCGTCCGCTGCCGATGCCGTAAGTTTTGGTGGGAGTGCCGACGGAAACGAAGATCAAGTCCGCTGCGGCGATAGCTTCACGGATATCGGTGGTAAAGTGGAGATTGCGGCCGCGGGCGGAGGCTACCACTTGATCGAGTCCTGGTTCGTAAACCGGCAGGGTGGCGGAGTTCCACGCGTCAATGCGCTCGACATTAAAGTCCGCCACATGCACTTGGATGTGCGGGCATTTCGCGGCGATGAGCGCCATGGTCGGTCCGCCGACATAGCCAGCTCCGAGGCAACAGATAGTTTTGACAGATGAATTCGGCATTGGATGAGTCTATAAGTTAATGAATTTATCACGCAGAGAATAAAAAAGAAACAGCGAATTGAAGACCAAGTAACGCCGCAACAGGCGCCGGGGTTCCATGCACATCCGGTACAACCATTCGAGTCCCAGCCGTTGGATGGCCGCAGGGGCTTGGCGTACCTCTCCGGCGTGAAACGCAAACGCTGCACCGATCCCGAAATAAACCCCGGGCGGCAAGCGATCCTTGTGCGCCGCAATCCAATGCTCTTGGCGCGGACACCCCAGGCCGACCCAGATGAGATTGGCACCGGTCTCGCGGATCTTGTCACATATCCGCCCAAACTCGTCCGCTGGCCATTCGCCAAACGGCGGCGCATGCGTCCCGGCAATGATAGCACCGGGGTAACGTCCCGCAAACTCATCTGTTAGCTTGGCCAGTGTGGCGGCTTTTCCTCCTAGCAAAAAATGTCGCAACTCCCCCACCCCGGCGCTTGCCTTGAGGGTTTCCAGCATCAAGGTGGGCCCGTACACCCGATCTGATAATTTTTCCCCCGGGCTCAACTGCGAGTTCACCGCCCATACCAATGGCATGCCATCGGGGCAGATGAGGTCGAAACGCTTCATGGCCTGGCCAAACTCGTGGTTGCTGCGTGCCAAGGCGGCCACATGCGTGTTGGCAGCTTCCACTGCGTAGGTCCCCGTCCCAGCCCGCGCCCGTTCCAGCACCCACGCCACTGCCCCCGCATAGTTAGTCGCTGCTATCGGCAACCCAATGACGGAAATGTGTTTCATAACAAAATTCTTCACACTCGGCAGAACGGTTCCACGGCACGCAGCATGGCATTGGCCGCCAGTGCCTGAGTTCGCTGCTCCGGTTCCGCAAATAGATATAGAGCATAACCGCCGTAGCCGCCGCCACAGTATTTATGAGCCAGTGCCCCGGCGATCACCGGCAGCGGATCCATCCCTTCATCCAACTGTGTTAGATGATAGGCCGTGATGCCTTCCGCCAAGGACGCCAGATCAGCGTGCAGCGCCCCATCCCGGGCCAAGCGCCCAGACTCAGCGATACGCCCGTAATCCCGCGGGTGATTGGCCACCCCGGGCGTATCATGGCTTTTACCAGTCCACAGCACACCCATGCATCCCGTTAGAAAATCCCCGTTGCGCTTGAAATCCAATATCGGCGTCTGGCCCGAACGCCAGACGCACAGGCCGGTTTCGCGAATGACCGCCGGATCCTGCCAACCCACACCCAGATCGATTTCCGAATCCACCCCGTCGCGACCGTTGAGCAATGCCCATGCGCCGCTACCACCCAGACCGGCCTGCTTTTCGTACGGCCATTCGCGCAGTGATACTAACGGTGAAATCGCGCAATTGACGATATACTCACCGGGACGGGAAAATCGCGGTACATCTAACCAGCCGCCGGCAAAATCCACCCGCAGCGGTGCCTCGGTGGGTGCCTGCACCCAGCGCACAATCGAACTGGTGGACACCGGAGCAAAGCGCGGCGGTGTCTTAGGCAACACCGTGTATTGCGCCCCAACCCGCTCACATAACTCGCGCTTGACGCCGCCGTATTTGTCGTCCTCGGTGACGATTAGGAAATCCGGCCGGATGCGCAAAAAATCCTCCTCGAAGTCGAGTCCTTCCTGGTGCCCCTGGGTGACGACCACCTCGTCGATCATCCGCAATCCTTGGAGCAAGGCACGCTTGTGATCATCCGGGATAGACGGCTTGCGCCGCTTATGGTGCCACAAGACCTCCGCCGAGGCGAACGAAACAATCAGATAGTCCCCGAGCGCCCGCGCCTCCTCGAAAAATTGCAGGTGGCCGGCGTGGAGGATGTCATAGCATCCGGATACAAATACTTTTTTCATGAGTCAGGGTAAAACAATAACAGATTCAATAATGAGAGCGGTCTTGGGCGAAGAGGATACGCTCATCCGCAAGGCGCCTACTCCTTGGAGACCGCGATATGATGGCCGTGGGATTTGAGCAGGGCATGGCGTTTGGCCTCCTCAAGGTCTGAGGCCACCATCTCGGCACACATCTGTTCGACGGTGATTTCCGGGATCCAACCTAACTTTTCACGCGCCTTGCTCGCGTCGCCCAACAATGTCTCCACCTCCGCCGGACGATAATAGCGCGGATCTATTCTAACCACCACATCGCCAACCCTGGGCCCAGAAGCGATGCTCTCATCCACCGCACAGACAGTGGCTAACTCATCCGCGCCACTACCGGAAAACACCAATTCCATGCCAGCCTTCCGTGCCGCCATGCTCACAAATTCGCGCACTGATATCTGCCGTCCGGTGGCAATGACAAAGTCCTCGGCCTGCTCTTGTTGGAGCATCATCCATTGCATTCTAACGTAATCCCTGGCGTGGCCCCAATCGCGCAACGAATCCATGTTCCCCAAAAACAGGCAACTTTCGATCCCATGGGCGATGTTGGCAAAAGCGCGGGTGATCTTGCGCGTGACGAACGTCTCACCGCGGCGTGGCGACTCATGGTTGAACAAAATCCCGTTGCAAGCATACATCCCGTAGGCCTCCCGGTAGTTCACCGTGATCCAATAGGCATACATCTTGGCCACCGCATATGGCGAACGCGGGTGGAACGGCGTACTCTCTTTCTGCGGCGTCTCCTGCACCAAGCCATATAACTCGGACGTGGACGCCTGATAAAACCGCGTCTGTTTCTCAAGCCCCAAAAACCGGATAGCCTCCAACAAGCGCAACGTGCCCATTGCATCAACATCCGCCGTATATTCCGGTGCCTCGAAGGACACCGCGACGTGCGATTGTGCGCCGAGATTGTACACCTCGTCCGGTTTCACCTCGCTGATGATCCGGGTAAGGTTTGAACTATCCGTAAGGTCGCCGTAGTGCAAGCGGAAGCGCGAGTTCTCCACATGCGGATCCTCGTAAATATGATCCACCCGTTGAGTGTTGAAAAGTGAGGCGCGGCGCTTGATGCCATGCACCTCGTAGCCCTTTTCGAGCAAGAATTCCGCTAGGTATGAGCCGTCTTGTCCGGTAATGCCGGTAATAAGTGCGCGTTTCATAATGATATGGTTTTGGTTGATTAAAGCCGCGCCTCACCACTGGCGATGGACGCTTGAAAATCTTGGTAGGCAGCTGCCAAGCCGATCTCTAACGATACTTGCGGCGCCCACCCTGTCGCCTGGATTTTTCCCACATCCAGCAGCTTGCGCGGCGTGCCGTCCGGTTTGCCGGGATCCGTCAATATCGCCCCGCCGAAGCCGGTGGTGCGGGCCACCAGCGCCGCCAATTCCAGGATAGTTAGATCCGCACCTACGCCCACGTTCACCCAGTCCGGTGGGTTGTCGAGTGCCAGCAAGTGAAAGCAGGCGATGGCCAAATCATCGACGTGAAGGAACTCGCGGCGGGGTGTGCCCGTGCCCCAGATGGTCACTGCGGCATCGCCGCGCCGGGTTGCCTCATGGAAGCGCCGCAGCAAGGCCGGGATGACGTGGGAATTCTCCGGATGATAGTTATCACCCGGGCCATAAAGATTGGTGGGCATGGCGCTGTGGTATGTCAGGCCATATTGTGCCCGGTAATGTTGGCAGAGTTTCAGGCCGGCGATTTTGGCGATGGCGTAGGCTTCGTTGCTAGGTTCCAGAGGGCTACTCAGCAGACAATCCTCGGGCATCGGCTGGGGTGCCAACTGCGGATAAATACACGACGAGCCCAAAAACAACACCCGCCCCACCCCGGCGCGGCGGCAGCCTTCAACCAGGTTGGCGGCTATCGTCAGATTCTCATAGATAAAGGCCGCCGGATAGGTTGCATTGGCATGAATTCCGCCCACCTTGGCCGCCGCGATGATGACCACATCCGGCCGTTTTTCAGCCAGATAGGCAAACACAGCGGCCTGATTGCACAGGTCCAAGGCTTCGCGCGTGGCGGTCAGAACATCGAAGCCGCCACGCCTGGCGGCTTCCCTGAGTAATGCGGAACCGACCATTCCGCGGTGTCCGGAGATAAAGAGTTTTTTCATCATAAAAGCGGTTGGGTCAGATTGCGGTCGAGGATTCGCAGGATTTCTTCAGGGTGATTCATGAATAAAACCACTCACCGCTGAGCGAGCCACTCAGCGATGGCGGCGACGACCTCGTCGCGTTGCGGTGCCGACAATTCCGGATAGACTGGGATACTCAGCACCTCGCCGGTGAGTGACTCAGACACCGGGCAGGCCTGGACGGCATGCGCCGGAAGCTGGCGGAAGCACTCTTGTTGATGGAGGGCCACCGGGTAGTAAATTTCACATCCGATGCCGCGAGCCGTGAGGTGGTTCTTGAGCGCATCGCGTTGGCCGCTGCCGATAACGCGCAATGTGAATTGGTTCCAAACGTGGCCCATGTGCGTGCCGGCCTGCGGGAGCACGAGACGCGCCGCGTCATCCCCCTCAGGCTGGCCCGCGAGTATCACACCAGGTAAATTTGCCAGTCGCTCGAGGTAGTCGTTAGCATTGGCAACCCGACCAGCAGTGTAGGCACCCAGATGCCGCAGCTTCACCCGCAGCAGCGCGCACTGGAGGGCGTCCATGCGGAAATTCGCGCCCACTGTCGCATGATAATAGCGCGGATGCATGCCATGATTACGGATCCGCCGGAGCCTTTCCGCCAACTCCGCGTCGTCGGTGGTGACCAACCCGCCGTCCCCGAAACCGCCAAGGTTTTTCGACGGAAAAAAACTAAAGCAACCTAACTCGCCGAGCGTGCCGCAACCGCGGCCTCGGTAGGTGGCACCAATCGATTGGGCCACATCCTCGATGACATGCAAATTATTAGCCGCCGCAAACCCGCTGATGGCATCCATCTCCACAGCCTGACCGAACAGGTGCACCGGCACAACCGCCTTGGTCCGCACCGTAAGACGGGCCGCCGCCGAGTTGATATCCATATTGAAATCCACCGGGCTCACATCGCAAAAAACCGGCGTCGCCCCGGTCCGCGCAATGCATCCGGCTGTGGCAAAAAACGTGAATGCCGGACACAATACCTCGTCCCCCGGCCCGATGCCTAACGCCATGAATGCCGCCAGCAACGCGTCGGTACCCGAGGAAATCGACACCGCATGCGCCGCGCCGATGTACGCAGCACACTCCGCCTCGAACGCCTCCACCTCCTCTCCCAGAATGAAGCGCCCCGTACGCAAAACGCGGGTGAAAGCTGCCGTTAGATCCGGCTCTAGCGGGTGGTTCTGGGCATTGACATCTAGCAGTGGGACAGGCATGGGGCGGGTGGTTGTTAGTCTGAAGTTCGGTGGGCACGCTTGCCGTAGCGGCACAGCAGGTTATCGGCTTGCGTCAAGGCCATGCCGACCACCTGGTCCATATTATAGTAGCGATAGGTGGCGAGGCGGCCCACGAAAGTAACATTAGCCTCGGCCGCCGCGAGTGTGGCGTAGCGCTGGTAGGCGGCATGGGCGTCGGGCGCGGGAATCGGATAGTAGGGTTCCTCGCCCCGTTGCCATTCCTTGGGATACTCGCGCACGATGGTGGTGGCCGCCACCTGCTGTCCGGTGGCGTGCTTGATCTCGACAATGCGCGTGAAGGGCAGCGCCAGATCCGGGTAGTTCACCTGCATCGCCGGTTGCCAAAACCCGGGCTTACCGGCAATGGCAGCCCGTTCCGCCAGCGCCTCGCCGCTAAAGGATTGCGGCTCAAAGCGCAACGAGCGGTATGGCAAGGGACCAAACCGGTCGTCAAAGTATTCGTCAACCGCCCCGCTAAACACCAGGTGCCGCCAGCGCCAGCGCCGACGTGCTTCGCCAAAATCCACCCCCAAATGCACCTCCACCCCCGCCGAGGCCTCCAGCATACGACCGAACAACGCCGTGTAACCGCGATCCGGCAGAGCCTGGAAATTTTCCGTTAGATAGCGGTCATCGCGGTTAGTCCGCAGCGGAATGCGCCCGCACACTGAGGCATCCAGGTCGCGCGGATGCCGTTGCCATTGTTTGAGCGTGTAGTTTTCAAAAAACAGCTCGTACAGCTCCCGGCCCACCTGTGAGATAACGGCCTCCTCGGAATTGCGCGGTGCCTCAATGTGTACCCGCACTGTTTCGAGCCACCCGGCAAATTCCTCGCTGCTTGCCGGCCGTCCCAGATACTCCTCAAACGTGTTGAGATTGATCGGAAAACTCCAGTAACGCCCACGCGCAAAACTCTTAATCGTGTACCCCACCTCCCGCCACCCGGTAAAACGCGACAGGTACTCGACAATTCGCGCAGAATTGGTCCGGAAATAATGCGGCCCATACCGGTGAACCAACACCCCGGCGGCATCCGTTTCATCGTAAGCATTACCTCCCACATGCCCCCGCCGATCCACGACCACGCACTTCCATCCCGCCGCGGCCAACCGCTCGGCGACGACGCATCCGGCAAAACCCGCGCCTATGATCAAAAAATCCGTGTCGGCGTCTGCTTGCATGCCTGGGTTTACCTGAAATGCCCGACGAAGCCGCACGCTACCGCCCTTGGTCGATCCTCCAACGGCTTGGAGGAAACCTGTCAATTGAACTCGGAATGGATTGGGCAGGCACCATATTTGCGTTTCTCCCCTCCGCAGGTTAGCCCACAGGCCGCTCCTGTTCAACAACAACAATTCGAGTCGAGAATCCGCCGTGGGGAGGCAGGAGGCAGGAGGCAGGAGGCAGGAGGCAGGAGGCAGGAGGCAGGAGGCAGGAGGC
>JBAXOP010000261.1:0-7954 GCA_037133195.1 Verrucomicrobiota bacterium | reverse complement strand
GTTCCGCCACCTCGACAGCGTGCCCATGGCCAATGGCGGCAAGACTGATCTCACCCGTTACCCCGCCCGCGAGGGTTTCGAGGACCTCGTTATGCTCCATCACAAGGACACCGACGATTTCGCCTGGGCCGCCGTCGTTTTCCCTAATAAAAAATTCGTTTGGTTCTCGTTGAAAAATCCCGCGTATCTCGCCTCCACCGTGTTGTGGCACTCGAATGGTGGGCGTCACTATGCACCATGGAACGGCCGTCATCGCGGCGTGCTCGGCATTGAGGACGTCACCGCCTATTTCCATCTCGGCCTCGCCGCATCGCTCGCGGACAATCCATGGAAAGAAAAGGGCGTGCCCACATCCCTCGCGCTTTCCCGCAGTATGAGTACCCGCATCCCCTATATCATGGGCATCGCCCCTCTCAGCGCGGATTTCGATGCCGTCCACAGCATCCAACGCACAGACACCGGTATCCGCCTCCTAGCCACAAACGGTGCCCACATCGATCACTCGGTCGATACCACTTTCCTCAAATAGATATACCCGTACCCCAACAATGAGCACAACCATGAAAAGATATACCGACTTCCTCCTCAACATTCGCGGCAAAATCCTGCTCGGTTGTGATGGTTTCGTTGATGAAACATACGAAATTGTCGAAGTCCGCAAAAGCCAGTCTGAGTTCACGCCTATGAAAAATCTCAAGCAGTTCGGCGAGTTGCTCGTCGAGCGTGCGGACGGCGGTGTAGGCGTCGAACTCGTGGCAAAGCGTCGTTGCGAGGGCGGGTTTGGCATCAACACGGGCCGCGTCGCGGGATGTTTGGGCCTCAAGCCGCTATTGCCCGGGCTATACGGCAGCCCGGCACTCGATCCGGCATACGAGCAATTCAAGGATATGTGTGAGCTGGCTTCCCTTGGCGAACCGGCATTGACGATTGCTTTGGAATTCAGCGACGGCAAGGTTTTAATGAGTGATATCGCGGCAGTCTCCAGCCTGACTTGGGGCCACTTTGAAAAGCACTTCGGCGCAGAGAAACTCAAGGAAATGTTCGCTGGCGTCGATATCCTCGGCCTCGGCTATTGGTCACTTACTGCTAACTTTGACGGTCTCTTCGAAGGCTTCATGCATCAGTATGAAACCAGCACGCCGCCACGCCGGATGTTTTTTGACTTCGCCGACATCAAGAAAAAGTCCAGCGAGAGTTTCATCAAGAGTTTGGAGTTGATCCAATCATACAGCAGCAAAATCCCCATGACCTTGAGCCTCAACGAACATGAGGTGCTGGAATTGTTCTCAAGAATCGGCGTCGAGCGCCCAGAACTGACACCAACGGCAATCGCCTCTGCCTTAACCATCGCCCGTGAAAAAATTGGCTTCGATGAACTCGTTGTCCACACGCCGGACTTTGCAGCCGCATCCAGTGCTACGGATGGGGAAGCCTATGCCCTCCAAGAGCGCCAATCTAACGTCGTCCGCCTGGCAGGCGCTGGCGACAGCTTCAATGGCGGCTTCCTCTGCGCTTCACTCGGGGATTTGTCCCTCAAGGAACGTCTCGTCATTGCCAATGCCGTCACCGCCTTCTTCGTCACCCACGCCACCCCTCCCACCAAGGAAGAACTCATCGCCCAAATCGAAAAATCCGCGGATAAGTAACGGCCAAAAGGCGGGTTAGCACGGGGCCGCCCGGATAACACATGAGTTATGTGATTCGGTAGGGTTAAGGGTTGCGCCGGTCTGGGTGGCCGCCGCATACTCGGTGCCGATGCGCGACGATACCCGCCGATGGATTGAGGCCGATCAGGCACATTGCTGGCACCCGTTCACCCGCCAGAGCGAGTGGTGCGGGCGCGGCCACGAACCGCTCGTACTGGTGCGCGGCGAAGGCGTATGGCTGTGGGATTCCGAGGGCCGGCGCTACTTCGATGGCAATTCCTCGATCTGGACCAACATCCACGGTCACGGCCACCCCCACATTTTAGCCGCCATCCGCGCCCAACTTGAACGTGTGGCTCACACATCGTTTCTCGGCTTCACCCACCCCGGTGCCGCAGAACTGGCCGTACGCTTGTGCGCATTCTTTCCTAGCAATACATTAGAGCGCGCGTTTTTCTCCGACGACGGCTCCACCGCCATCGAGGTCGCCCTCAAAATGGCAGTGCAATACCGCCAGCAAACCGGCACGCCGCAGCGCAATGGCTTCATCGCATTTGCCAACGGCTACCATGGCGATACCCTCGGCGCCGCCTCATTGATGGGCGTGGGCCGGTTTTCCGAGTGCTTCCGCGGGCTCGGCTATCCGGCACATCACGTCGCTTCGATGGACGAATTGTGCGACTTGCCAGACGCCGTCATCGCATCCACTGCCGGGGTTGTCATTGAGCCGTTGATCCAAGGGGTCAATGAGATGCGGCCGTGGCCTGCGGGCATGCTCGCCGAGTTGCGCGGTTGGTGCGACGCCCACTCTATCCATCTGATTCTCGACGAGGTAATGACCGGCTTCGGCCGCACTGGCAGCATGTTTGCCTGCCAGCAGGAAAACGTCATCCCGGATTTCCTCTGCCTCGCCAAGGGCCTCACCGGCGGCTACTTGCCTCTAGCCGCCACCCTTACCACTGCCACAATTTACGCGGCGTTTCTCGGTGATGCCGGGCGAGCATTCTACTATGGCCATAGTTTCACGGCCAATCCGCTAGGTTGCGCTGCTGCGCTCGCGAGCCTCGAGGTTTTCCAACAGGAAAATACCTTGGATTCCTTGCCAGACAAAATCGAATACCTGCGCCTGGGCCTCGCCTCTCTCAAATCCCGCCATTCGGTCATTCACGCCGTGCGCCAGTGCGGGTTGATCGCAGGCATCGAGTTGCGCCAACCCGACGGCACCAAATTCCCGCCAGCCGCACGCTGCGGCGAAGCCATTTGCCTCGCCGCCCGCGCCTACGGCCTGCTCACCCGACCGATTCTCGACACCCTCGTATTGCTGCCACCGCTAGTGGCCACCCCGGCCGAGCTTGACTACGCGCTCGCCGCCTTGGATGCCGCTCTGAGCGGTGGCTCACTCACCATGAATGCATCGCGCCTACCAATCAAAGGTGAGCCCGGCGTATAACCCGGTACCAGCGCCTTTGACCGGTGTGCCACCCCAGGCGGCCGATGGGTTGGACAATTCGTAATTCTCGTTGAAGAGGTTTTCGACGCGGGCGTGGAGCTTGATGGTGTCGGTTAATTGATAGGATCCATAGACCCGCGCTAACGTGTAAGCCGCTATCGGAGCGCCCCCCCACGAGTGCTCAGACAAATGGGACACGCCTACGCCGATCATGGATTGGGTGGTCGGCTTCCAATCGATGGAAGCGCTGGCGGCATTGCGGGGTTGGTTGAGGAGGGATTTTCCCAACAGTGTCCAGGCCGCCCGGTAGTTAATAGTATGCTCCAACCATGCGCCGCTCAGACCCGCCTCCAACCCGTCGGTGGTGGTGTTGCCCGGGAGGTTGACGGATTGGTACTGCCAACTCGGGAGCACTATAGACTTGATTTGATCTTGGATTTGGTTGCGGAACCCGGTCAGTTCTAGTTGGTGATGCTCACTGAGTTTCTGGACGATTCCTAAATCCCAGCCCAATGCGTTTTCCGCTACTAAATTCGGATTGGCATCGGCATAAGTTGATCCATATAAATCAAGGTATGTTGGCGTGCGGAATGAGGTGCCTACTCCACCGCGAAGAGTGGTGCCGGTTTTAGTTAGCTGATAGACAGAGCCCACGCGCCACGTCAGTTGGCTGCCATAAGCGTCGTAATCTTCCCAACGCAGAGCAGCGCTGGTGGTCAGCGCCGTGATCGGCGTCCACTCCAGTGCGGCACCCGCGCCATAGCGATTGGATGAGTTATCGGTTCTGGTGTTAGACCAGTTATCCGCCGACGCACTCTGATAGGTATTGTGATGGTAAAAGGCGGTGGCCAGCAGCAGGAGTTCGTCGGTGATGACGATGCGCTGATCGGTGGAAACGGCGGCGGCCTGCATGTCGTTGCCATAGGTTCCCGGGTGGCTATTACTGTCATAGGATTCTTGCTGCAATCCCGCGTTGAAGCGCGTTGTCCAGTGGTCGGATATCACGCCGGTGGCGTACACCGTGGCGAGGGCCTCGTTGACGCGGTCATCCGAGGTGGCGCCATTTTGATAGAAGTTATCATAGCCGCGGTAGGTGGTGCCGAGCGTCCAGACTTTATCGAGTTTGGCCTCTACGCGCAGGGCCGTTTGGAGTTGGTGGAAGTCGTGGTTAGGCGCGTCGTTGGCGGTTTGCTCGTAGCCGCCGGATAGGAAATACGACAGCGGTCCCACGTCGCCCTGGTGCAAGGCATTGATGGAAAAAGAACCGAACGATCCGCCCTCTGCGGTTACCGATCCGTGTGGCTTTCCGGTGCCGTGTGGAGTTTCCATCCACAACACACCGCCGACGCTTTCGCCGCCATAAATTGCCCCTTGCGCCCCTCGTAATATCTCCAGCCGACCCACATCATAGACCCGGCTGGCACTGAAAAAATTCCCCAGTTGGGATGACGAATCGCCCAGGCGCATTCCATCGACCACCATTTGCGAATAGGCGGTGGTGGTGCCACGGATGAACAACGATGCGGCGGCTCCTGTCTGGCCTGCGGTGGAGGTGGCAATCACGCCGGGCGTTTCATTGAGCGCCTCGCGGAATTGCAGCAAGCCACGGTCTTGCAGGTCTTGCGGGTCGAGCACCGTCACACTGGCAGTGACGCTGGAGGCGGGCTGCGGGATACGCATGGCCGAGACGACCAAGGGGGATAATTCATTCTCCACTTCGGCGCTTGCAGCAAGCGGCATCAGGAGGGCGGCAAGTGCCAAGGCACAACGATATTCGCCTCGGTGAGGCATTTGGGGGTATCTCATTTGTTAGCATTCAATGGTCTGTAGATCGCAGACGGATGAAACGGCTCCTCAGGCTGGTGCTCTGGCTGTTTTTGCTACTGACGCAGCAAAAAATCACAGTGGCGATACCGCTCCGGAATAAGCATCGGCAACACAAGGTGTGTCGTCGGTGCGGGCACCGGATTCCCCATCAATTGGCTGCCCGTGCGACGGGCCTCCTGAAGAGATCAGCGGATCTACCGCTGACGGGACGATGTTCAGGCGCGAGTTAGCCATGCGGCAATAACAAAGCAATTGATGCGCAGTAATTGCGGGCCAGCAGAGAACGGAAGACACACACACCCGAATTCGGGACAAGTATCAGATCTCAGGGGTCAGGTGTTCTATCCTGGCTTGCAGGCAAACTGACTTTGAATACCGAGCCACAGCCAAGCTCTGAAGTCACGGCCAAGCTGCCGTGATTGTGCTCTAACATTTGCCTGCAAAGCACTAGTCCCAGTCCCGTGCCTGTTTCTCCCTCTGTGCCGACGGTGGAATGAGTGCTGTTTGCCGCCATAAGTTGCTTGATTCGCTCGGGCGATATCCCGAGTCCCGTGTCACGTACCTCACATCGAACATTTTCCCCCTCAGCAAATATCGCAATATCAACCGCCCCGCCCGCCGGGGTGAATTTGAGGGCGTTGGAGACCAAATTTTGGAACAATGATCGACACATGTCGGCATCTGCATGCACACGAAAATGCTCACCTGTATGAATCATGATTTCGATTCCTTTTTGTTTGGCCACTGGGGCGAGCGTTAATTGCACATCTTCCAACAAATGTCCCAGATCGAAATCAGTTGGTCCCTTGGCGAACCCCTTACCCTCCAGCATGGCCCATTCGAGCATTTGCTCGACGAGGCGCAAACCGGCATCGGCTGAGGTTGCCAAATCATCGGTCAATTCCTGGATTTCTTCCCTCGGCATTTCCTCCCAGCCATCGCGGAGTATATGGGACAATCCGACTAGCCCTATGAAGGGGGTTTTCAAATCATGACTGAGTATGGACAATAGCCTGTCCTTGCTGGCATTGCTGTTACGCAACTCTTGGCTGGTCTGATCCAATTGATGGACGGCACGACGAAGTTCGAGCAATTGGATGACTTGATGAGAAAGAATTTCCATAGCCCTTTGCTGGAAGTCATTCAGCGCTCTCGGCTTTCGGTCAATCGCACACAGCGTCCCCAGGACACGACCGTCTTGATCGCACAGCGGAGCGCCGGCGTAAAAGCGGATATTCGGTTCGTTAGCCACCAGAGGATTATCGAAAAACCTATCATCCAAGGTTGCATCGGGAACGATGAAAAGCTCGCGGCCATGAATGGCGTGAGCACAGAATGCCACATCGCGGGAGGTTTCGGTGGCATCCAATCCTACGCGAGCCTTAAACCATTGCCTATCTGAATCCACCAGACTGATGACCGCAATGGGCGTATCACAAATTGCCCCCGCCAATTCCACAATATCCTGATACGCTTTTTCAATACCGGTATCCAGAATTTGATAATTTCGCAACGCATCTAAACGCGCCGATTCGTCAGCGGTAGGGGGGGCGATTTTCATGGGCTTGGTTTGGAGAGGGCGCGCCAGTCAAGCAAGCCCTTGCTCCATGCCCACAGCAGACCTTCGGCGAGGAGCAGGAGGAAAATCATAGCGGCAATGAATGACGGGTAATCGAGCTTGAGAAAACTTACCGCAAAGGGCAGCAAAAACACGGTTTCCACATCAAACAATAAAAACAACAGACCAAATAGGTAGTACTTCGAGTGGAACCGCGTCTGCCGGTCCGCTAGCGGATGTACGCCGCATTCATAGAGTGCATTTTTTTCCGCCCCCTTTTTGATGGGGGTAAAAAATGTCATCCAGACGCGGGCCAAGGCGAGCGCGCCGAGGGGCACGGCCAGCGCCACTGCGAAGAAAATCAGAACAGGTAGGTAGGGATGGTTCATGGGTCAGGTGCGGGGGGATTCGTCATAAGCCAGCACGTCCGCCAGGGTCATGGCGGCGAGCTGTACGCGGTACGTCTGATGAAATGCCTCCCAAAACGTGTTAGGTCGAGGGTTTTCTGCGGCGGCCTCGCCCGCCACCGGGGTGCGGGCGCTTTCCACTGCGGCATTTATCTGCAATAGCGAGAGGTGCTCGGGCAGGCAGGCGAGTTTCACCCCTCCCTTGTAGCCGCGCTTGCTCTCGACGATGCCCGCTTCACATAGCCGGTGAAACACCTTGGATAGATATGGAAACGGCATCTCAGTGCACACAGCTATTTCACGCACCATCATCGACTCCGAGCCATTCCGGGCGAGGCAGGCCAGTGCCGCGATGGCGTATCCGGTGGTTTGCGAGAACGAGAGCATCGGGCGGCTCAGATTTTCCAAAGTTGTAGTACGCGCAGATAGTTGGCACGTTCATACACCGACGGATCCGGGCAATGACCGAGGCTCATACTGCCGCGCATCTGATCGACTGACTCGTACTCATGGACTTCCATCCAGCGGCTCAGATCGGCGAGCAGGCCGGCGAGGTGCTCAGGCCCGTGCTTGAGCAATGTGGATACCACCTGCACCACATCGGCACCGACCATGATGCCTTTGATGATATCCTCAAACGTGTGGACGCCGCCGCTCAGTGCGATGTTGGCCTTGATGTGGCCGTGGATGATAGCGATCCAACGCAGGCGCTGGCGCAGTTCCGTTGAGTTGGACAGCTCGAGGTGAGGGGTGGCTTCGAGTTCCTCGATGTTGATATCCGGCTGATAGAACCGGTTGAACATAACCACGCCAGCGGCGCCGCGCGCGTCGAGTTGTTTAGCGAAATGTCCCGGCGAGGAGAAATACGACGAGAGTTTAACGGCCACCGGAATGGTAACGCTGGTCTTGACCGCCTCGAGAATGTCGAGGGTGCGCTGTTCCACTGCGGTGCCTGATTCGTTAGGATTGGTGGCGACGTAATAGACGTTGAGTTCCAGTGCATCGGCTCCTGCTTGTTGGATGAGGCGGGCGTGATCGGTCCAGCCGCCCATGCTGATGCCGTTGA
>JBAXOP010000260.1:0-8007 GCA_037133195.1 Verrucomicrobiota bacterium | reverse complement strand
GAGTATGGAGGATTCGGGGCGGCGGCGGGGGCGCTGCGGGTGGTGGGTTTGATGGCATATAAATCACTGCCGAGCGTCACGCCGGCACTCCAGACGTAGAATGGAATCGTGTAATCAAGCGGGTTGTGGGTATCGCCGTGGGTTTTTTCGTGGCCGCCATGGTCGGATGTTAGAATAATAGTCGTCTTGCCGTTGAGCGCGGGAGAGGCACGCACCAAGTCGAGAATTTTACCTATTTGGGTATCCACGGATTTGAGTGAGGCGGCGTAGGGGCTGGCGGGATCGGTGGACCAACCGAGGGAATGACCGGCGGCATCTGGATCCTGATAGTGGAAAAACGCGAAGTTAATCGGTTGGGCGGTCATCTGGCGGACAAAATCAGCGGTTAAATCCGCCGCCGGCACGCCGGCGGTGATTTTTTCGCAGTCGATTTTATCACGGCCATGGTCGGGCACCGTGATGTCCGGCGCACCGGTGGTGGGTCCATACGACGTGTGAAACAAGCGGAACTTCGATTTGCCCGACCAAATACCGGTGCGCAAGCCGTGATCGTGAATGACGTCGAAGGCACTGGAGACATACGCTCCTTTGTTAGACTCGAAGGTGGCACCGGGAGGTGGGTCGGTGTTGGTGGTCCAGTTATGGCCGGTCGGCCCGAGCACGCCGCGACCCGTCATCATGGTGGTGTGGTTGGGCAGGGTGATGGCAAAGTCGGCGTCATCGCGGGCGTTGAGCGTGCCGGTACCTTCGGCTTGAATCCGCTTGAAGGTGGTTAGTTCATTGGTTAGCCCGGGTTGCAACAGCGGTTTGACGTATGCCGAGCCCATGCCATCGACGCTGATGACGATGACATAGCGAGCCGTCGGCACCTTGGCAACGGTGGCGGCGGCGGTGGCAGCGGTGTTAGCGGTGGTGTTAGCGGTGGTAGCGGTGGTGTTAGCGGTGGTGGAGGGAGGAGCGGCGGGGCTAACGGGTTGCATGTTATAGGCCAAGGAGAACTGGCTTTCGGCAGTAGTTTCGAAGCCGGCGGAAACCGGGTTGAGCGGGCTGGCCACCTGATAGGTCCGGGCGCTGATGGTGTTGTTAGCCGGGGAGAACGTATAATAGCGCAACCAGCCATCGCCGCCATTGGCGCGGCTCTGATAGTCTTGAAGGATGGAATAGACGGTGTGGCCCTCGAAGGTATCGGTGCGGCGGCCTTCGCCGGCGACGTGGCCGCCGAGCAACAGGAACAGGTTGGGGTGATGCTTGAGCGCGTCGTAGATTGCTTGGCCCTGGGCGCTGAAGCTCGCCGGATTGCCGGTGTTGATCATCCAATGACTGGTGACGATGGCGCGGCGCTGCGAATGGGCGGTGAGCAAGGCGTCGGCCCAATCGAGTACGGGCTGATAGCTGGCCAGTGGGCGCTTATCGTATTGGAGGTGGAGGATGATAAAATCGAGGCCGCCGGCGCTGAAGAGTTGATAGTTATTTGCATTATCGGCAGCGAAGTGGCCACCGTAGTAGCTGCGGCCCGCAAACCGACTGACGCCGAAGCTGCGCTCAAACGTGTGGGTGCCGGTGGCATCGCCGTAAGGCTCCAAATCGTGATTGCCCGGAGCCACGCCCCACGGGATGCCAGCACCACCGGCGGTTAGAGCGGGGTTTTCGATGATGGCCAAGGCGGCGTCCGCCACTGCCCATTCCGCGGGGTTGGGGCTTGAGTTGACCACGTCGCCCATGTGACTGACGAAGGCGATATTGAGGGACTCGCGGTGTTCGGCGATCCACTTGGTTTGGGCGGAAAACGTGGCGGCGCGCTGGCCGTCGGCATTTTCCGCATAAAACTGAGTATCCGGCAAGGTGACCAAGGTGAAGTCCGGCCCCACTGCCGCCTGCGCTTCGCTGCCTGCAGTGAACGCCCAGGAAATAGTTAGGACAGGCAACAAGGCGAGCGCCAGCAGATTGCTGCGTACCTTGTCTATTCCCAAGGTGTCAAGGTGGCGGTGAGAATCCGATGCTGCGGGCCGGGCTGGTTGGAGGTGCATATCGTTTGGTTTTAAAAAGAAGAACAGACCCAAGATCCGCCGGGCCGCGCTGTCAACTCCCATGTGGTATTTTCATTCGTGGTAGCAACGCATGACCCGTGGCGTGATGCCGGTGAGAATTTCCCAGACGACGGTTTGGGCCTGGCTGGCGAGTTCTGCGACCGGCAGGTGCGGGCCGAAGAGTTCCACTTCGTCACCCTCTCTGATTGAGGCACTGTCGGTCACATCCACCATCATCTGGTCCATGGTCACCCGTCCGAGGATAGGAAAACGCCGTCCGTCAATCCACACCTCCGCACCTTGCCCGGACACTTGCCGCGGATAGCCGTCGCCATAGCCGATACCCACGGTGGCCACCCGGGTCGGCCGTTTCGTCACGAAGGCGCGGCCGTAGGATACTCCGTGGCCGGCCGGCAGGTTGCGCAATAAGGTGACGCGGCTTTTGAGTGTCATGACGTTGCGCAGCGAATGTTGGAAACCCGGCAGCGGGGAAATCCCGTAAAGCATCAGGCCCGGCCGCGCGAGGTTGCACAAGCCGTTGGGGTAACCGAGGATTCCCGCGCTGTTAGATAGATGGCGCCAGCGAAACCGTGCGGCACCGCCCAGTTCATTGATGATTGCGTCAAAGCGGGCCATCTGCCGCCTGGTGAATGGTTCATCCTCGTCCGCCGACGGCAGATGCGAGCCGATACCTTCAATTTCCAGCCACTCCAATTGATCCAACGCTGCCATCGCTGCTGGCAACGCGTCGGCCACAAAGCCACCGCGTCCCATTCCGGTATCCACCGCCAAATGCACCTTGAGCCGTACCCCGCGTGCTGCCGCCAGGCCATCGAATTCCCGTGCCTCAGCGAGTGAGGAAATGCACGGCGTCCAATCCCGCGCGACGATTTCCGCACGCTCCGCCGACCAGGTTGGGCCCAACAAATATATCCGGGTGGCCACTCCGGCATGGCGGATTTGGCGGGCTTCCCGCACATTGGCCACGCCGAAAAATGCCAGGTCTTCGGTGGCCAGAGCGCGGGCGATTTCCTCGAGTCCGTGGCCGTAGGCACCGGCCTTGACCACGGCCATGAGGGCCACTGCGCATGCCTGCCGCGCCACCGCTAAATTTGCACGCAGCGCCGCCAAATCAATTTCCGCCCATGCCCGCGGTGGCGAAACTGGAAAATCCTCGTTCACACCCGCGAGCGTATCCTGCCCGCCGACCATGGCAAGTCCGGTTCACCACGATGCTTGGTTCCAAGTACCGTCGTGCGGCTTTTTTTCGGCTTATGTTGGCTTGTGCTTGCCATGCTCACCGCCGCCAGCTATCCCTTTCCTCCGCGCCATCCAGCGCAATGGTCCCGTGGTCCAATGGATAGGACGATGGCCTCCGAAGCCGTAGGTGCAGGTTCGATTCCTGCCGGGATCACCAGTCGTAAATGCTTGCTTCCCCTAGGGGGACTAGGGAATCAGCTAGAAGTGTCGTGGGGTGGCTGCCGAGTGCGAGGTCACCAATCGGTGGTGGATATGACGCCGGCGGAATGATGAGGCACAGAAATATTGTTGCCAGTTTGCCGCAGAGTTGTCAGCTTGCCCGCGTGATCTCCCTAGCAAAACTTTTTGGAAAATCGGACCGCTTTTTTGAATTGCTCGCCTCGAGTGCGAAATCGGCGCACCTGAGCATCGAGGCACTCGCCCGCCTGCTCAAGGAAAGCGACGGTGGGAACGTGTCGCTGGCGGAGTTGGCGGTGACGCGGCGCAACGAGAAGAAAAATGCCGAGACCATCAGTGAGGAACTCGTCAAGGTATTCGTCACCACCCTCGATCGCGAAGACATTGAGGCGCTGTCCAAGGCGCTGTACCGGATTCCCAAGACTGTGGAAAAATTCGGTGAGCGTTACGCCATCATGCATCACCTGGTGGAGGCGGATAATTTTGCGCCACAGATGGCCATCGCGCAAGAGGCGGCGCTGGTGGTAGTGCGGATGGTGGACATGCTGGCCAAGAGTCCGAAGCTGGAAGACGTGAAAGCGGAGAATGACATGATGCAAGAGTTGGAGGGGCGAGCTGACCAGTTGGTCTTGGGGCACTTGAAGGAGATTTATTCGGGGTCCATTGATCCGTTGCGGGGTATGGCCATGCGGGATCTGTACGATCTGCTGGAAAAAGTCATCGACCGCTGCCGCGATGCCGGCAATATCATCTCCCAAATCGTCCTGAAGAACTCCTGAAACTAGGTTGCGCATGACATTCACGATCATATTTCTGGTGATTTTCATCGCCCTGGCCTTTGAGTACATTAACGGCTTCCACGATACCGCCAATTCGATTGCCACGGTGGTCGGCACCAAGGTGCTTACGCCGCGCCAGGCGATTATAATGGCCGCCAGTACCAATCTGATCGGTGCGCTCGTTGGCCACGCGGTGGCCAAGACGGTGTCTTCCGGGTTGGTGGATGCCCAGTTTATTTCGCCACAGGTGATTATTTGCGCGTTGTTAGGTGGGATCGTCTGGAATTTGCTCACCTGGTTGCTCGGGTTGCCGTCCAGCTCGACCCACGCATTGGTCGGCGGCTTGTGTGGCGCGGCGCTGGCCAGTTCCCACGGCCAATGGAGCGCGATCATTTGGTCGGTGGAAAAAATCAAGGATGGCAAAGTGGTGATGGAAGGGGTGCTGCACAAGGTGCTCATTCCGATGATTGGCTCGCCGATCATTGGGTTTATCGGCGGCTGGCTCATCATGGGGCTGCTTTACGCGCTGCTGCGCGGTGCCCGGCCGCGTTTTGTGAACCGGTTTTTCGGCAAGGCGCAAATCGTGAGTGCCAGTTACATGGGGTTTGCCCACGGACTGGCGGACGCCCAGAAGACCATGGGCGTCATCACTCTAGCGTTGGTCACTGCCACTGCCACCGGGACGTTTGCCACGTTACCGGATTGGCTCGGGTTTCTGCGCATGGACAAGTCGCAAACCGCGGAGACGAGCATCAAACAACTGCAAAAACCGCAAGCCACCGTGCCGCAACAATTGGCGGCGGCACAGGTCTTGGAAAACGAGGGCCTGCGCCTGGCACCCGGCGAGTTCAGGGAGGCGTTTCTCGTGCTGGCGGCCAAGGCGTATGCCGCGGCCGATGCCGCGGATGAGGCAAAACGCGGCGCGGCGCTGGCGGCTGGGGCCCACCAAACGATTTTGGCGGTGGAAGCGGCGCGGTGGTTTCCGAAGGTGCCGGTGTTCGGTGCGCTGGCGGTCGGCAAGCACACCGACTGGCAGAAATCCCTCACTAAGGAGATGCAGAGCGCTGCGGCGGCCGGAAAAAATCCGCTGGTGGTGGCCGCCGGCAAGGTCCACGACCTCTCACCCGATGTGCCCATTTGGATCAAAATCCTCTGCTCGCTGACCATGGCGGCCGGCACCGCCGCCGGCGGCTGGCGCATCATCAAAACCCTCGGCCACAAGCTCGTCAAACTCCAACCCGTGCATGGGTTCGCCGCCGAAACCACCGCCGCCACCTTGCTGGCGGTCACCGGCTATTACGGCATGACCGTTTCCACCACCCACAGCATCACCACCTCCATCATGGGCGTGGGTTGCGCCAAGCGCTTCAACGCCCTCAAGCTCTCGCTGGTCGAACGCATCCTGTGGGCCTGGGTGCTGACTCTGCCGGCCGCCGGGGCCGTTGGCTATCTGCTGGTAAAGGGCGCCCAACTCTGCGGCTGGATCCCGTAATGGCCCGCATCGTGGCTATGGGGACAGAGAAATAGTCCGGGCCGCCGTTGACATGGGTCATCGGGTGGACCGCCCCCCGGGATTCGTGGTGCTGGCAGGGCGGGCCGTGGCTATGGGGACAGAGAAATAGTCCGGGCCGCCGTTGTCATGGGTCATCGGGTGGACCGCCTCCCGGGATTCGTGGTGCTGGCAGGGCGGGCAGGACGTCGCCGGCGTGGTCCTTCTCCAAGCGCTCAAGCGCCTTGCGCCAGGCGGGGATGGCATCGGGGCCGGTGGTGGCGCTAGTGGGTACCGGCTCCGGTAGGGCCAGGCCGGTAAGTTGGTGGGCGAGGAGCATGCGGCGGAACACACTGCGTTCCTGCCGCATAAAATCGAGCCAATTGACCTTCGCCAGCAACGCCGTCCCTGCCGCGGTGTCGCCGACCAGGACCCGGGCACTGCCTTCCAGCGCGGTTTTCATCATCGGCGTCACGCGACTGCTGGTGCGCAAGGACGGCAGGTGAGCCAGCGCGTCGGTCGGCGACCCGGCCGACATCTCCGCGAGCATCAGGGTGGCATTGAAGGCCGCAGTATCCGGATAGGCAGCGACCAATTTTGCCTGGGCGGGGATGACCTCGGAGGGCGGCAACAAGCCGTGGATAAGGGCGAGATAATGGAAGTGGTTGAGCAACTCGGGGTTGCGCGGCTCCAGGCGCAGCAACGCCCGGTACATCGCCAGCATGTCCTCACTGCGGTCTTTGGCGGCCAGCGCCGCAAACAGCGCCAACAGCTTGGAGTATGGCGGCAAGGGGCCCCAGCCCATGCGAATGGCCGCCACCCACGCGTTCTCGGCCGATTCGCGGGCACCGTGGGCATCGGCTAGCCTGGCGATTTCAATGAAACGGTTGCGGCTGCCGTCCAAGGCCGCACGGTTCATCGCTCGGGTCAGGGCGGCATCGGCCACCTGCGGCTTGTCCCGCAGCCATTCGAGCTTGGCTTGGGCAAGCTCGGCATCGACGGCATTGACCGCCGCCGGCACTTCGGCCAGCGCGGCTTCGGCGGCGGATTCATCACGCATGGCCAGCAAGGCAGAGATACGTGCGAGCCAGGCGTCGGCGCGGGTGGTGGCGGGCCCCTCAAGGATCCGGGCGGCCGTCGCGGATTGCTGGTGCCGGATCAACCAAGTGCCTAGCACACCGGGGTCGCTCGCCAGAAAGCGCGCGATGGCGGATTCATACACGGCTGGCGCGGCATCGGGCCTGGCGTCCAAGGCTGGCTCCATCACCCGCAGATGGTGGACGGCACTGGCCCGCGCTTGCGAGTCAAGCCATTCTGCTAGATCGGGCAGCGGCGCGCCGGGTGCCAGGCCGCCGGGCACTTCGCTTAGTAAGAGCAGGGCCGCGAGCGCCGCGGTGTCCGATTTTCCAGATATGAGTTTGGCGAAAATTGCACGGGCCTCGTGCAGCCGGTCGGGGGTGGGGTTCTGGCACAGCGTGCGCAACATCTCGAGTTGCACGCTGGCATCGTCGCCGGGGCGAATGACTTCGCGCAGCCGCGCTTCGGCGAGTGGGCTCTCGCCTAGCTGGACCAGCAGCGGGGTGATGGCGGCGCGGAAGGATGAATCATCGCGGGACGCGTCAGGCAGGCTGGCATAGGCACTGAGGGCGAGGGTTTGCGGGGCTTGGTTAGCCATCACCCGCAAGGCCTCCAGACGGTCGTCGCGACTGGCACGCGGCGAACTGAACAGACCCGCGGCAACCAGATAGGTGCGAGGGTCCTCCAGCTTGCCCAGCGCCCGCGCCCAGAGCCGGTAGGCGGCGACGTCTCCCGGCCGCGCCAATAGGACACTGTGCGCCTTGTCGCGGACCGTGTCCCATTCGTTGCAAGCGGCCGCTTGCTGCGCCGCCGCGAGGCAGTCATCAAGCCGCCACGTGCGCCAGGCCCGGTAGGCGGGCTTGGCCGTGAACCCGAGCACGATCATGCTTGCGAGCAAGACGAGCAGCCAGGTGGGGAGCCACCAGCGTCCGATGAGCACTCCTCCCCGCAACTGCGGATCGTCGCTGAAATAACCGGCCTTGCTGCGGGGGTCGCTCATGTGCCTGTTGCCGTGAAAATTTTGCCATGGCGGCAGCGCGGAAGCTTGGCGGCGGCGGATAGGGAGAGGCTCATTGGGAGTTGGATATCAAAATCGGGTGGGTGCTAACACCAAGGAGAGTGGGCGTCCCGCCCACATTGTCAAGGAGAGTGGGCGTCCCGCCCACATTGCCAAGGAGAGTGGGCGTCCCGCCCACAT
>JBAXOP010000259.1:0-8096 GCA_037133195.1 Verrucomicrobiota bacterium | reverse complement strand
GGGCTTCGGCGTGGGACTGGTGGACACTCTAACCGGGTTCAAGTACATCGCCGGCAAGCTGCGCAAATACGAGGACGCGATACCGGCGGAGAAGAAAGGCGATTACCGGGCGCTGAGCCAAGAGGCGACGCGGGCCTTGCGGTTGGAGTACTCGCGGTTTTTCGTATTTGGTGGGGAGGAGAGTTATGGGTATCTGGGCTCGGATGCACTTCGCGACAAGGATGCGAATGGCGCTGCCCTGATGTTCGCGGAAGTGGCGGCTTATGCCATGTCCCTCGGCAAATCCTTGCCGCAACTCATGGACGATATCTTCACTGAATTTGGCTATCATCTGGAACTTGGCAAGTCCCTGGTCATGGAAGGTGCCGATGGCGCTGACCAAATCCAGGCCCTCGCCCATTCTTATGCTCTCCACCCGCCCACCGTGGTCGATGGCGCGGCAGTCCTGCGCTTGCGCGATTTCGCCAAACAGGACCTCTTCGACCAAGAAGGCGATGCTCTGCCTAAGGAAAAAATGTTGTTTGTGGATTTGGCCGACGGGCGCAGCTTTGCGGTGCGACCATCCGGCACTGAGCCTAAAATCAAGTACTATCTATTTGGCAAGGCCGCGCCGGGCGGGGATTTGGCCAGCGCCAAGGCCCAGGTCGGGCGCGGATTGGATAATTTATGGCAATGGATCGAGGCGGATGCGGCATCCAGGCGCGAGAGTTTCTCCAGAGGATAACACAAAGAGGCGGATATGTTGCTGGAAACGGCAATTCGGATGTGACGCGGCGGCGAGAGTGTGGTTTATTTTCCAGAGGATGACATGTGCGAGAACATACGGCTTGATTATGCTGGCAGGATTGCTGGCTGTCGGATGCTCGCCGTCGGTACCGCCGCTGGGTACTCCAGACTCCCTCACGCGTCAAATCGTTGCCCAGCGGGTCAGCGCTGTGGTGGTGACCCGGCACGCGAGCATCGGCAATTGGAGCCGCGGGCATTTGCCTGATATCTATCAACACGAGGATGTGGATGGCGGCTCGGCCGCTCCGATCTCCGCCGACGGATACTTTCTTACCGCCGATCATGTGCTCGAGCGTACCCAATCTGGACGCCACGCCTTTGTGATCTATCACCTCGATGGCTCCCTCGTCACGGCCAAGGCCAGGGTCGTCTGGCGCTGCGCCACTGCGGATGTGGCATTGTTGCACGCACCGCTCAAAACACCGTTTTTCTACGATTGGACACCGCCCCAAAACCGCTTGCCGGTTGGCACACGGGTGATTCACGGCGGAATCTCCTCTGGCTTGAAACCCGGCAGCGGCAAGCTCGCCACCGCTCTGGCCCCGGAGTACCCGTTCACCGGGGCCCGCAAATTTGAAATCGATATTCCGCTGCAACCGGGCGATAGCGGCGGGCCGGTGGTAGATGCGCATGGCGATTTGGTGGGGATTAATTCGGCGGTGGAATTTCTGGTGCCGATGGATACCGCGTTTTTCGTGGACTCGGAGGGGATCCGCCCTAACACCCAGATGATTGCACAATTAATCAAAAGCGATCGGGCGCGAAAAAGAAGTGCCAATCCGCCCGCCCAGTGATAGACTCCACGCCTCCGCCAACCCGGCCCTGCAATCCCCTGGCTGCCCTGCGCGGAGAACCAGCGAACAATGAAAGGTGCAATAAAGATGTGGTGCGGCAAATCCGCGCTTTTGTTAGGCACGGCACTGGTGCTGGTGCTGGTGCTGCTCAACTCATGCCAACCGGTATCAGATGCGTGGGTGACGGGCTGGACCGAGCGTGCGGCGCATGACCAAATCATGCTGGTGCGTGAGCAACCGCCATCGCTGGGGCAGCGGCGATTGCAGAGCCAGTCTGTGGTCTATCCGGATCTCGGGGTTTTTCTGCGGGCCCGTGGCATGCCGGATTTTCTTGCGGAAACAACCACCCACAACCGGCATTTCCTCATCCTCTACTACCTTGAGGCAAAACATGCGTACTCCTGCCATGCTGAGGCGGCGTCCAGCCGTCAGATCGAGTTCACGGGTCCCTACCCCATCACCCGGCGCGAGGTCCGCCTGCTACAAGCCTTCAAGCAACAAGCTGCGGGCCGGTTCGCCGATGTGAGCAGCGCGATAGGAAGCCGGTGAAAGGTGCGATTTGAAGGGCGACTGTTGTACGTATAAAAATGGTTCGTGAGTCATCCCGGATCAGCAGCATGCCCTCCGCAACTCTCACTTGCCCCAACGTTCCAGCAGAGTGCTGGCCATGACGCTGGGGGTGTCTGCCACGGCAATACCGCACTCGGCTAGAATGCGC
The DNA here is from genome assembly GCA_037133195.1 of Verrucomicrobiota bacterium. Lineage (GTDB taxonomy): Bacteria > Verrucomicrobiota > Verrucomicrobiia > Verrucomicrobiales > Akkermansiaceae > Luteolibacter. Next base: position 5,798 of record JBAXOP010000259.1, on the reverse strand, counting down.
TTTTTGGCATGAGCAGTATCTTCCTCGCCGCCAACGATAGCTCCCGCGTGACCCATGCGGCGACCCGCTGGCGCTGTAGCCCCGGCAATGAATCCGGCTATGGGCTTTTTGCAAAATTCCTTGGCCCAGCGGGCAGCTTCGGCTTCGGCGTTGCCACCGATTTCGCCGATCATGATGATGGCTTCAGTTTCCGGATCATCATTGAACATTTTGAGTACGTCAATGTGCGAGGTGCCGTTGATCGGATCCCCCCCAATCCCTACGCACGTGCTCTGGCCGTAGCCAGCCTGCGTCAATTGCCACACCGCCTCATACGTGAGCGTGCCAGAGCGGGACACCACACCAACGTTGCCGCGCTTGTGAATGTAGCCGGGCGAAATACCGATGCGGCAACCCCCAAAACTTTTCTCGCCCCGCCCCGGCGTGACAATGCCCGGGCAGTTAGGACCCACCAACCGGGTTTTACTCCCTTCCATCATCGCCCGCACCCGCATCATATCCATCACCGGTATGCCTTCCGTGATGCACACCACCAGTCCCAGCCCGGCATCCACCGCTTCCAATATCGCATCGCCCGCATACGCCGGCGGCACGAAAATAACCGATACGGTGGCACCACTTTCCCTGGCAGCCGCCGACACGGTGTCATAGATGGGCACCTTTTTGTTGGCATGATCAAATGTCTGACCGCCTTTCGCAGGCGTGACACCCGCTACTATTTGCGTGCCGTAATCTATACTGAGCTGCGCATGGCGGGCACCAAAACTGCCGGTGATGCCTTGCACTAGTACCTTCGTGGTTTCGTCAACGAGAATGGACATGGGAAAAATTAGTTGAATTAAAAATGTTAGGAAAGGGCACCAGCGGACTACTTGACTGCTGCGACGATTTTCTGGGCAGCATCGGCCATGGTGGTGGCGGTGACCAAGGCAACCTGCGAGCCGGCGAGCGTCTGGCGGCCGGCCTCGACGTTGTTGCCTTCGAGGCGCACGACCAGCGGCAGGCTCAGGCCGACTTCGCGGGTGGCCTCGACGATACCCGAGGCAATGACATCACAATCCATGATACCACCGAAGATATTGACCAGAATGCCTTTGACCATCGGGTCGCCGAGAATAATCTTGAAGGCGGCCACCACTTGCTCCTTGGTGGCACCACCGCCCACGTCTAGGAAATTCGCCGGCTCACCGCCGTAGTACTTGATAATATCCATGGTGGCCATGGCCAACCCGGCACCATTTACCAGACAGGCGATATTGCCATCCAGGCCGATATAGTTGAGGCCGAATTCGGAGGCCATCACTTCCCGCGGGTCTTCTTCCTCGGGATCGCGCATCGCTAAAATCTCCGGATGGCGGAACAATGCGTTGTCGTCAAAGTTGAATTTCGCATCCAGCGCATACACATGGTCATCGGTGGTCACCACCACCGGATTGATCTCCACCATCGAGCAATCACACTCAATGAACAACTTGTAAAGCGCATGCAATAAACGCCCGAACTGCCTGGCCGTAGTGTTGAAACCGAGCGCCTCGCAGAGTTTGCGGACCTGATAGGCTTGCAGCCCAGCCAGCGGATTTACTGTCTCCCGGATGATTTTTTCCGGTGTCTTATCCGCCACTTCCTCAATATCCATGCCGCCTTCTGTCGAGGCGATAATCACCGGCCGGCGCGACTCCCGGTCCATCAGAATTGCCAGATAGATCTCGCGTTCAATGCTCACTGATTCGGTCACTATCACCTTGCGCACCAAGCGCCCCGCCTCCCCCGTCTGTTTGGTCACAAGCACTTCGCCGAGCATTTGGGCAGCCACGTCGCGCGCCGCCTCCGGTGAATCCACGAGTTGAACGCCCCCCTTGAAGCCGCTCTTGAACACCCCCTTGCCGCGGCCGCCGGCATGCACCTGGGCCTTGACCACCAGATTGGTCACGTCGAGCCATTTGGCGGCGTCGTACGCTTCCTTGGGGGTGGCGGCGGCCTTGCCCTTGGGGCTGGGTACACCGAATCTATCAAAAAGTTCCTTGGCTTGGTATTCGTGAATGTTCATAATGACTGCTGAAACAGGCTGCGTATCTACAAATTGGCACCGTGAGGCGCGGCGACGCTATGCCCACTCCATCCGTCAGGTCAAGCCCTGCTTCTCGAAAATTTCCCGGCAGAGGTCGGACCCTGTGTTCTTGAGGTTCAAGGCGAGGCCAAGGTGACACTTGCCCGCAGGCGTGCGAACTTGCTGGCATCCCCGGCGCGCGGCAAACGCAAGGTGATGGATTCAAAACCGCCGTCCGCGATTCCCACCGTAACCGGACTGGTGGACGCCGTGGAGTCGGTGCCAACCTGATAGGTCTGAGTCCAGGTGCCGGGCGCTGGGCCGACGTCGATGAACACAGCGGTGTCTGAGGTTTTCGAGGCGAGCGCACGCTGGAAACTCAGCACCAGGTCGGTGGCGTCGCAGGCAACGCTTAGCCCGCCGCCATTCGCCCCATCCAACCGCGTTCCTAATACATACTCCACGGCGTTGGCGAGTCCGTCCCCGTCCGGATCAGCCGTCGCTGCCTTGTCGATCAGGCCCGGGTAGTTGGTGTCGATCCACGCCACAAACGGGCTGGCCGACGGCTTGACCGTGACGTCCGCGCGGGTGCTGGCGTTGCGATAGTTGGCCGTGTCAGAAGGCGTGAAAGTCACGGCCTGGGCCCCAACGAGAGGATCGATTGCGGCCCCGCTCCGGCAGCCGCCAGCTCCCCGTTACCGGAAACGACACTGACGAGGTCGCCGCCGACACTGTTGGCTACCGTTAGACATGCGGCCGCCGCCTGGGTGGTGGCGTCATAATCGCGGCTGGCACTTAGGGAAACCGCCAGCGGATTGACCGTTACACTCACGCTGGCGCTGCCACTGGCATAATTGGCCGCGTCGCTCGGGGTGATCGTCACGCCTTGGGATGCCGTGCCGACTCCGGGCTGCGCGGCTGGCGTGGTGAATGCCAGGGTGCCGGGCAGAGTCAGGCCGGCGGCGGTGGTGAAGGAGCCTGTGAGGGTTGAGGCGCTCAGCAGCTGGCCGTATGTGATAGGCGTGGCAACCGGGGTTGCGCTGCCCGCGGCCACCAACTGGAATCCGTTGATCACCCAATGCGGCGCACGGTTTTCGGCTGTAGGTATTACCGGCGAGAAGACCGTTGATTTCGCATTGGCCCCAGGCGGCGTCGCCATTGTTGTAAACGCCGGTATGTAACATCTCAAGCGCGGGTGTTCCCCATGGATCATTGCTTGGCAAATGCAAATTGCAGCCCATCCCCGTGGCGGTGCCCACAGAGTCCACCATATTGGCACAATTCGCATCCTGCCAGTTGGCCGTAAGCGGCCGATTTTGGTTCTTCATGGTAATCATTTGGGAATATTCGTCTCTAATGAGATGGCCAGCACGCATCACTCAAATCCCTCCGGTGCCCGGCAATCCCTTGCGGGCTCAGCAGAATTATGCCTCCGATGCTTTGGATGGCGGCGCAGCTAAAGCAGCCGCTTCAGCCGTGGCAAGGACCATTTGCTCAAATTTCACCTGATTTATTCCATCAACTATACTAAAACTCAGCATAGTTGGCAAACACCGGCTAGCCAGTTCACGCAACCGCCTCATATTGCCCACCTGACATGGGATGATGAATGCATGAGGCGCTTTCTACTTATACTTATGCCCGCTTTTTCCACCCCGGCGGCAGCTTCGGCTTGAACGTCGATGCCGGCAATTCGTCATCAAATTCCGAGCGCTGGCCAATTCCGCGCAGCAACGTGCTGATTTCCTTGGCCTCTTCTAACAATTCAATCAACCGCTCCTGGCTGAGTCCTGGCTGTTTAAGGTCGGCCTTGACCCGCGCATCGCGGCGCTGCAAGACAGTCGCCGAGAGCATCGCCAGAGCATGTTCCGCCGCGAGCATACCGTCGCTTAGCCCATTCTCCATAACGACAGAATCCCCCGCCCCCAAGGCTAACCGATCAGCCTCGGGCAATCCGCCTAGGAACGTATTGATCGCCGCGTGGGACGCCGGATCAGGTGCCACAGAGAGGATTCGTTCTAACAATGGAATCCCCTCCAGCCAACGCTTCGCCTCATGCAATGTCTCGAATTGACCGGCAAGAAAATGTTGGGCAGGAGCGGAGGCAAGTGCCAGATGACATAAAAATCCGACGTTGCGGTGCAGCGGTGTGGGCTCGGCAGCCACTTCGTATTCCGGTTCCGCCTGGCGGGCGGCGGCACTCGCGCGCTGTGGTTTTTGCAATGCCTTGGCGATGGCCCCGCGCAAGGCTGCCCCCGACGTCTGCAAGTGAGTCGCTACCACATTGATCTGGTGATCGCGCGCCACCGCGTCGGTCATCGCGGCTAACAAACCAACGCACTCACCCGCCAGTGCCCGGCGTTCCGCTGCGTTTTCAAACGCTCCGTTCGCCTTCGCCCTACCTAACTTGAAATCAAAAAACTCGCGGGCCTTGCCTAACAATTCACGGAATGCCTCCGCACCATGGGCCTTGATGAAGGTATCCGGATCATCCCCGGCGGGCATTTCAACCATCCTAACCGAAAGCCCCTCTGTCACCAACTCGCGAAACGCTCGCTCGGACGCCGCTATGCCCGCCTTGTCGGCGTCGTAGCACAGCAGCACGCTCGACGTATAACGCCGCAATAAATGCGCATGTTGCGGGGTGAAGGCAGTGCCCAGCGGGGCGAGCGCGTGATCGATGCCTAGTTCGTGGCATGCGATCACATCGATCTGGCCTTCGCACAGCAACGCGGATTTTTCCCGCAGGATCGGCTTTTTCGCCCGGTCCAGGGCGAACAATACGTTGGACTTTTTGAAAATCAGGGTCTCCGGTGAGTTGATATATTTCCCGCTATTTGGGTCCTCGCGCAACTGGCGGCCGCTGAAGGCAATCACGTCGCCCATCTCATTGCGGATCGGAAACATCAGCCGGTCGCGGAATCTAACGTACAACCCGGATTTCGCCTCATCCGGGTTGCGCAGTGCCGCCAACCCGGAGGCCACCAACTCGCGACCGCTGAATTTTTTCGCCCGCGCCCAATCGAGAAATTCTTTCGGCTGTTCCGGCATCCAGCCCACCTGCCAATTCGCCGCCATTTCCCTCCCGAACCCACGGCCTTTCAAATATTCCCGTGCGTGGCTTGCCGCCGGGTCTTTCAGCAAGTGTTCGTGCATAAATGCCGCCGCCTCCCGGTGGATGTCCAGCAAGCGGCCACGCAAGCGCCGCGCTTGATCTGCCTGCGGGTCGAACACCTCCGCCTCCAGCGCGATATTGGCCCGTGCCGCGAGCCTGCGTACTGCCTCCACGAATGGCAGGTTCTCGTATTCCATCAAAAATCCCAGTGCGCTGCCGCCCTTGCCGCAGCCAAAGCATTTGAACGTCTGGCGCGTCGGATTGACTGAAAACGACGGTGTTTTTTCGCTGTGAAACGGACAATTCGCCTTGAACTGGGTACCTGCACGTTTCAGGGGGACGTACGTGCTGATCAAGTCCACGATATCGGTCGCGGCGAGGACTTTCTCAATACTGTCTTGGGAGATCTGGGACACGGGCTCGGCTGCTGCCCCGACTATGACCTGTCGCGCCCTCGAAACAATACCCGAAAACCGAAAATTTCTCCCTCGCCCGTGCGAAAGGCTTGCCAAGCCTCTCCTCTCCCGCTATTTCTCCTCTCCCGGTCGTCTGCCCTCAGGCACACGGCCCATTATATGAGTACGCGCGCTTAGCTCAGTGGTAGAGCACATCCTTCACACGGATGGGGTCGCAGGT
>JBAXOP010000258.1:0-8146 GCA_037133195.1 Verrucomicrobiota bacterium | reverse complement strand
ACCCTGCGGCTCTGGGACGGGAAGTCCGGGCAATGCCTCGCCGTCCTCGAAGGGCTTTCACGTTCGGTCAAAGGCGCGCAGGCACTGGCCGACGGCCGCATCCTTTCGTGGTCGTGGGACAATACCCTGCGACTCTGGGACGGGATGTTCGGACAATGCCTCGCCGTCCTCAAAGGGCATTCAAGGGATGTCTGGGGCGCTCTGGCACTGGCGGACGGTTGCATCCTCTCGTGGTCTCAGGATAAAACCCTGCGGATCTGGGATGGGCGATCCGGGCAATGCCTCGCGGCCCTCGAAGGGCACTCCGATTTAGTCAGGGGCGCGCTGGCGCTGGCCGACGGACGCATCCTCTCGTGGTCGGATGACAAAACCCTGCGGCTCTGGGACGGGAAGTCCGGGCAATGCCCCGCCGTCCTCGAAGGACATTCACGCTGGGTCAAAGGCGCGCTGGCGCTGGCCGACGGCCGCATCCTCTCATGGTCGTATGACGAAACCCTGCGGATCTGGGACGAGCAGTCCGGGCAATGCCTCGCCGTCCTCGTAGGGCATACAGGTCATATCAATGGCGCACTGGTGCTGGCGGACGGACGCATTCTCTCGTGGTCGTATGACAACACCCTGCGGCTCTGGGACGGCAAGTCCGGGCAATGCCTCGCCGTCCTCGAAGGGCATTCCAATTCGGTCACTGGCGCGCTGGTGCTGGCGGACGGACGCATCCTCTCGTCGTCGTATGACGAAACCCTGCGGCTCTGGGACGGGAAGACCGGACAATGCCTCGCCGTCCTCGAAGGGCATTCAGGCGGTGTCACTGGCGCGCTGGCGCTGGCCGATGGCTGCATACTCTCTTGGTCGAAGAACGCCACCCTGCGACGCTGGGACGGGAAGTCCGGACAATGCCTCGCCGTCCTCGAAGGGCATTCAAATGAGGTCCGGGGCGCACTGGCGCTGGCAGACGGCCGCGTCCTCTCGTGGTCGCAGGACAAAACCCTGCGGCTCTGGGACGAAAAGTCCGGGCAATGCCTGGAACTTCTATCCGAAGATGTCGCCGGAAGAACCCGCCCGGAATGGCTCCATGCGCGAGCAAGCGCCACGATCCCAGGGAGTGTCGCTGGCGACTGGTTTGCCTCCCCCGCCGCCCGTTCCGCCGGTCTTCGGCACAAGACGCTCCCTTCCGACCTCGCCATCTGGAACGCCGACTCGGCCGCGAGTGCTCCGTGTCTCCAAGCGGACGGCACACTCGTGGTCACCCAGGCCAACGGCCAGGTCTGCTTCCTGAATCTCCACCACGGCCAGCGCCGCATCTCCCTCGCCGAGGCCGAAGCGCTGCTGGCATCGCAAATGAACCAGTAACCAGATCCACACAAATTATGACCGCCGAATCCATCATTGATGCCTGCAAACCTCTCATAGAAGAGGAAAGACAAGAAGCCGAGTTTCATGTTTTATCATCGCTCCCCGACCCATTCCAATCTTCTCCCAAAGCTACCGAGACAGCCCTGGAGGGGGAGGGCGTTCTCGTCCGGGTAGCCGTTTACGACTTGGGCGAACTCGAGATTTGGTTCCCTCTTTCCGGTAAAAATGCCATCTCCCGATTAGCCTCTGAGAGGGTGGGAAAAATCATCTTTAACGAGCTGGGCAATTTCGAGTCTCCGCACGATATTTCAGAGCTGCTTAAAGGTGAATACTACGAATTCTTAAATAATGAGAAGCGGCAATGTGATGAAAATACTGCAAGTAAGATGGATGATGATGACCGCATCAATTGTCCATTCTGCGGCCACATGCATTATCCGGGTTCCAAAACCGCCTTTCAGGGTGATTGGAATTGGAATGGCGACATTTGCGAACACACGCTTTTTGTCGCATTCGTGGATCCAATGTCGACGACCACCTTTGAATTCCGCTCCAAGCTCTTCAATCAAAATCTCGGCCTGCCGGATTCCAACGAAACCGAGATTGAAATCCCATCGCTCGAAGAGGAGGACGAATTCATGGGTGTTGAGGAAATCATTGGAACGATGAACCTGCCATCCATGCAAATCCTCGTCTATACCGACGGCGGAGGCATGGCCTGCGGCCCATGTGGTGGCGGCTCCATTACCTTCGGATTCGTCCCGGATCACAACCCGCCACAACAACCCGAGTGAATATGAGCACTAAATTCGATGCCGTCCCCGTCGAATCCGACACCACGATCCTGGCTAGTTTCAAAGCCAGGATGGATCCGTATGAAGTGCTCTACCAAAAATGGAGCTTCGATGGCATTCTTGGTGAGAGCATCATTTTCGCCGCTGCCGATGTCGCCGCGTTGAATGACGACGAACTCGAGGCCTTCGCTCGCTCCTCGCCCATGATCAAGTCGGAGACCTCCGTGACCATAACCCGCCGCGAGGCCTTCGCCTTTGTGAACTTCAACTTCGTCTGCGCGGACGACGAGTGAGCGATTTGATTGCACCCGATCAGATCGCCGAGTGGGTTCAACTCGTGCGCTGAGTCTTCCGCGAAGCGCAGACGAAGCAACGGGGATTCGAGATCCTTGTAGGCGGCCAACGAAAATGCCTCACGGGCCAATGTCGTCTTGCCGACCTGCCTCGCGCCGACCACAACCACCGCCGGAAACTGGGTGGACAGCTCCTGCAATCGTTGTTCCGCCAAGCGTTTCCAGTTCATCCGTGCAGAATAGAGTCCAGAGCGCTGATTTGCAAGATTTTCTTGCTCAGATGCAATTCCATCCGGTATTCGCCGGCGACGCCTTGGGGGTGGAAGCGCATCATCAGGACGAGAAGCGGGCCATCGGTGAGCATGCGGAGGTTTGAGCACTGGAGCGATGTCATTTTCTTCCTGCTCGATTGCTCCTTTTGGCGAACCTGAACGTCAGCCAAATCAGAAAACAACTGACGATGGAAGACAGTGCGGTCAGAAAGTCGGTCAGGGTGACCCGCCCCGCGAAAATCAGGTGGTAGATATTGTTCACAATCGGCACGACTTGGATGAACGCGAGAATCAATAAGACGGCGTTCAGAACGTTGCCTTTTACAATGTGAATCCGGTTCGAGTGGACTGAGGTAAGTTGCTCGATCAGGCTTTTGAATTTGAAGAAATCCTCGAACCTCAGGCTCATCTTGAATTTTTCCGAAAACCCATCCGCGAGACCCTGCGCCGTCCGGTATTTGAAATTATTGATGTCCCAGAGCATCATGGCGGCGGAATAGGTTTCAGTGACCTTCTCGATTTCCTCCATGGCAACGGTATCCGACTCGTATTTTTTTGACGCAATCATGGAGTACACGTCGCGGCTGACCTTCTTAAGCGCAGCCTCCTGGAGTTGAATGATCTCGAGGATAAACAGGGTGAGGAGTTGGGACTTGAGGCGGTTCTCGTAAAGAAGATCGAACCATTTGGGGATCTCCAGAACGCAGATTTCGGAGGCGAAGATTTCGGCAGATGAATATTGGGCGATGTTTTCCCGAATCCCTTCCAAGAGCTTCCTACCAGTGATTTCTGCTTGGGATTCCGCCTCACAAAGTAGCGCCGAGATGAAATCGCAAGCGGTCGGATGCTCCCTCATGAATAGCGCGGTTCGCACTGTTCCAGATGCAATCATGCCTATGGAGGCCAGATAATCGTCAATCAAAATGAATTTGTCATGCCCCAATTCCCGCACCCGGATTCTGCCACTGGATGCCTGATCCAGCAGGTAAATGAGTGGGACTGAGACCGCCGGGATGATCACATGGACGACCGAGAATCCGGTATTATTGAACTCACTGACGATGATCGAGGCCTTTTCAACACCCAATAGGTTCGTGTCATCGCATGAAAACGCTGCGATTTCGATCTGCGGGTACGAGCGTCTTTCGATCTGCTGTTCGAAATTCCCGCTGAACTCATTGTGGGAGACGTCGCGGATGGATTCGATGAAATTCGTCTCAAATTCCGTTTGTTCTCCTCGGCGGGCAACGTTGCGGTTGATCGTGGCGCAAGGGATCAGCAGGTAGGCATCGGTATAGGGCTGGGTGTTGAGTCGCAACTGGCTGTTGAATGAATCGATGACCTCGATCAGTTCATTGCGGGCAAGAGAGCTGATTTCGCCCGAAGTAGAGGCTTCTCCATCGGCCCCGTCCCGGGTATAAACCCATACAGGAACCGGGGAGTCCGCGATCCAAACTTCGACCCTTTTACGCGTGTAGTAGGGAATTTCCTCCCACTGGTCGGCTATTAGGATTTGTTCATCGGTAAGGTGTAGAATTCTACCTTCCACGACACCATCGGGCTGTGGAGTGATAAACAGAAAGTCGGATGTTTTGCGCAAGGAATAGCCGCGCAAGACAGCCACCTCCCCAAGGACATTTCCATTGAAAAGGAGTTGGCATGCTTCAGCATCCTTCAAGGTTCCATAGACGAACAGCGTGTGGGTTGACTGCGACATAAAATGGCGAATGCGGCGAACCTATTCCATCCGGTATTCGCCGGCGATGGCTTGGTGGCGAAAGTGCATCATCAGGATGAGAAGCGAGCCATCGGTGAGCATGCGGAGGTTGGCGGCCTGGACGGCGTGGAGATCGAGGAAGCGGAGGGCTTTCGGGAGCAGAAGTAAGCGATTCTAGCGGAGTCGTCCGGTCTCAGTTCCCGGTCAGTTCGCCGTAGAGTTTGATATAGGCGCTTTCTTTTCGCCGGACCTGCTCTTCGGGGTTATCGGGAGCCCATTGTTGGCAGGTGTAGAAGCAGTAGTTGTCGAGGGAGCAATGGCCGAGGAGGGTGGCGAGTGACAGGACGATGCTGGCATCGTGCATGCCGTTCATCAGAATGAGTTGGACGCGCTGGTGGCGGGTCAGGCTGGCGAGGCCCTTGGCCAGGATCTTAGCGGCCACGGCGACAGGCACCTTGATGCCACGGCCCCAGATTGGCTTGGATAGAAGCTGGAGCTGCGTGTTTAAGAAGAGGTTGTGGATATCATCCGGGATCTCTGCCGGATCCCGTGCGAATTGGTCTTCGATCATCTCATGGATGATCAAATCCGGCAATTGAATCGACGTCTCAAAGTCGCGCTCCGTGCAATACGCCGAGTAGATGCCGAAGTTACCGGCGTCCATGCGAGGCCGGCAGGCTTTTTCAAAAGCGATGGCCACGAGAAGCTCGTGGGATGTCGATTCCACGGGATTCCCGGCAGCGGTCATCATGCGGGGGATATAAAACAAACCGTCCCGCTCACGGATTTTAGCTTGGGCTTTTTCGAGCAGTGGAATGTCGGCCCGGAGTCTTTGAGTGAACTCCTTGGCCACCTCGAATGACAAGTCGCCCGGCAGGTCGATCGTTAATTTATCCGGGCTGCCCATGTGTGTTGGGATGCCCCAAATATTACCCGCGAGCGGCCTGACGCGAAGGGTGGCAGCAAACTCCTCGAAGGCACTTCCCCACGAGGCCATCTCCCGAGCCATGACATAGCGTGGAATGTGCCACTGCCGAGTCTCAATCAGGTTCTCTTTGCAGGTGGCCGCAAGGAAATGCCACACCCCCATCACATGGGATTGAAATGGCCCGTTGTCTGTCGATATCAGCTCGGTGCCGCCCTTGCGCAGCTCGCCAAATAGAGCCGATTTACCGGAAGTGGCGATCAGATCGACATCAAAGTCCATCTTGGTACAAGCGATCATGGATTCATTGGATAACATGGCGGGTGGGGTGATTAAGGTGAAGGTTGGTGAAACTGCCAGTGGCCGGATCGGAGGGCAGGAAAAAGGGGGGACGGAAGAGGTGTTTCGGTGTTTCGGAAGGGCGGTGTTTCGATAAAACGAAGAGATAGGAACCTCCAAACGGCTAACTTGGGCAAGAGACTGGAGCTTGAATTCATTGGCATGGCAAGAATCCCTCAAGCGCAAAAATAGCTATCCAGTCCGGTTTGCCAAGGAGTTTCGTTGAAAACATCTGGCAGTGTGGGTGGATTAATATCTCTGGGCGGATTCAGCAGTGCTTGCAAGCCGGGCTTGGGTGACGTGTTCGCGGGTAGGCGTGTCCTAGCTAAAAAAGGGCAACTGGGATTTTTCCCACCCACATTTCTCCGGTTCGGGTGTAGTGATCAATTGATTTAACAATTATACTTTCTGCTATCATGGGTATTTGAGGGATTGATTTGGTATGGGTGTGGGCTCTCGGATGCCTGCTATCAAACAGGGAAGCGGATCATCAGGAGAACATGAAGGAATCTCTTTGCTAGGCTCGCGGAGAGCCCGAAAGGGCGAACCAGCGACTATCGCTCGCTCCTTGTTGGCCACGACCGCGCGAGACCATAGCCAATCGTCATCAGTGACTGGGAGCACCTTGATTCAGACGACGTATGAGGCCGCCCGGCGGCAAATTTCGATCAGCAGGTCCAGGATCTGTCTGAACGAAGAGCAGGGGTATATGCAGATTCTAAAAGCAGGCAAATTGGCGGGTAACAAGAAAGCCGGGCCATTGCTGGCCCGGCTTTGATGACGATTCAGGGCAGAGCCCTTATCCCTATTGTTTTTGACCGACAGAAGAAATTTGCGTTCAGCTAGCGAACTTTTTCCGACAGGAGAAATGCCGATGCCGTGGTCACCGGCGTTCGGTAAAGTGGGTCGCTTAGGGAATGACTTTCCAGGTCCACACCTTTTCGGCGACGACTGGCGGGGTCGGATAGATATTCCTGAGGAGAATGGCGATCCCTTTCAGGGGTAGGTCATGGGGAAAGGGGGAAAATCAGGTTGGCTGTTAGCGTTTCGTGTAATGGACGGATCTGCCAGAACCATGCCGGACCAGCAAGCCCGCCTGCAACATGCGGGTAAGCGTGACTTTGACGGTATTGCGGCTGGTCCCGGTGGCGGCGACGATCGTGGCCACCGAGACGCGGGCCTGCTTGGCGAGAAGCTCGCTGATCGACCGGGCCAGCGGCGTGAGCGTGGCGAGCGCTTGTTGTTCCGCATCCAAACGGCTCAGAAGCCGGTCTTTTTGTGTCTTGAGGGCTTTGAGTAGAAACAAAAGCCAGGGATGCCATGCTGGCTCCGGCTCCTTGAGGGTGCTCTGGGTTTGGCGGAGGGCCAGATAGTAACCTTCCTTGTTGGCCTCGATGACGCTTTCCAAACTGGAATACGGGACGTAGCCGTAGCCGGCTTGCAGCAGCAAGAGCGTGGTCAGAACCCGGGACAGCCGCCCGTTGCCGTCTTGGAATGGATGCGCCGCCAGGAAACGGACGATGAAAACCCCGATTCTCAACAGCGGGTGCCATTGATCCGGCGTGGCCTCGGTTTCCCGATGCCATTGCAGGAGATTCTCCATTTCAAAGGGGGTATCGAACGGAGAACTCGTCTCAAACACAATTCCCAGCATCTTTCCGTCGGGGCCGAACGCGGCCACAGGGTTCGGGTGGCTTTTGTATTCACCGCGGTGGCGCGTGTCCTTGTCGCTGAATTGCAGCAATTCCGCATGGAGTTGCTTGAGGTGGTTTTCATTCAGGGTGAGGTCGGCCCAGCTCTCGAAAACCCGTTCCATCACCCTGGCGTATCCCGCCACCTCCTGCTCGTCCCGGGTGGCAAATGACGTTTGGTTCAGGCTGGCCAGCAGCCGTTCCACCTCGTGATTGGACAGCTTCACCCCCTCAATCCGGGTGGATGAGCCGATGCTCTCGATGGTGGCGCTGTGCCGCAGCGCCAGCAGCCGCTCCGGAGCCAGCGTCCGCAACGCCTGCCACTGCCCCTTCGCCTCATCGAGCTGGGCGATGAAATGCAGCATTTCCGGGGTGATCAGCGGCGCGTGGAGCATTCGACACCCGATTCGTATCCGATTTATCCAATTAGGCAATGGAAAAATGTGGGAAACAGCCGAATTTGTGATCCACTGTTGGAGCATTTCCGGCTCATACTCATCGACGTGTGCAAAAATTGAGGTGGTGTCGAAAATTTAGTGAAATTCCAGCAGTAAAGGCATTCCGAGCCGGGATCCAAAGAGACCTTTCGAAAGGAAGCAGAGGACGCCGCCGTTGGGGATGATCTGTCTGGTGAAGAAGCGGAACGAGGCGGTGCCATCGACCGCGTGAGTGAAGATGGCAGGTGGCAACGACGATCCACCCGACGGCCTCGCCCTTGGGGGTCCGCGGTGGATTGATATAATGCGATTTCGGCCTGAAACT
>JBAXOP010000257.1:0-8159 GCA_037133195.1 Verrucomicrobiota bacterium | reverse complement strand
CTGTCCAACAATTCATACACCATCATGCGGCGACTGGAGCGCTCGCCCAAGCCGTGAATGATCAAAGGTTCCTCGATGATGGCCTGCACACTCATGCGCGGATCGAGCGACTCCGCCGGATCTTGGAAAATCATTTGGACATCGCGCCGCAGCGGGCGCAGAGCACGCTGGCTCAGCCCGGTGATATCAACACCCTGCAGATGAATGCTGCCGGACGTCGGCTTGAGCAGGCGCACGATTGCCTTGCCGAGTGTGGACTTGCCACAACCAGACTCACCGACCAACCCGAGTGTTTCGCCATGTTTGATGAGCAACGAAACGCCATCAATCGCCCTGACAAAACCGGCGCGATGAGGAATGATGCCGCTGCGAACCGGGAAGTGGACGCGGAGGTCACGCACGTCCAGCATAGGTGGGGGAACATCGCGCATCGTACATGGAACATTGAACATCGAAGTAAGAGTAAGAAGTTTAGTAATGTTCAATACCCGGCGTGCATTGAGGGCAGAGTTCCGCCCAATGGCCGGGGGCGACCTCAGCTAACCGCGGACGCTCTTGTGATGCCTCGGCACTGCGGCCCATACGCTGGCAAAATCGACAACCGTGAACATGATCGGCCAGCGAGGCGACCATCCCGGGAATGGTTTTGAGGATAGATTTAGAGGGGGTCTCCAAAGTGGGGATGGATTGCAGCAAGCCGCGAGTATAGGCATGCTGAGGATGATCGAACAAATCCGCGGCACTGGCTCGCTCCACCACTCGCCCGGCATACATCACCACTACTTCGTCGCAAGTTTCAGCGATGACGCCCAGGTCATGGGTGATGAGGATGATCGACATGCCGATCTCATCTTGGAGTTGTTTCATAAGATCGAGAATCTGCGCTTGGACGGTCACATCGAGGGCGGTGGTTGGCTCATCGGCAATCACGAGTGAGGGTTTGCAGGCGAGCGCGAGGGCAATGACGATACGCTGGCGCATGCCGCCGGAGAGTTGGTGTGGATAATCCATCATGCGTTTTCCAGGATCCGGGATGCGCACCCGTTGCAACATCTCTGTGGCCGCTTCCCATGCTTCGCCCTTCCTTAACTTCTTATGTATCCGGAAAACTTCCGCCACCTGCCGCCCAATCCGATGCACCGGATTGAGTGCGGTCATCGGTTCCTGGAAAATTACCCCGATATCTCCGCCGCGCACTTGATGCATCTGTGCATCAGTCGCTCGCAGCAGATCGAGTCCCTTGAAGCGCACCTGCCCGCCTAGGATGCGCCCGGCGGGTTGCGGCAATAAGCGAATGATCGACATGGCCGTGACACTCTTGCCGCAACCGGACTCTCCGACTATGCCCACCGTCTTGCCACGTGGCACCGAAAAGGAAACTTGATCGACAGCGCGCAACATGCCGCGCTCAGTTTCAAATGAGGTGATGAGCTTGTCCACCTCCAGAATGATATCAGTGCGCGGGCTCATGGATTGTGGGGGGCGGCGGTATGGTCCGGGGCAGCGGGCGCTTGCACCCGATAGGCATCGACCACGCGGTTGCACTCGCCGAATGACTTGCCGCTGATGCGTGCGGCCTGAGTCTCATTTTTGATATCCTCGTCGATCCACAGCACGAACACCTCGTGCGGGTCGAGTACCACCGGGGGACTAAAACGGGTGGTATCACAATCCGGCCAGCACACCCAGCGCCAGGAGCCGAGGCGGATAAAATCCACGGTGTAGGCAGGTGCGAAGAACCCCTCGTCGTGAATGATATGTTGGAGTTTCCATGATGCGTCGCGGACTTCATCCACGCTGCGGCCAGTTCGCACAATCTCACACAAACGGTCGGTATCCGGCCTCCCCCATACAAATAAATTGTTCGTCTGCGGCTTCGGGTTGCCCTTGGCATCCAGCGCGTTGGCCGAGTGCAGAAATTGGTAGAAATCCGGCACAGGCGGGGTGATGACCCAACTACCGAAAGACATATCATATTGCTTCAACATGGTTTTCTTATAGTCCACGGTAATTTCCGCGCCATCGAGGCGCAGGTCCAATCCACAGGCTTTGGCATCTTCGCGCAGGATCGCAAACATGCGGTCATACATTTGCAGCGCTGTTGGATAGGAAATAGCCGTTGAGAGGCGGGTGCCGTCGGGCTTGCACAAAATCCCGTCCGCCCCCTCGTTGGTGAAACCGGCCTCGCGGAAGGCCGCACGGGCGGCTTCGATCGAATACGCACGGGCCTTGAGTGCGGGGTCGCTATAGATCGCATAGCCTTCATTGAAGCCGTTGAGGCGTTGGTAGTCACCGCGAAATAGCACATTGATCACCTTCTGCCAGTTGAGCGCAAAGTGGATGCCGATGCGTACGTTGCGATCATCCAGTGGCGGCTTGCGCACGTTCATATACAGGCCGCGGGGCGGATTCGGATAGCGGTTGTAATAGGTGCTTCGCTCGATCCATCCCTTATAGATAGGTTCCATCTCGCTTTTTTCATACCACACCTCCGGATGGTTCATATAAAACGTGTCCAACTCGCCGGCGCGGAACAATTCAAAGGCCTTGGCTTCATCGCGAACCACCGTGTGCACCAATTTGTCCGGATTAAAACGATAGCGGTAGTACTTCAGATCCTTGGCCCACCAATTTTTGACGCGGGTCTCGGTGATGGAAACGCCTTTCACAATATCCTTGGCTAACACCTCGTAAGCGCCCGTGCTCGGCGGAAAACGCCATTGGTAGCGCTCATTGTAATCCGGCCCGTAATCTGCGTAAAAGTGCGGTGGCGATGGCTCCAAGCTACCGGCGATCATCGGCGCGTTGATCTTGGTTTCCGGGAGCGATACCGACAGAGTGCGCTCGTCATACATGGCGATTTGGGCGATTTCTTCTCGATAGTATTGCTTGTGATAGGGGTTGAAGATATTGTCCGAGACACGCAGATAGACGGCCACTAGGAAATCCCTTGCGGTGATGGTCACGCCATCCGAATAAGTGGCCTTGGGATTGATATGAAAGTAGGTGGTGCGTCCATCGGCCGAGAGCGCCCATTCGTTAGCCAGCCCGGGAATCAACTCCATGGTTTGCGGGTGGATACCGACCAATGGAATATCGATATAATCATAGAGTTCGGCGCGGAAATCATTGTTCGAGTTATCACCAAACGAGCTGATAGTTGAAGGAAACGTCTGTATGAAGCGGCGCAGCGTACCACCCTTCTTGGCCCGCGGGTCACCAATCTCCGGTTGCTCCATGCCGTCCTTCCACACCAGACCCGCCGGTACCTCCGCAATCGTGCCAAGCTTGAAAAAATCACCCAGGCCCAGGCGGAATTCCCATTTTGCCAGATCGCGGATAACGGCAGCCGCCCGCGCTTCCAGCGCGACCTTTTCATCCCCATCAACCGTTGCGAGCTTCGTCTGGAGTGAGACGGCTTCATCCTTGGAGGCGGCTTGTTGTTTGAGCAGCCATTCATGGATATAGCGGTTATAGGTAGGAACAAACGCCTCAAATTCCAGCTTTCGACCACTGGCCTGTGACTCGCGATGGCAGCCACCGGCTGTTAGCATAACCATGCCTGCGAGGATCACTCCTAGAAATTCCATGAGTCGGCGCTTCATCTGTAATACGTAAATTTTTTCGGATCAACAGCTTCGCGCACCGCTTCCCCGATAAAGGTGATGAGAACCAGCATGCCGACGAGCACGATGAAGGTGGACGTCACCAGCCACGGCGCGGAGAGATTAGCGAGTCCGTCATTGAGCAGGCGGCCCCAGGTGGCATATTCAGGCGGCAGTCCGAAGCCGAGGTAATCCAGCGAAGTCAGCGAGAAAATCAGACCTGACAAGGTAAAGGGCACCAGAGTGACGAGGATGGCCACGGTATTAGGCAGGAGATGGAGAAACAGAATGCGCGGTGTGCCTGCACCCAGCACCCTGGCGGCGGCGATGTAGTCGCGTTCACGGTCGCGATAGGCGGCGGTGCGCATCAGGAAGGTCATGCCCATCCATCCGAACACGATCAGGATAGTTAGGATAACCGGCAATCCCTTGTAGCGTTCCGGCACCACGCTTGAAAAGATGATCACGACGAAAAGGAACGGCATATTGGAGAAAACCTCAATGAGGCGCTGGACGATGAGATCGAACCAGCCGCCGAAAAATCCCATCATCATGCCGACGGAGATGCCGATGAGATAGATGATTGGCAGATAGATCAGGGCCGCCTTGAAATTCACTTGCATGCCGCCGTACAGATAAGCGAGCACATCGTAGCCTTGGGAGGTGGTGCCAAGCCAGTTACCTTCGCCGGGCAACGGTGGTGCCGGGTGGTATTTGACCGCTCGCAACTCGCTGTCCGGTAACGCTAAGAATTTCGCCTTGGAGCTGCCACCATTGTAGCGATCACTCACCAGCGAACCATACCTATAATCTCCGCTGTACACCGCTGTACCCTCCAAGTCGTAACCATCAACCGGGCCGGAGCGCACACCATGACGCATCGAAAAACGCAGGTGAATGAGCGACTTCTCAACATCATGATAGGTCGCGCCCATGCCCGAAAATGGCTGGGAAGCCCCGTCTTCATAGTAGAGGCCGTCGCGTTGCACCAGTGAGCGAGAACGTGCAGGCAGCGTGTCGCCGGTCGGGTCGTAGGGAATTAACGGCAGGATCACCCGCCCGCTGCCGTCAGCTTCGAGTCGGCGTTTTAGTTCTCGAAAATCCGCCGGGGCCTCTGCCAGTTCGCCGTTCATACCGTAGTCAGCATTTTTCACTGTGCCAGGCAGAAACGCCGGAAAACTCCACTTGCCCTCATACTTGACGGCTAGCGCTCGTTTTCCAACCACCACCTGATCCAGCGCCGCAAGGCCGCCAAGAACCAGCAAAATCATGAGCGAAAAGTATCCGCGTTTGATCGCCCGGAACCGGCGGATGCGTTGCTCGGTCACCGGATTGCGCGGGCCGCCCAGCCATGAGCGCAACACCAAAAAAAGACCGCCGGCAATCAATAGCGCGGTGCTCAGCCATCCGCACCATGGGAAGACATCTCCGTTAGATAGATCATAATGCAACCACGGCACATCCCGGCTGGTCGCAAAGAACCAACGTGCGGTGGGAAAGGCCAGACCGCGAATCTCCCCGGTAGCTGCAAGCGCGCCGAGCGCCGTTAGAAATAGTCCGATGGTTCGCATGGTCATTCAAATTTAATACGCGGGTCCACCATTGCCACGATGACGTCGGAAGCGACATGGCCTAACAGCATAAGTCCGGCCTCGATGACGAGGGTACCCATAATGACTGGCACATCGCGAGCGATCATCGCTTGGTACTGAAGCAAGCCGAAGCCCTGGATATCGAACACGGTCTCAACAAGAAGCGAGCCGCCGATGAAAATCTCCAACAAACTGCCGAGGCTGGTGGCCACAGGGATCATCGAGTTGCGGAATGCATGGCCGAACACCGCCCGCTTGAAACTCACCCCCTTGGCCACCGCCGTGCGCACGTAATCAGCTGCCAAATTGTCCATCAGGTTGTTTTTGGTGAGCATCGTGAGCATCGCGAATGAACCGATGCCATAACACGTGAGCGGCAGCACGGTATGATGGGCCAGGTCCTTCAATTTGGCCCAGGTATCGAGTTGGTCGAAATCCGGGCTGGTCAAGCCGAACAATGGAAATAGATGCATCCGCGCGCCGAGATATACTAGCAAGATAGCCCCGAGCGCGAACCCGGGAATGGAATAGCCAAAGAAAATGAGCACCGAACTGGCGGTGTCGATAAAGGTACGGTGCTTCAAGGCTTTGAGTATGCCCAGCGGCAAACACACTGCATAAGTGAGCAGTGCGGTGAGTAAACCGAAATACACCGCGATGGGCATGCGTGCCAGAATCATGTGGTCCACCGGTTCGTTATAGGAAGTGGAGCGACCCAGATTGCCCTGCAACAGGCCGGTGAAGCGGGTTTGATAGACGACGGCCCGCGGGGCGTAGGCTGGTGCATCGTCGCTGCCGGAATTGCGGTTGCGATATCTTTGCTGGCGGATTTTTTCCGACTCGTAGCGCACTTTCCAGCCTTCGCCGGCAATGGGTTTGGCGGACGCCGCAAACACTGCCGAGGCCAGCGCCCCACCTTGGCGCAGCACATGGACCAAGCGCCCGTCGCCGCGCAGCACGATGATGGCGGTGTTGTCCGGATCAATGCCGCCGCCGATAGATTCATCATCGAGCGCGCCGAATTCGCCCTTGGAGATATTGGTTTCCTTGGGGAGGATGCCGAGCCATTGCGCGTAACCTGTTAGTATATTCTTATCGAGACCAAATTGTTCCTCCACCTCTTCAAGTTGCTCCTCACTCATGCCTCCCTGCGTTTGCGGCGTCGCTGAGTGCTTGCCGCCTTGGTCGGCACCGCGTGCCGCCTGTTGCAACATTTTTTCGCCCGGTCCGCCGGGCACAAAGCGGGTGATGGTGAATACCAGCAACGTGATACCGAACAAGGTCGGCGGAATCAACAGCAGGCGCCTCAGGAAATATCGTTTCACACCGGTGTCAAAATGCTGTTTGGGCAAACACCAGGCCGCTGCGCGACGGCGTGTAGAGGTTCATGATGCCATCGGCGCTGACCGGATACACGACCGCCGGATCGACGCGGCCATGACCGCCAAAGGCCGCCGCGTCAGTATCCAAGACTATTTTCCGGGTGGCCGCGCCGGCGACTTGAAGCGGGTGGCCAAATACCGAGTGGCTCACCGAGAAATTAAGCACAAAGATGAGGTTGGCGCGTTCGGCGCAGAGGATCTTGCGCTCATGATCGATAGCTAACAAGCGGGCGGGTGGCGCTGCCAGCAACTTGTGCTCGCGGACCAGGTCCATCAGGGCTTGGTCGAAATCGGCGAGCCAGTGGTACTTGAGGCCCGGGTGATCGACGAGCGACCACTGGCGCCGGCAATAATGATAGGACCAGCCATTGCCTTCGCGCGGGAAATCCAGCCACTCGGGATGGCCGAATTCATTGCCCATGAAATTGAGCCAGGCCTCGCCGCCGAGCGCCAATGTCGTTAGTCGAATAAGCTTGTGCAGGGCAATGCCGCGTTCGATAACCGGATGCGTGTCGTCCTTGCCCATGTGCTCATACATCTCCTTATCCATCAGCCAGAACGCGAGCGTCTTGTCGCCAACCAATGCCTGGTCGTGGCTTTCGGCATAGGCGATGGTGCCCTCGCCGTGGCGTCGGTTAGACAGCATGCCCCACAATTCATCCAGATTCCAATCCTCGTCGCGGCTATGTTTAAGCAATTTGATCCAATAGTCCGGGATACCCATACCGAGGCGGTGGCTGAAGCCCAAACCACCCTCTGCATGAGGCCGGCACAAGCCCGGCATGCCGGACATGTCTTCGGCGATAGTCAGCGCGCCGGGTTTGAACGAGGCCACCAGCTGAGACGCGAGTTGTAGATAGAGGATGGCATCCTCGTCGGCATCCTCGCCGAAGTAGTCGTCATAATTATTGAACACCTTGATGCCGTGCGAATGATAGAGCATCGAAGTAACCCCGTCGAAGCGGAAGCCATCAAAGCGGAATTCCTCGAGCCAATAGCGCAAGTTGGATAGAAGAAACTGGCGCACTTCCGGCCGCCCGTAGTTGAAGCACTTGGAATCCCAGCCGGGGTGATCGCCGCGCGGGCCTGCATGAAAGTACTGGTTGCCCGAGCCATCGAAATCATTAAGGCCCTCGCCTACGTTTTTCACCGCATGGGAGTGTACCACATCCAACAACACTGCCAGCCCCAGGCCGTGGGCGCTATCCACCAGATACTTCAAATCCTCCGGGGTCCCGAAGCGCGAGCAGGGCGCGAAAAATGACGACACATGGTAGCCGAACGAGCCATAGTAGGGATGCTCTTGCACGGCCATGAGTTGCACCGTGTTGTAGCCGGCGCGGGCGATGCGTGGCAAGATCGCCTCGGCAAATTCGCGGTAGTTATGCACGCGCGGCTCCTCGCCGGCCATGCCGACGTGGGCCTCGTAGATCAGCGGGCTTGCGAGGCTGCGCGGATCATACGTATGCCGCCATTTGTAGGGTTGCGGCGGATGCCACACCTGGCCGGCGAAGTCGTGGCTGTTAGGATCTTGGACGGCGCGGCGGATGCAAGCGGGGATGCGGTCGCGGCGCGAGCCA
>JBAXOP010000256.1:0-8194 GCA_037133195.1 Verrucomicrobiota bacterium | reverse complement strand
GCAGGATTTTCATGACTGAAAGGGATGGCTGCAACCGTTACGGCCACAGCGCTCGTCAGCTTTCACCCCGTTCGTCCAATAACCGGGGTAGTTCCCCCTCACACATCCTGACCTCGACTAAGCCGCGTCAGACACCCGGCGCAAAATCCGCAAGCTCCAGGCATCTTTCCCCTCCGTGAGCCTCCACGCCGCCGCCGTCGACATCGAGTAGCTGCCCAACTCCACTAGGACATCCAGGCGCTGGAGGCAGACATGGCAGACTTGCGTGTGAAGCAGCGCACCACGCCTAGGAATGTGCCCATTTCCTTGCGGCTTGCACCTGCTAACGTGCAGCAACCGGCCGACCGAAGATCTTGAACTCGGCGAGCTTGGGGCGCACCGCATCATTTCTCACCGGCGCCGGTGCCAACAGGGTGAGTTTGAGGTAGCGTGCACGCGCCGCACCGCGATTCGCATAGGACGCTTTGGCGGTGGCGTTGTTAGAGCAATCGGCATAGATCTGCCAAGCTTGGTTATCCGCCGAGGCCTCGAGCTTGTAGGGATAGGCGACGTGGTCCTTGATGTCCTCGACCGCCAGAAACCATTCTGTGCCGGTAATGTCATGCAGCGCGCCTAAGTCCACGGTGATCCATTGCGGTGCCATGCCATTGGGAAACCACTTCACATACCAATCGTCATCTCCGCCATACTGGCCGTCCACCGCTTTACCAGAGCGCATGAAAGATTCGACGTTAACGCCGAACGGATCCGGACAGGAACATAGTGTCGGTTTACCCAACGCGATGTTGTGGTCGTCTTGACGGGTGGAGGCTTTCACAACATCCCAATAGCCAGTGAAGAACTGACCACCACCGATTTGATAGTATGGCTTGAAGCGCAGGTAGCGCCCCGCGCCGTCGCGGGCTGAAAACACCAAGGGTTGCGCCTTGAGCGCCGTGAACCAGGTGTCGAGCTTGTTGACCCAACTGTTCGGGTCATCAACATCCCCCACTAACTCGCTGAGCCATGGCCGCGCCCCATCGCCCACCATCACCAGCGGACCATATAAAAATGCCATCTGGCTTGCTTTGTCGGGCATCGGATACTTCATGAACGTCATGGGAAGTTTACACTCAATGCGATCGCCGGACTTCCACGTGCGCTTGATGATAGCATAACTTCCCGGATTGACGGCGACGTTTTGAATGACACCATTGACCGTCACGGCAAACCCCTTGGTGCACCAGCCCGGCACCCGAATTGCGATGTCCAGTGCCACGGGTTGCTTGGCCTGCACAATCAACGCGGTGGCGGGCTCAGCTGGGAAATGGGTCACTTGCTGCACTTGCAGGCCTTTTTCCGGCCACGCAACGGTGGACGCGATGAACAGATTGACCCGAAGGGCTCCATCGTCATGGGCATAGATCGCATTGCCATATTGCGACGGATTTTCCAGGCCGGTGCCGTTGCAGCAATAGCAACCTGTTAGATTGGAGCGGAAATCCTTGAGAGCATTGGCATTGAGCGGCTGATAGTAGGTCTTCCAACCGGTTTGCGCATCCTGGCTGCCGAGGATAGCATTGAACAGGCAGCGTTCGTAGTAATCCATGTACTTGGCTTCACCGGTTAGATGAAACAAACTGCGCGTCACCTTGAGCAAGTTGTAACTCACACAGGTTTCCTGGGCCATGCGCGACTGGGTGTTGGCCAAGGCCCGCAAGCCAGGCATGCCTTCGTGGACGCTGGTGCCGCCTGTGGCATAGGTCTTTTGGCCCGAACCGACGACCAGATCCCAGAAATTCTCACAGGCCACCCGGTGATATGCATCGGTGTCTGCGACCTCGGCAACGCGTGCGGCTCCGACCATTTTAGCGAGCAGGGTATTAGCATGCTCGCAGAAATCCTCATGTTTGTGGTAACGCTCGAGTATGAGTTCGCGTTGTTCCCAAGCAAGGGCCATTGCGTGGTGGCGGGGATTGCGGGTGATGCCGTAGAGGTTTTCAAGGGCTTCGGTCATGCCGCCATATTCAACTTTCTTGACGGCTTCGAAGTCATCGCCATAGGTTTTCATCCGGCTATCGATCCACGTCGCGAGCTGGTTGAGGATGGCGAGCGCCTGGGCATTTCCGGCATGGCGGTGGGCCGCCAGCAAGCCTTCCATCAACTTGTGCATCCGGTACCACGCCACCCCGTCGAGTCGCTTGGGCTCGAATTCCTCCTGCGGCGAGGCAAACAAATAACTCCCGCCCAACGCCTGCTGGCATTTCGCCAACTCCGCGACCATGTAGTTCACTTGCTCGCGCAACTTGGCATCGCCGGCCTGCGCCGACATCAGCGCAATGGCGGATAGATAGTGGCTTTCATAAAACCCGGGAAACGCCCCACCCGGCTCCGGACTCGCCCAACTGTCCAACGGCTTGGTGTCGCCGGTAGGCAGTTTGGCGTTGTAGCGGAAGCAATACAGCGCGCGCTCCACCCCGATTTCATCGAGCACGCGGCGGTTGACAGCCATGCTGTCGTTGAAAATCCCCTCGCCGAGGCGCACCTGCGACAACGGAAAGGGTTGCAGCGGTTGGCCTAACAGGCATGAGGAGAGGCAGCAAAACAGGACAGTGGGGCGAAGGATGGACATGGTTAGGTAGCGGTGATTGGTCGGCGGCGTGGAATGCTGGAATGCAAAAACTTGTGAGATGGCAACGGATTGCAGTGGAGGTAACGAGCCGGAGGCCGCAGCTTTTCTTCGGTTCGCAAATTGGACAGTCATTTCGCGAAATACGCACATTGCGGCCTGGGCACGGTCCTCCTCAGCGCTCCATGCGGCAGCAGGTGGCGAAGACCGAACGGTGTGGAAAACTTCCCGGGACAATCCAGTCCTGATAGACCGCTGGTGATGTCATAAATAGAATGTGGGGACCACAAGGTGAGAACTCAGTTAACGGACATGACCAATGACGAGGAAGCTGCGTCGGCAACCTATACGATGGGACTGTCGCTTTCGGAGGAACCTCTGCTATCACATTATCGCTATCGAGACCTCGACGACGACGAGGTGGAGGCACTCAAAGGGATCGCCAGTGGCAAGGACAAGGACGACTCAGGCAACGCCTACAAGGATCAAATCACCAGCCTGCTCGGCAAGGAGGCCCTCAAGAAAATCATGCGCGGCCAGGTTTCCTATTACTCGCCCAAGGTGGCGTGGCGCGAAAGCATCACGCGCAATTCTGGTGTTAGGAATACCGACCTCAACAAGATTGGAGATATTGACACACCCTCGGGACCGGCACCGGCATTGGCCACCAACCGCAACTGGCTGCTCAACGGGGTGAACCAGACACAGGAAGGTAAATCGTTCCGCATTGAGCGCGAATGGCTCGCCAGTGATCGGGGCGGCTGGGACAGGGACATATATTCCTAACATGAGGCTCCCGCCGAAAAAAATTCCCGGCAATCCAATCCTCGCAAGCGATTGGAACACGATGGTCGATGCGCTGGCTGCACGCACGCCTCGTCCGTCTGCAAGTTTGGAGATCGTTTCCACTTCCGGGGGGGTCAACTATCGAGCGCGTCATGCGGCTGGCATCACTGGCCCCGCTGTGTCGGAATGTCCGTTCGGGCAAATCGTCTCATGGGTCGAGGAGGAAACCCTTAAGACAGGCATCCGGGGCGGCGTGGTTTATGCTGGCGACAAGGTATGGAACGTGCCCAACAAGGAAATCAACCTCGACGCCACCGGCACGTTCCTGGTCTGGCTGGAGATCGGGGTCAAGGCCAACGTCGAGGACGAGGTGTTGTTGCCGGGACTCAAAACCTCCACCGAACCGGAATGGAAGCAAGTAGGAAGCTCCGGTGGCAGTTACCCGAGTCAGACCATCCCCACCACGCCCGCAGGCACCGGCAAGATGATTGTCGCCATCGGACTGCTGACCATCAAGGACGGCGTGGCCAAACTTTCTCCTGCGGGTTGCGGGACGATTCATGTCACGCATTGTCCAGGCAGCCTGACTGCTGAGTATAGTGGAGGCGGTAGCGGAGGCGGTAGCGGGGGAAGCAGCGGCGGTGGCGGCGATAGTGGCGGCACCGTGGGACCGGCTGGACCTGCGGGGCCTGCGGGGCCGAAGGGGGATCCCGGAGACGCCGGGCCTGCCGGGGCGAGCATCCTTTCCAGCGCCACCCTCGCGACACTGGGCGTCGGATACATCTATGTGGGCGCGAACGGCTACCTGACAACCTCGCCAGAGAATCCGGGCGTCCCAGGTCAGAAATTGGTCACGTTGTCCGCTGACGTGCATATCACTAACAGCAACAGCACAGCTCCAACAACGGCCATGGACGTTGGCGCGACAGCGATCACCCTTGAGCCTGGAAATTGGCAGATCACCGGAACCTTACAGGCAGCCTCCGCAGTGTATAGCGGCACCAGCGTTTGGATCGGAATCCGCTTCCAGGGGGGAAGCACCGTGACGACCGCCGTCGGCAGTTACACGAAATGGGTTCCGTATTGCGCGAGTCCACCCCAACCAGCCGCGACGACAAGTGTTCCCGTTGTGAACAACCTGAACCTTTACAATCCGATCTACTATTCCGCCTACAACGCGAGTTCATCAGGTCAATTTCATGTGTTCGAGGTGAGCCTTTCTGTGCGTGTGGCGGTTGCCACCTCGGTTAGATTGCTGGCCGGAATGGTCAATTCCAGCGGCAGCTATTATGTGAAGGGTGACGCTGGCCAAACATGGTTGAAAGCAGTGCCGGTTTGAATCATGAGCACCATCGAAACACTAGACGACTGGAACGAACGATTGGCAAATTGCGAATGCTGCCTGATGCCGGTGTGCCCAACGCCTGAGTTGGAGTGCGAGAGCATGTTCGGCGCGGGTTTCCTTTCGGGATATGGGGGGACGTGGGGATTCAACGAGGGCGAAGCGTATCTGAAAACCCGTTTTACCTATCAGAGCGGCGTGTGGATTTTATACACGCAGTCCAGCGCGATTCAGGCAAATCTCGGAGGCAAGGGGGTCATGGACGAAATCACCGTGGCTCTCACAAACAGCGGCAATCCGTCAGGAGTAAGCGCCACCGCCTATGAGGGCGCGGTTTCAGTCGCAACGGCACGTTCCTCGTCCTATGCCGCAATGCTCGGTGCCCTTGATTTCACGGATTCTGATTTCTCCATCGGGAGTTACTGCCAGGCATACCGGATCAATCAAGTCCCGTGGCATGGTGCTGGCAACTATCTATCATTCGCCTGCCTGCTCGTTCAGTTTGTCCGCTACAGGTGGAAGATCCCTACCGATTTCACCGGCTCATATTTCAAAATCACCTGGGACGTGGTGTTTTTCCCGAAGGGGTATAAAGCGGATGATTCCAATAGTCCCAGTCCATCGGCCATCAACCGTGATCTCACCGTCACATGGAAGGGGCCTGGCGACCCGGATGACCCGCAATCATGGTTAGCCAGTGACTGGCGTGCGATGAATCCGCCAGCCCAGCCCGGAGAAACGAGGCTGGTGAACGTCCGCTTCGAGTGTTACCACTCGCCCTATGGAAACAAACCCCAAGTCACCGGCGAGGCCGTCGATCTCGACGCCTGACCCGATCCCCCGCGTATCCGCGAAAAAATACCGCGGCCTTGGCGACCTCGTCCATGCCGTAGCGCACCCTGTCGCCAGAGTCATCGACGCGGTGGCCGGCACGCATCTGCGGGGCTGCGGAGGGTGTGGCAGGCGGCGCGATAAATGGAATCGGAGATTTCCACTGTGATGCCGCCGGGCCTGTCGGTTGACACCGCGCCGGGTGCGTGAAGTTATACGTCGATCTTGAAACCCTCGATCTGACCTATCGGTGTCTGGGCACCCGCAACGGCAAGAACTACTACAAGGTGGATGGCTCAGGCCCGGAATGTTTCTGTGATGCGAACGGCTGGTTTTTCGGTGCCAACGAACTGCGGGTTTCCTCAAACGCGGAGTTTCCATGGCTATGCCCTTTTCCTGCCGGTTACATCGCCACCGAGTTGGACACTGACGACAAGTTTGTCTATCGCTGGTGCTCGACCGGGCAGGACGCGGATGCCGGTTGGGGGACCGGCGTGGCCGATGGAAACGCGGAACTGTTCTTCGCCAATCAGAACGGCTCCTCCTCACGGAGTCATCAACGCCTGCAACGCTGGCTCGGCAACACGGCTGACGGTCCACTCGGCACCGCCATGACCGCCCAGCTTCAACCCGCAGGCACTCCCGGCCATTTCATTATCTTCCAGCCGAGTCGCGCCACCCATCTGTTGACAGGCGGGCAAGGGAACTGGATGCGCCAAGGAAACAAATATCTGCAATGGGTCTGCCAGTTCGAGACGGCGGCCGGTTGGGAACTTCATCCCGACGGCACTCAGGTCTGGAACGCGATCCGCCCGATTGAGTGGCGCAACGAGCGCCTGACCTTGCTGCAACCGAAGTAATCTCCATCACCAATCAACCACCACACACACACAATCAGCATGAAGACAACTATACTCCTCACCATGGCAGCCATGGTCACCATCAACGCGTTTGCCGCCGAACCGCTGCTGGTCCAACGCGCCGCGCTCACTGACCAGGCCGAGGTCAGAGCCTATGACGCGGCGAAAGACAAGCAGCTTGGAAACGGCGTGATGGCCGGCCTGGTTGCCGCCAACGCGCTGACACCGGCAGCGGAAAGCGTGGCATTGTCCGATCTCTATCTGGAGGACAAGCTCAAGCCTGCGGTCAACGGCATCATCATGTGGGACAAGGTGCCGCATGAGAAAATGCAGGCGGTCTTGAACCACCTTGCAGCCAAGCCGGTCATCACCGCGGACGAGATCGGAATCCTCAACCGCATGCCCTACATCGAATGCCCGGCGCTTAAAGCCCGCCAGGACGAGATTCTGGCGCTGATGCCTGAACAGAGCTTCCAGCGCTATCAGATCAAATACACCAAGTTCGCTCCCGGCACCAACTATCTATCGGATACAACCCCGCAGGAGTTGATGAAATGCATCGCCGGAATCCGCAACGCATTGGATTACGACCGGCTGCGCAAGGAGGTGCTGGCGCGGTGCATCGGCGCGATGACCCGTTCACGACGCGCAGCGAACCTGCCCAACGACGCGACATCATTTGACGCGGCCATGGCTCCGATCCTTGCCGCTCTCAACGCTCCGCTATGGGATGGACTGCGGGCCGCCACATCCGAACTCGACATTGACCTAACCGCACCGGATTACACCATGCTAACCGAATCGCTGACCAAGCGATGCACTGACCTGGAGGAACGAAAAATCACCGACGCCACCAGTTTCGCCGGATCACTGATGTTTTGGAAAGGAACCGAGGAATACAAGTCATGGGCACAACAATACAAGTAAAGAAGGTCGCGGGGATGCTGCTGTTAGCGATAGCGGTGGCACATTCTCAAGAGCAACCGGCCAAGGTGACCGTGGTTGATCCGCTGCTGCCTCTGATCATGCCACAGAAGACCAGCCTGTCGGAAGCTGCCGCAACCCCCGTGTTGCCGCAGAAGCCGAACCTGGGTAGAGGGCAGGCCACGACGGTCTTGTCGAAAAGGCCGGGCCTGACCAAGGAGGCCGACACGCCGGAATCCATGACGGAAGTTCCCATCATGCCGGCCATTGCCGGTAAGGACGAGCGGACCAGGCGCAACCACGATGAGGCCGCCGCTCCGCTCAACAGCATCCGCCTCCAGTTGATGAGATGGGACTCACCGCACGGGGTTTACATGAACGACCTGCGCGACAGCATTCTAGCCGCAGACGTCGCTGGTGACTTCGCTGAGCGAGACAGGCTGTTCGCCATCTATCGGACATGGGCGGAAAAGTACCTGACACCGGACTCCACCACATGGTCGAGGGACATGCTGCATCCCGGCGGCACCCCGGAAAAAAAAGACCGAGTGACAGGGAAATCCGCCATCCGGTTGACACCCCGGCAACGGCAACAGAACCATGCGCCAGCCCATCGAAATCGACCTCGACTACGTGTCCAAAGCCATCGTCGGCACCGTCTCCCCGGCGCTCGGCGTCATCACGTCCTATCAGGAGCAGATCGAATGGCACCTGCGTCTCGCCTCGCTGCTGATCGGATTGGCGGTCGGCATCATGTCACTGGTCGCTATGGTGCGGAAGCTGAGACGCCGCCGTTGACACCGCGCCCCGGTCACCATGAAAGCACTCAAATACCTCAGCTTC
>JBAXOP010000255.1:0-8206 GCA_037133195.1 Verrucomicrobiota bacterium | reverse complement strand
GGTGTCAATTACCAGATCCAGATTGCCACAGGCAAAGACGGGGGTGGCATGGCTCAGGGAAACCTTGTCCGCCGTCGAGGTCGTCGGTACGCGGACTTTCAGCGTGCTGGATGCGGCGAAAGCCGGAGCTGTGGCACTGGAGAGGGTGAGCGTGCCCGCGGTGCCGCTGAGGGTCGGTTGCAGGATGCCCCCGCCGTTCACCGTCACGGTGCCGTTGACGGTGCCGGTGCCGCCGAGCCTGCCGCCGCTTTGCACCGTTACCGCGCTGTTGGCGTGCGTCGAACCAGGGCTATTCACTAGCAGCACGCCCGCGTTCGCAGTCGTGGTGCCGGTATAGGTGTTGACCGCCGTGAGGATCAGCGTGCCATCACCGGATTTGACGAGTTTGCCAACACTGGAAGCACCGTTGGCAACCACCGCCGCGACGTTTGCCGTGCGGCTGGTTTCGATATTGAAGGTGTGGTCGTCGCTGCTGCCGACCAGGCTCACGGTCAGGCCAGTGCCGATGGTGATGTCGGTGCTGGCGTCATAGTTTTGGATACTGCCGGCGCTCCAGTTGAAATTACGCGTCGCCGCCCCTGCACCATTTTGCACGGTCGTGGCGCGCAACGTGCCGCTGTTCAGATTCAAATTTCCAATAACCGTGTTACCTCCATTCTTGTTGCCTATCGTCAGTGTCGCCACCTTGACGGTGCCGCCGTTCAAGCTCAGAGTGCCAGTTTGCGTCCCGCTGCTGCCACCGCTAGCATCTTGCCCCAGAACGATGGTCGTCGCATCCAATGTGCCGCCTCCCATGATAAAGCTTCCGGTAGCATCCTGCGAGCTTGTGCTGGTTCTGGTGCTTCTGCCGATCATCAAAGTGCCCGCCATCGCATCGAGAGCGCTGGTTCCGGTCACACCGGTGGTTAGATCGATCTTCGCGGTTGTGCTGGGGTTCGCGCGGTTGCCAGCGGTGGAGGCTATGACAATGTCGGCCCGGCTGCTGCCGCCGGCAGTCCCGCGAATCTTCAACGATGGGTTGCTCGCCAGGCCGGTGGCGAAATCCAGCGTGGCCGTGGTCCGGCCCACAGAACCGACGTTGAAAGTCGTGGCATTGATGGTGTTCGACTGCCCCAAATGAACCGTTCCCGTGCTCGTCAAACTAGTACCTGTATCCATGTCAATCACTGCGAAAACCGAAGCCGTAATCGTATTCGTTCCGGCCAGCGTGAGCGTATCACCTTCATTGGTACCTGTTAAGGTGCCGGAATTCTGCGCGCCGACGCCGAATTTGTTGTTGGATGCACTATAAGCGAAAGTGGAGACACCGGCCAGGTTGACGACTTTCCCCACTGTGCCTGGGCCGGTGCTACCGGGTGCGCCAAGAATGAAGTTGCTGGCACCATTCAGGGTCAGCGAGCCGCCCCCTTGAATGGTATAGGTCTGACTGGCGGTGTTGGTGAACGTCATGCTTGCCAGCGTCTGGCTGGTGCCGCCCAGATCGAGGATGGTGTTGTTGCCGTTGAAGGTGAGCGGGCCGGTGCTGCGCAGACGGTTGTCGCCGCCGGAGAGCGCCAGCGTTCCAGCATTGATCGTCGTTCCACCGGTCGTGCTGTTCGCGCCGGAGAGCGTGAGCTTGCCGGGGCCGTCTTTGACCCAAGCCGTGCTGCCGCCGATGACCGCGCTGATCGTGGCGTTGCTGGTGACGAGGATGGTCGGCGTGGTGCCCGCGAGGGTCAGATTGTTGGCGCCGCTGCTGGAGTTGTCGTCCAGAATCCACTGGTACGCGGTGCCGGTGCCGGGACTGAATTTCAAGGTCGTGAGCGTACGAGACGGCGCATCAAGGTGCACCGTAGTGTCCGCCGCGAGGTTCAAGGTGCTGAAATCAGCGGTGGAACCTGAACCGTCGGCAACCGTGGTGCCGCTCCAGTTCGCGCCGTCGCTCCAGTTTCCACCGGAGGTTGTTTGGGTCCAGGTACCGCTGGCGGCGCGAGCGGCGGGCGGGGCAAGGGCGAGCAGCGCCAAGGCGGCGCCGGTGAGCATGCGGTGGATGGAATGGCGGGGTTTCATGGTGGGGTTGGGGTTGTCGGTTGTCAGTTGCGTTAAGCGAATCGGCGGGAAAAGGATTGCATGAGTATTGTTAACAGGAGGATTCATGAGTAGAAAAATCTTTGATGATTTTGCGGCGGAACGAGGACATACAAATCAGGAAAGGTTCAATCGGACTTACGATATTGCGGCATTCCGGTGTAATTCCGGTGTCCTTGGAGCTGGCAGTCGCGGGGTGTGGTTAGTTCGCGGTAATCGGTTGGTGACATGCCCTCATGTTCTTGGAAGAGGAGGCAGAGTTGCTGATGGCTGCGCAGGCCGGCGCGATGGACGACCTGCTTGACCGGCAGCCGGGTTTCGGTCAGCAGGCGTTTGGCAAGGCCGAGGCGGCAGAGTTGGATTTCCTCCAGGACGCTGCGCCGCAGGGCTTTGGTGAAGCGGCGTTCCAAAGAGCGGCGCGATAAGCCGGTCTGTGCCACCACCTCGGCGACGTCCACGAAGGCATGACTGTGGTTCCAGATAAACTCCACCGCCCGGTTGACGATTTCATCCGCGCTATGCCCGGTGGCAACCCACTGCTGGCCGCCCGGCTTCACGAGATGGGTGAGCAATCCCGCCGCCTGCCACGAGAGGATGGGCGAATTGGTGGCTGCGGCGTGGTGGGCGGTAAGGATCAGATGCAGGAATTGCCTGCGAAATAACTCCACACTCCCGAGATCGGGCAGATTGCCCGTCAATGCCAATGCTCCATCCTGCAGCCATTGGCGGGGCAGTCCGCCATTGAAATGAATCCAATGGATGATCCATCCGGTGGTGGCGAGGGGACGGTGGCGATGCCATTCCCCGGGCCTGAACAAAAATGCCCGCCGCTCCGGAATCCTCTGTCTTCCCGCAGTGGTTTCCAAATAGCCCTCGCCTTCCTCCACCCAGGCCAGGCAGAACTCCGGTAAGATCCTGCCGTCTTCCCATTTGAATCCGCTAAAGCCGGTATCCGCCAAAGGATAGGCCGTTCCCGCTATCACCTTCTCCCAACCCGCAGAGGTCACGTAAACGGGTAACCCGGAGATGGCATCGGATACCGGCAGACTGTGCCGAAATGGAAATGGCGTCGCGAGTTCCGGGCTCCAGGCCGCCGCCTCACCCGTCACCAGCGCTAGGGGCTGGCGCTGTGCTAGACTTCCGAGATGTTCAACAAGCTTCAGCTGCTTCATGATCTCTCAATTCTCAGGTTGTTTCTTGCCACTCTGGAGGATGGGTGAATTGGTTCCGGCCGGGGTTGGTTTGTTGCTCGTTTCCGCTTGCGAAAAAAAATTTATCCTACCCTCGACCGCCATCAAGAAGTATTTTCTCAACAGCCGGACCTAACATGGATCAGGTTTCAGGGCATACCCGTCGTGCGCCGCCAATCCATGCCAGAACTCAGGAAGAAACTTCTCGACAGTCTGACCTAACATAAATCAGGCTTTCCGGCATGCCCATCGTACGCCGCCAATCCTTGCCTGAACTGAGCGCTGGAGTCCTGCGCGAAGGGTTGCTGGCGGGGCGCTGGGGCGCGACCCTACCCGGCGAAAGCAAGCTGGCGCTCGAGTTGGGTGTCGGCCGCAACACGGTGCAGGCGGCACTGCGCTTGCTCGAAGCCGAGGGCTTGCTGGGCAAACTGGGTTCAGGCCGCAGCCGCACTGTGGCTCAGGCGCGTCCGGGAAGTGAAGCGCGCCGATGCGTGCTGCGTGTAGGCGTGCTTCTACACGAACGGATGGTGGATGAGAACCCGGGGATGCAGGGCATTCTGGCAAAACTCCAGCACGAAATCGAACAAGCCGGCCATGCCTGCTTTCTCTCCAAACCCTGCCAAGCCAGCCTGCGCCACGACCCCGGCCGCATCGCAAAGTATCTCGCAGAAATGCAGGCCGATGCATGGGTGGTGGTGGCTCCGCGACGCGAGGTGGCGGCGTGGTTCGCCACAAAGCCATTGCCCTCCATCGCCCTTGGCGGCGGTTATTCCGACGTGAACATGGCCGGCACGGGCACGCTGGTATCTGCGGCGCATGTGGAGGGTTTCCGCCGCTTGCTGGCGCTGGGCCACAAGAGAATTGTGATGATCTGCCTGAGCCACCTGCGCCACCCTGTGCCGAGCGCCTATGTCTCGAGATTCACCGCCGAACTGGACAGCCATCACATTCCATGGAACTACCCATTCAACGTGCCGGAGTGGGAGGAATCGCCCGCTGGTTTTCGCGCGGTGCTCACGAAGCTCTTTGCCGTCAGCCCGCCGACGGCGCTCTTGATCGATGAAACGCCGCGACTCATGGCGACGCTGGGTTTCCTCGCGGAGCACGGCTTGCGGGTGCCGGAGCAAGTTTCGCTTTTCGTCGGGCAATGGGACAGTTCGCTAGCGTGGTGCCATCCGCCAATCGCCCATGTTCACTGGGATGATACGCCGCTGGTCCGCCGTGTGCTGCGCTGGCTGAGCGCAGTGATAAAAGGTTGCCCTGACCGCAAGACGGTGCTTTTTCCGGCGCAGTTCGTGCCCAGCGGGACTATCGGACCGGCGGGGAAAGGGTGAAATCGCTTTTCTGGTTCAACCGAGAATGCGGCTAAATTTTTCCGAGCATTCCGTGTCTTCCACTAGGGTGGACGGAGTTCGGTGACAGGCTTGCCGAGAGCACATCCGGCTGTTAGAAGCACCGGGCGCAATGCCGCGTAGGCCAGATCCTGAACGGCGATATCCCGATCGATGGCCATGCTCGCGGCGATGGCGGCGGATTGGGATAAACCCATGAAAACCGGCTCCATGCGGATCGAACCAAAGGCCATGTGGGTGGCGGAAAGGCACCACGGAACGAGCAGATTCCGGCACTCGCCGCGTTTCGGAATGATGGAACGATAGGAAATCGGATAAGCCTTGGAGACAGCCATTTGCACGTCGCCCTCGTTCTTGACCATGCCATTTTTCACTTGGCGCTGGACGTTGTGCGAGTCCATCGAATAGGCCGCCAGACCGACGGA
The DNA here is from genome assembly GCA_037133195.1 of Verrucomicrobiota bacterium. GTDB lineage: Bacteria > Verrucomicrobiota > Verrucomicrobiia > Verrucomicrobiales > Akkermansiaceae > Luteolibacter. The sequence continues at coordinate 3,172 of JBAXOP010000255.1, read as the reverse complement.
ATCCGCGGCAACGGCTGATCCAGCGCAATCGGCCTGGGTCATCACGTAGTCGGAAATCATGCGCCGGGCCTCCCGCACATATAACTGATAGGGCCAGTTCGCGTTATCGGTGAATTCATCTGCGGCGAGGCCCCAGTTGGCGTAGGCGGTGCGGATGGCAAGCGGGACGCGGGGGTGGTTTTGTAACGTCCAGACCAAGCCGCGCTGCCATGATTCGTGCTCCCGGGCGAGGGCCTGGCGTGCGTCGTGGCCGAGCGTGGTCCAATTCCAGCCGGGGCCATAATTCTTCCCGATAAAGTCGGTGGAAATACCACCCGTGTTGTTGGAGTCGGTCTTGCGGTTGGGCATCAGGTCAAGCTTGAAAAAATTCGTCCTCTGGCCCGCCGCAATGGCTCGGAAGAGCAATTCATAGTCGGCCTCGTTGTAGCCGGCGGGTTGCGGAATCATCACGCGGTTGGCCGCCACATCCGTTAGAACCATCCGGAAACAATACGCCTGAAGCTTGGTATCACCGCTACCGTCCGTTCCGTCGGCATCCGCGGCAACGCCGGGCAGCAGGCCGCTGGCCGCATTGCCTGCGGTGACGTAGGGATTGATCCCGTCGGGCAACTGGTTCTTGACCGCGTGTGCCGCCTGATTCCCGTTGTAGGTTTCTTTATAGTTGGCATTCGCCTCGCGTCCGACCGCGAAAGTCACCCCCGCGCCGGGAAGCAGATCGCCCTCGTAGCTCGCATCAATGAACATCTTGCCGGAAAACTCGCGGCCGTCTTCAAGCCGGAGATGGCTGATTTTACCGGCATTCATCACGACGCCTGCAGCCAGATCGAGCCGCCCCGTGATGACCTGTACGTTTTGCTCCCTGAGAAACTCCTTGAAGATCGCTTCAGCTACTTTCGGCTCAAACAACGATGCGGTCTCGGTGCTCGTATTGAATGCCGTGCCAGCCCGTGAATAACTCGCCCGGGTCTGCCAATTCCATGCGGCAGCCTGTTGGTAATACTGATAGATCCGGTGATAAAACTCGCGGCTCAATCCCCCGAGGATCGCGACATTGCCTAGATCGGTCGCCCCTAACCCGCTGCTCGAGAGTCCGCCGACGTGGGTGGTGGGTGATAGGAGAACCACGGACTTGCCGGACATGGACGCCTGTGTGGCGGCGATCACGCCGCCCGAGGTGCCGCCGTAAACGACGACGTCATGGTAAACCGGGGTTGCGGTGGCGGAGGCAAGTGTGAGGGCGAGGAAGAGAATGCGGGTCATGGGGTTTCGGTGTTGATACGGAGGAAATACTTGCCAAATAAGGGCAAGATTCCCACTCTCCTTGGAGCCCTCCCGCCCCTACCCTCCCGCTCAGAGTTTGGCGACGCGGCCGACGTCCGGCTTCTGGCGAACAATGTTGGCAAGCATGGCGCGGCAATGACTGTAACTGGTGCGCCGACTTAGAATTTCCGCGCTGCGGTCGAACGAGCCCCATTGCACCACGGTCATCTCGACTTGGCGACTGCCCCAGACGTTCATGAGATCCTTCGTGGGTTCGTAAATATCCACCGTGGCATTGCCTGCGAGGGCCGAACCGTAGTCGTCCACCACGTAGAGGTAGGGCAATCCGGAGATGCGGAAAACCGTCCCCACCGGATAAAACGACCAATCAGCCGCAGCGCTGCGCACCCGGTTGGTGTAACGCAGCGGCGTTCCCGTGGCATTGCTATTGCCGTAAACCAGGTGGTCACTTTCGCTGGCGGTGTAGGCCGTGGTGCGAATAATACGGGTGCGGTCCGCAAACGCATACACCGGCATGTGGTGGCGGTCCTTAGGCTTGGAGGCCGCTGCGGCGAGGGTCTTCTCAGAAGGTGCGGCGGTGGGAAAACTTTCCGTTTGGGAGAAAAACCCGCCGAAACCACCCAACCCTCGCATCGAGGATTTTGGAAGACTGGCTAAATTGGAAATGCCGCAACTGGCAAAAAGGAGGGTGCATAGCGCTGCAGCAGCGAGGGGAAGGCGTCGAGAAATCATGGGATATGGGAGAAAAATTAGGCGGATGCGTATTCGGACGTCCACACCTTGTAAAGAACCCACCGGGGGCTGCGCAAACCAAAAATGCGGATGTTAGTAAAAAACTTCAGCCTCCTGTCATAAGTCGCTTATTTCCAATGGGTTTTTTGCCGGAATATCCGCTTGATTTTGGGGTGCGGGCGGCGGACCCTAGGCGCGTGAGAAAATTTGCGGTGGGATTGGGGTGGTTTATGACGCTGGCGGCCGTGGCGGGACTCGTCGTATGGCTGCTGTGGCGGGCAGGCAAGAATCCGGCGGTAGCGGACGCGTGGCTGGGGTATCAGGAAGCCGACGCGCCGCTGGGGATGCCCGCCAGCGGCGAGGTGGATGAGCGCTGGTGTTTTGCCAGCGCCTGGCAAGTGGCGCAAATCCCGCTGGCGACTCAATTTGATGCGCCGCTAGGATCGGAGCATGGTGGCTTTGCCTACAATGCCCAGGCATTTTGGGAAATGAACACCGCACGCGGCGGCCGCCACCTCGGCGATGATCTCAACGGGATTGGCGGAATGAATACCGATTTGGGCGACCCGGTTTTTGCCACGGCCGATGGACTCGTCGTCTATGCGGGCGAACCGGCACCGGGTTGGGGCAATGTCGTCATTCTGGCCCACCGTTCGCCCGACGGCCAGCCGCTGCAATCGATGTACGCCCATTTGGACCGCATCGACGCAGTTCCCGGCTCGCTCATTGGCCGCGGCATGCCACTCGGCTCGGTGGGCACCGCTCACGGTGCCTATCCGGCGCATTTGCATTTTGAAATGCGGGCCAGCGATGAACTGGTGCTCGGCGGCGGCTACTCCCTCCAGCCGTTCAAGCGGCTCGATCCATCGGCCACCGTGCTCGCCTTGCACCACGCTGCCGCCGATGCTTGCTCGCCGTCGGTTCTCGCCCGCATGCTCACGCCGCAGCGCTGAAGCCGAACTCTGAAATTGGACCCTGAAAGGCGGATACATTTTCAGGGTGGCGGATAAATAATATATGAAGAAAGGGTGACAGATAAATAATCCGATTTGAGGCGGGTGCGCATTTTTCGGGATAGGGTCAAAGCATCTTGACAGGTCAGAGGTCATGCCGTATCAAGTATGGCATGAAGATGACCATGCACATTGACGAGGAGTTG
>JBAXOP010000254.1:0-8228 GCA_037133195.1 Verrucomicrobiota bacterium | reverse complement strand
GGGAAAGCGTGGTTTTCCCGGATTGGCGGGGTCCGGTGATCGTCAGGATCGGGAATCCGGCGAGCCGCTTGCGGGCCGCAGCGGAGGCAATGCGGTGAATCGGCTGGTCAGGAAGCGGCGGGGCGGCGTGGCTCGGCATGGCTATTTGTATAGCCTTGGAATCATTTGGTCAATAAATACTGGAGCCGGGCATGAGGGATGTGAATCCCGAGGATTCATTAGCGGGGCAAGAGCGGCGGAGCAACTGGAAATGCGGCGGAGTTTGAGCTGAATACGTTACGAAAAGGACCGAGAAACTTGCGATCCGGTGACAGACCAGTCGGCGACGGCGAAAAAGGCATGGGAGAAAGCACCGCGGAATTCGTTTTCGAGAGCATCGCGGAAGTCCAGAGCTGTTTCCGCGAGGGCTCGGTCGCCGACTCCGGCGCGCAGGAGACACCAGAGATCATAATAGTGCCGGGCCATGCGGATCTTGCGCGGTTTGTCCGCGGGGCGGAAGGTTTCCTCATGGAGCAGGCAAGCCTTTTCCCAGAAGGTGCGCTCGGCGGCGAGGACGCGAACCGGAAATGCGGCGTCCGGGTCGAGGGCGGGGAAGCACTCGGTGACGTAGGGCTGGATGGTTTTTGTTTCATGCGGCCAGTCGTCGGACCGTGCCCCGAGTTCGATCTTCACGACCGGGCGCACGTAGCCGGCGGCGGTCGGCGGGAAGACGGTCGGATATCGGAACAGCAGGCACTGGCCATCGGGCATGTCGGGATCGACTTCGAGAAGCCAACCGGTTTCGCCAAGAGTGGTCCCGAGCCGGGCGGCGAGAGCGGGCTACAGAATACCCTGCACCCACTGGCGACAGGCTTCCATGAGATGCTCGAGACGCGCCTTACGCTGTTTGTTGCTGGAGGCCTTGTCGGGTGCGGCATCGCCGCCAAACCCAAGGCCTTCCTTATCGACGATGATGTCGATGTCCTCCGAAAAGCGCTGGATAAGCTACCATGCCTTTGAAAGGGATGTGCCGCCCTTGAACGTGAGATGGTTGCCAATGTCAGGCAACGTGAAGAGTGCCCGCAGGGTCCAGCAAACCCAGAAGTCCTTTTCGACGCTAGCGGCCTGTAGATTCATTGAGACCTCCACCTGTTTGCAGGCGGCATATCGATCATCGGGGGTGAGTTGGACAAAAGCGTTCATGCCGGGGTAGAAGCCACTTGGCGGAAGATGTTAGCAATCCAGGCGGGCGCGCAGGCGAGGTCATCCAACAGCGCGGCCCGATCCGCCGGGGACAGGTTGCGGCGCAGGCGTGCAACGATGTCATCATCCACGAATCGCCTTCCGATCCAACGGAGCGCCAGGATCGCGAGCGTGGTTTTATAGTGCCTGGCGGAAACAAAGCGGGGGGGAACGTGCTTGAGAGTCAGGGTGCCGGCTCCCTTGTGGATGCGACGGCTGTGCCCCGTGGTGAGCAGCATGGGGCGCATGGGAACCTGATCACTCAATCCCAACGCGTTGGCGGCATGGGCTCCAGTCGAATAGATTTTCGAGCCATCCCTACGGCAGATAGCGTCGTGAAGCTGGGCATCAGGTGCGACCAAATCCCCAAGAACCGGGTCGTGGCGGAGAATGTGGTAAAGCCCCCGAGCGGCCCGGCGGAGTTTACCGGACTTCACGTTGCGGGAAAGGGCTTTGTCCACGGCGGCACGGGAACCGAGGTCCAGAAAATCTGTCGGCGTCCAGACGTAGTCCTTCGCTCCCGACCTGATACGGTCGAGAATGGCGGCGTCAATGGAGTCGGCGTGTTTTCTCATGGCGATGTGCGGTTTCGTCAGAATAATACTCGGTTTATCTGACGAAAGCAAGAGGTTCATCAAAATTTCGGGAACGGGAGGTGGTCTGTTGGGCAAGGGGCACGGCGGAAAGCCGAGATTTTCCTACGGGCGGCAGTGAGATTTCAAAGCCTGGAGGGACATCCTTCGTCTTCATTGTGGAGTTTCCTGCTTTTCTGGTGCTACGTCATGCTCGGAGAACAGGCGTGCTATGGCGTCGGTGCCAAAACGATTTTCGTGAAGCTGGCGAAAGCCCTTGTCGTGGAATGTCTGGTATCTGTTACAAAAGAGGTGGAAGCTAGGCGTCGGAGTAGGCGACACCCTCGAATGGTGGCAATTCAAACCGCGTCTGCAAGCCGTGGAGATGCACCGCAGGACGGTTCAATGATTTTGCCATTTCGCTGAGTGTGTGCATGGCGGATCAAATGGCCTTCAACTTGTCGCCGAGGTGGTGCTTGAGGTTCCACTTCTTGTTGGTGTCCAGCGCCAGTTCGAGGCAGATGAAGAAGCGGTCGGCAATTTAACTCAATCACGGCCTCAGCAGCAGTTCCTGAACCTCCAAAGAAATCCATAACTATATCGTCGTTACCACCATTCTGTCGCTTCAGATTCTGATACTCATGGTCATCAATCGACAATAGAATCACCCCATCTGGTCGCAACAAATACCGCGCCACGAGCAAGCGGCTATGCATCATCGACAGCCAGTTGGAATGAAATCGTCCATCGCTGTCAGTGTTGGTATCCACCTTCACGCCTCCCTCGGTTACGCCGGTTTGCTCCCAATATGGCGACTTGCCTTCTGCGAATCGGTCGGAATAGACGAAGTCCTTGCCGGTGTTATAGGGCGGGTCGATATAGACACACTTGACGCGTTCGCGATAAGCGCTGGAAAGCAGCTTGAGCACTTCGAGATTTTCGCCCTCGATGATCATATGTTGAATTTTCCCCCTTGGGAATGAAATGCCGCCCAATCGAATTTCAGATCATCGTATCCGCGTTCAAATCCGATGCATCATGCGGCCAGGTCGCCGTCAAGCTCCGCCGACGTTCCGATAGAGTTGGATAATCCGTATGTGGCGTCCGCGATGTTGGAACCAACGGAGGCGCAGCCCTCACAAGTTCGCTTCTTCCACGCGTATGGCCCGTTGCCAAAGTCTGCCATGATGGTGATTGTCTCGTCCGCCATGCGCGAATCGTAACATGGCAGCGCCTCTGCTACCATCATTTTTGGCGAATCATGTTGAGGGCAAATCATTGACACCCGGCAAGAGGCATGGTGGGCTCCAAGCTCGAATCACAGTTTCTGTTCCTTTGGTGGATCGTGCAGGGGGCTCCCCGTGAGCGTGAGTTCCGCTTCCACCCGACGAGGAAATGGCGTGCCGATTTCGCACATTTGGGAAGCACACGCTGATCGAGGTCGAGGGTGCGATTTTCCTCGCGTGCGCGAGGGCCGGCACAATCGGGGTGGCGGCTACGCCAAGGACGCCGAGAACATGGGACCAGACATTGCATGCGATGGATCGAGCCGTGGCACTCGACGATTCTATCAGATGTGAATCCTGCTTTTTGGAATTGTCCGTCAACGTTGCTGGTATAAACAAAATGCCCCTTTTCAAGACGACTCGCCATGACGATCAATAAATGAAATCCGGTATGGGGAACCGTGTCTCGATACAGGTTGAGCCGATGGCCGTAGAATCCCCAGGCGAGTTCGGGATTACATGTAAAGGATGCTGGGTTGGGGATTCTGGTGAAACACATATTCGCCCTGGCCAACGCAGGATAGGCTTTCCAGAAACCTTCCTTGCCACGGAAATCTGGCAACCCTGAATCCACGCCCATTCCCGCACCTGACGTCTGTTCTAGTCGCCGGGTCAATAATCCCGGAGTGACGCGGACAATTTTGACCGTCAGCAACATCATCCACCAGTAGCTCATGCGGCCTCCAACTGCCGCAGCAAAACACCGGGGAGGGGGACTACGCCACCCGTGCCGGTACGGGTGAGGGGTGCTGCGGTGCGACCGCGTTCATACACCTGCGAAAAGCTCCCCCTGTTGTTGGTTTCTGTGGGAGTTGCAAGAGTTGTTACGACATTCCCGCACACCTCACGGACCGTTACTGGCACTTGCTGTTGTTGATCCGGTGTTCCAATGCCGACATCGCCATCGGTCAGAAAGAGCACCTTGGCCGGGATCTGTTCGGACAATCCCAGCAAATGGGTGGCATAGGCCCCGGCGGGTTGCAGTCGGATGCGGTCATAACGGCCCATGAAAGATGCACATAGGGTTGACGTTGGCGGGCTGAGGCAGGGTCACGGAGCGGATGGCCCGGAAGGAGGCAGCCTCGGCATCGGTGGCAAAACTGGCATAATGCGCATGCAACATCGTTGGGCTTCCCCCGTGGCCAAGTTACAGGCTGGTCTTTCCGGCGTCTTGGAAGCCATGCAGGTGCATCGTGGCGAACGTGTGCCGTGCCCAGTTGCTCGGGGCGCTAAATCCCTCAGTCATGGCGGGCTTGGCTTGTGTGAGGGCATGCGTCGCGCCATGTTCGTCAGTGACGCTCTCACTCTGCGGAGGGTGACCGGCGCAGGGATTTTTTATTAGACAGGATACGCTTGTCGGCCACCGAGCGTTGTTTGGAACGGCGCGAGCGGCGGCGTTTCTGGCGGCGGATTTTTTCCATCTCTTGGACTCGTTCCGATTCCTTGCCATCGCGCACAGCCTCCAACTCCTCGCACAACTCGCGGCGGGCGAGGAAGCGGTTCATTTCACGTGAGCGTGCCGCCTGGCACTTGACGGTCACGCCGCTGGGCAGATGCTTGAGAAACACACAACTGGACGTCTTATTGATCTTTTGTCCGCCCGCCCCCGAGCCTTTGACAAATTTCTCGGTTAGGGTTTCGTCAGTGATGCCAAGCGCCAGCATGCGTCGCTCTAGCTCGCTGAGTTTTTCCGTGGAGATGGGGTCAGACATGAGATGGCCTAACTGACCGGCTGCGCATCGGTGGTCGCGGGCTGTACAGCGATGACCTTGGTGCCGGCCAACTCGTCGCCGAGGCGGCGCCCGTGTTCGGGTTTGTCTTCACGGGTGAGCAAAATAAACAATTCGACAAACGCAAACAGCGGGATGGCTAGCACCGCGTTGCGCAGCAGGCCGGGTTGCCAATTGCCTGCGAGCGACTCACCTCCGAGGGTGACCGCCCGGAGGTGCATGGCTCTTTTACCGACGCTCTGGCCGCCGAGAATAGGCAAGCAATCGCGGCTGACAAGATAGGCGCCCCCCACCAGCAAGGGCAGGCTGGTGCCGAAAAATCCGGGCAAGCACATCCAAGTCGCGATGGCCAGGCCGCACGCCAGCACGCCATCAATGATACCCGCGATGACACGGGTGTTGAATGGTGCCAGCTCGCCGTGGGGTGAATGAGGGATATCCGGCTCCGGCGCTAGCCGCAATTTGATTTTGGCGGCTTGTTCCACCGGCGTTGGGGGTGGCGGCGGCCCGTCAGTCGGGGTGGCGAACGTCGGCACGGGCGGTGTGTAGCGGGGCAGATCCGGCGGCGGCGGGGTGACACGGGTGGGAATGTCGGAGGGTTGATCCATAGGTGATTGCCAGCAGATACCACGCATGGAGCCGATGTCCAGCGCTATTCCATGCCGGACAAATGCTTAGCCGTGGTTTTGCGCTCGCAATCGCGACGCGAATTCGCCATTCTGAAGCCAAGAGCATGCTTATCCTCACGCCATGAATACCCCCAACCTCGGCCCGGCGCGTTTCGCCTCGCCACTTGCACTCACTATCAACGATGACATCCGGATCCCGGAAAATATCGAGGTAGGCACCGATCCTGGCTATCTGTTTGAGTTGGCGGGGCCGCGGGCCAAACTGTTTTTCGAGCCGGCGCAAACGCGTGCGGCGGTGGTTACCTGCGGCGGCCTGTGCCCCGGCATCAACAACGTTATCCGCTCACTCTTTCTCGAATTGCATCATAGCTACGGAGTGAAGGAAGTGCTGGGTTTCCGCAATGGCTATCAGGGGCTAGATCCACGCCGTGGCGCCGAACCAGTGGTCATAACACCCGAGTTTGTGGATGATATCCACCAGGAAGGCGGCACCGTGTTAGGCACATCGCGCGGGCCGGTGGATATTGGGGTGGCGGTGGATAATTTGATAGAACGTGGGGTGAACATGCTTTTTACGATAGGCGGGGATGGCACTCAGTTAGGTGGCAACGAGTTATTCCAAGAAGCCCAGCGCCGGGGCCATCCGCTGGCTGTGGTTGGTATCCCTAAGACCGTGGATAACGACGTCGCATTTGTCTCACGCACCTTCGGGTATTTCACCGCTGTGGAAGAAGCCTCGAAAATCCTCAAATGCGCCCACACCGAGGCACACAGCATTCACAATGGCATCGCCCTGGTCAAACTGATGGGCCGCAATGCCGGCTTCATCGCCGGCGGCGCCACGGTCGCCAGCCAGGATGTGAATTTCTGCCTAGTTCCAGAGGTGCCCTTCGCACTCGACGGTCCGCGCGGCTTGCTCGCGGCGCTGGAGCGGCGCATCCTGCACCGGGCCCACGCTGTCATCGTGGTGGCCGAGGGGGCTGGTCAGGATTTGATAGAGCCGGGCGGCGGGCAACGCGACGCGTCGGGCAACGTCAAGCTCAAGGACGTCGGCCAATTTTTGCGGGAGAAAATTGAGGCCCACTTTAAGACAGCCAATATACCTGCGACGCTGCGTTACTTTGATCCGAACTATATTATCCGCAGCGTGCCCGCCGATGCGGAAGATTCGATGTTATGTGATCAATTCGCCCGCCATGCCGCACATGCCGCCATGGCGGGTAAGACGGGCCTCGTGGTTGGCATCCTCCACGACCGCTTCATTCATGTGCCCATCACTTTACTAACAAAACAAAAAAAGTGCATGGATCCCACCGGCCCATCCTGGCGAGCGGTTCTCGCCGCCACCGGCCAAGCCGAGCACTTCGAGTAAGCAGTTATCGGGAATCCCGTCTATGGGACCGGTAGATATTTGCGCGGAGCTTGGGTAAAATAACCAAGCCGCAAGCCAATGATAAATCGGTATCAGTATGGGCCACAGCACCGGCATAATAGCTAGGCGAATACTTGCCTAGGCAGCCACCGATTTGTCAGATAACATGCCAATTATTAAATATATCTACGGGATTCGTATCTTATGATTGACATATCTGAGGTTTAACGCATTTTCATCACCGTATGAAAAGATACACCCTGATATTATTATTGACCGCCGCACCGCTCTTTGCCGGTACCCAAGCTCCGGTCATCGCCTCGCAATCAAACACCTCACAAGGATTCACCTTGGGTCTGGAACCCATGGCTATGCGCTCTTACACATCTGTTAGTCACGCTGAAAATAATTATGACTTCGCGGGTCGTGGCTCTCTTGGCTATCAATTCGCTGACGGCCTATTCGTCACCGCGAGTTACTTTGGTTATGGCACCGATATAGCTGACTACTCAACAATCACGGATCCGGTAGTGGCCCCTCCGGCAGTCGGCTATTTGGACCACTATAGCGGCAGATTGAGTGCGTCGTTTATTGATTTGGTCGTCGGCCAAAACTTCAAACCGACCGACACGTTGAGGCTTTCGCCATTTGTAGGACTGCGCTGGACAACCTATCAGGTAGGCATCACCGATACCGGGACCACCCCGTACCCCGTAGCCGCAATTACCACGACCCGGGCGATGAACTCATACCGACACGATTTCGAGGGTCTCGGAATTGTGCTTGGTATTGAAGCGACGCGTGCGTTGGGCAACGACTTCTCGATCTACAGCACCGCCAAGGAGTCTGTGATTTTCGGCAGCAGTAAAACCGCAGTGACTAACTTTCCAGAAGTTAGCAGCGATACTGTGGTGTCCATCAGCGAATTGGGCCTCGGTATACAATATGACTTCTGCTTCAGTGGCGTCGCCTCCAACATCCGCCTCGGGGTGGAAGGTCAATGGTGGGCCATTTCCGGCAATAGCAGCTTAACCACCTCCGAAAATATCGGTCTGGCCGGTTTGGTGCTGGGTGCCAACTTCCGATTCTAACATTTAACCGGCCTGCCAGCAGGTCATCGTTTTGCCTTCCCGGTCCATCCGGGGAGGCATTTTTTATTGGCACTCAATTCCTAGCAACCACGAATTGCAACTTTCGCAGATGCTCCCGTGGCGGGGGGCGGGCGAAATTTTAAAAAAAATATCTTGCTATTGGTGAGTCAATCGACAGTCTGCGGACCGCTTGCACGCCGATTGGCTGTGCAATCGCGCTTGGTTCGATCTGTGACGCCTAGATCAAAGGAAGTGTGGAAAGAAATGGCGTTATTTAGAACTGAAAACAATGGATATCTACGTGGGCAATCTGCCCTACACTGCTAC
>JBAXOP010000253.1:0-8238 GCA_037133195.1 Verrucomicrobiota bacterium | reverse complement strand
TTAGTGGAAAGCGCCCGTCGCGAGGTGTTGGCTTATGTCATGAATGGTGCCGACAAAAAACCGCTGGCCGCCGCGAATGTGTTGGTTAGTGACGGCGAAAAGATCATTGCCACCGGTCTAACCGGAGCAGACGGCGTGTTCCGAGCCAAACCTGATGGCATCGAGAAAGCCCGCAGCGTGCGGGTGTTGGTGAGCACCCCGCAGGGCATGGCTGGCAGCTTTCTCTCACTCGAAGGCCTGGGACTGAGCACCGTGCCGACTAAAATGTCCCGCGTTTTGTTTGATCGCGGTCGCTATGCCGCGGGCGAGCAAGTCGGCTGGCATGCTATCCGCCGCGACGTCAAAGATGGCACGTTTCAAGTCCCGGCGGCAAGCGGGGGCTGGAAGTGGCGCGCTCAATTGCCTGACGGTCGCTTGCTCTATGAAGGCTCCGTCACCTGGGACGCGCTGGGTCTCTGCCACGGCGAGTTCATCTTGCCACCATCGGCCGCGGATGGCGATTACAAGGTGCGCGTGTTCAATGACAAGGAAAGCATTCAGGCGAGCTTCAGTGTGGAAGAACCAGACACCGCGCCACGCGGGAGAATCGTTTCCGCGCAGCCCGCGCGACAGGCGTATTTGCGGGGCGAGGTCATCAAGGGATCTTTTCTCGTCAATTGGTCGAACGGGCTACCGATCACCGGTGAGAAGGCCACCCTGACGCTGCCGGATGGCATGACTAAAGATATACGAACCGATGCGGAAGGGTCGGTGGCGTATGCATTCCCAACGAGCACTCTGAAGCCGGGTTCTTATACCCTAACACTGAACGTGCCGACCGCGGATGCCGGACACTCGTTGGTACTGGACATTGTTGAAAACGAATTCAGCGCTCAGTTTGAAAAGCTGCCGGAAGTGGCGCTCGCCGGCGAACCGTTCGATATCAACGTGAAAACTCTGAACTATCTCGGCGAGAATTTCGCATCTCCCTTGAAGCTCACCATCGTCCGCCGCGAGCCTCCCAAAGCCAGTCGCGTGTTGGAAGGCGTGCCTTGGATCAGCGGGCTCACCAACGCACCTACCGACACGCCGCTAGCCGAGCACGCGCTACAAACCGCGGCCAGCGGCGAGACTCACCAAACAGTGACGCTGCCCCATGCGGGGCTTTATGTGTTGAAACTAAGCGGTAAAGATAGGCAGGGCCACGATATCACGGCGGAAACCTCACTCCGGGCCGCCGGTGGCGACGATGATTCAAAACTTCGCTTGTTATCAGATGCCACCGACCTCGTCGCCGGCCTGCCCTTCAAGTTGCGGGTGCAATCCGCCAGCGCCCATCCATACGCGCTGGTCACTGTCCATGCTCAGGAATTTTTTAGCCATCAGTTGGTCGCGTTGAAGGCTGGCTCCAATGCGTTGGAAATTCCCACAGCTGCCGCCTACACACCTAACTTCCGCGTGACCGTCGCGGCGCTCGACGGACGCCAGGTGAACCTCACGTCGCGGCCGTTTGAATTGCACGGCGGCTTGAGGGTGGCGCTCTCGGCCGCTGGTGCCGGGGCCGCAGATTTTAGCGTGAAAACCACGGACTTGGCAGGCAAACCCGTTTCAGCATGCGTGTTCACCCGGGCATGGAATCTAACTGAAGGCGCGCCCTATAAGCCGCCTGGCCGGGTGGTCATCCCCGCCCGCTCCACCGGCCTGAGCATCGAGAGCAGCGTCACTTTCGCCCATCCAGGCACCTCGCGCAAACTCACTAACGGCAGTTTTACCGTGTTCGCTAACGACCAGGCGCTGCTGTGCGGCATCCAGCAAACCGAACTCGGTCTCAACGGCCGCAATACCCTGCTGCTAGATAATAACCGGAAATTCATGCGCTCCAATTCATTCCTGTTAGTCAACAACGCCTCCAAGCGCGGCGTCTTCGTCATCAACCCCGGACTCAAGGCGATGAAACAGGATGCCCTCGGCGTGGATGTTAGAATCGACACCAAGGGCGTGCCCGACATCGCTTGGAACGAAGTCCGCAGCGAAGACGGGCGTCAGACGAAGCTCGCTAGCGCACAACCCCAATTCGCCGCTCCGGAGGCGGCCCGCGCCCCCCTCAAACTTGCCAGCGACTTCGTCACCGATGCCACGGGCTTGCGAAAACTCGCCGGTCTAACTCAACCAGCAAGCGGCACCGCCGTCGTCGCCTGGGCCGTGGATGCCACCTCTCTCATCGCAGCCGACGCACGGGTCATTCCCTCTGACGCGAGACTCGTCATCCACGCAATTGTGCCGGAGAGCCTAACGCCAGGGCAGACTTTCAGCATTCCCGTAAGCGTCACCAATCGAGGCACTGCTCCCATTGCCGACCTGACTGCCGAATGTGTGCTCGGTGCAAAACCTATCAAACTGCCGCTCGGCACCCTGGCACCCGGTGGGCACTGCGTCCGCTGGCTGGAAGACCTCAAGGCCCCGCTGCAGCCGGGCACCGCCCAGGTTCGCATCGAGGTTGACGGAGTGACGTGGTGCGGCAATCTAACCACTCGCAACCTAACCGTGCCTATCATCCTGCCGGCAGGCGGCCTGTTCTCTCAGGGCGAGCACACGCTCACGCTGCCGGTGGCCGAGGGTGCTACGGGTTTGCGCTTGGTCAAAGCGCTTGATATGGCGGCGTTTCCAGCGGCCTCACTCGACGTCACCGGTGCAACGACGGACGCCAGTGAGCCGCAGAATGCCGCCAGTTCACTGCTACAGGTGATGGCCGTTCTAACCAGCACGCAGGACGCCGCGACCAAACCCGCGCTACAAACGCGGCTTGCTTCTCTAACCGCCGAACTCGCGGCCACCGAGCACAATGGCAACGGGGGTTGGTCGTGGGAGAATATCGAGATTTCGCCGGGTTTGCTAACAACTGCGTTTACCTGGCGAGCCTTGCTAGAGGCAAAGGCCTCCGGTGTGGTGGTCAGCGACATGATGCTAAAGCGGACGGCGGCGTTTGTGGCGGGCCGTTACGGCGGCATCGGGGCCACGGATTTCGAGCGCAAGGCGGTGGTGCTGCAAGCGCTCGCGGCGGCGGGCAAGGCAGACTTTTCCTTGCTCAATCCTCTCTATCGGGTTAGAGAAACCCTAACACCCGTGGCCTTGGTGCGGCTTTGCGCGGCGTTCATCCATGCCGGACGCGATGACGAGGCCAAGGCCCTCCTCGAGTTGGTGCTCAAGACCGGCACTGTCGGCAAAACGGCCAGCGGCGACGACACGCTGTGGTGGCCGGGCAGCAAGGAAGTGGCCGGGCTCAATGCGCCGGAGGAAGCGACGGCCGCCGCGCTGTGGTGCGCCGCCAAGCTCAATCCCGCCGCACCGCAAGCACGCAGCATTGCCAACTGGCTGGTAACCTCGCAAGCCAGCGCACCCGGTGGCTCCACGCGATGTCGCGGCCAGGTGATGCAGGCGCTCGCAGGGTATGCCAAGTCACTGCCCCGCGCCGCCCCCGGCGATACTGTGGAGGTTCTATCCAATGGGAAGGTCATCACTGCCGGCCCCGGCGATATTCTACCGCTGCCAGCCGACGGCAAACTCACCGTGCGGGTGAAAGGCGCTGCTCCGGCAGTGGTCATTGCTGCTATCGTTAGAGAAACCCCGCCCGATGATCCCAAAACCTGGGAGTATCCAAAAATCGCCAGCCGCACCTATCTGCATGATAGTTATATGTTAGGTGAGACCAAGCTCGACGCGGCGAGCACCTCGCCGGTGACCCAGGCGGCCCAGGGTCAATTGTTGCGGGTGGTGGTAAAGATTGCCAATCATCCGGACGATACTTGGAAGTCGCACGGTAATTTTTTACAAATCGATGAGGAAATTCCCGCTGGCTGCCTGTTTGTGGATGGCAGTCTGCAAAGCAACGCTCAAGGCGTCGAGCGCCAGGGCAACCGGCTGCGCCTGCGTTATGGACCCGGCACGATAGGCAACGTGAGTTATGATATCATTGCGCTCACGCCGGGTTGCTGGACCGCGCGAGCGGCCGTGCTGGCCGATCCGTACGATCCTGCACACTGCCGCCGCGGGGATTCCACCACCCTCACCATCCTGCCACCCGGCCAGCCCGCCACCGAAGCTTATGTCATGAACCGCGCCGAGCACCTCGAAGCGGCTCGCCTGCTCTTCGACGAACACAATGGCACGCAATGCCTATCTCACCTCGATGCTCTAAGCGGCGCCAAGCAGACGCAGGACGAGGAGCGCGACACCGCCCGCATGCGATTGTGGATTCTAACGGAGCAAGATAACCCGGACGCCAGGGCGATGATCGGCGCATTCGAACTCCTAACCGAACGTCACCCGCGGCTGGTCATTCCTTTCGAGAAATTGCTGCAAGTGGGCGCTGCCTACCGGCGCCTCAATGAATTCGAGCGAGCAGCCACCGTCTTCCGCGCCGCGCTGGACGGCGCGTTCCTGGCAGACTCGGGGCTCAGTGTGGCGCTTGAGGATGCGGGTGACTACGGCGGCGGGGTGGATCTCCAAGCGCGGCTTTGGCAACAGTACCCGGATAGCCAGGATGTCATCGGATCGCTCAGCGGCCTTGCCCAAAGCCTCAGCGCCAAAGCTCCGGATGCGGATAAACTGCCGGTGCGCCGTAACCAAAAAAAGTTGGAGAAGAGCGAGTTACTGACGCGCAGCCGTGATATGCTAGAGCGCTTGATCACGCTCTATCCGGCAGACCAACAAGCGGACGATGCCGCCTTCAGCCTCGTGAATGTTTTCTTCACGCTCAAGGACTATCCTGGCATGGTTCGTGCGGCCAACGCCGGGGCCGCAGGCCACAGCAGCGGCCCGTTCGCCGATAGCTTCAAGTACATGGCGGCCTTGGGCTATTTCTGGCAGGGTGCTTTCGACAAGGCGTTGGCCGCCGCCGCTCCGGTGGCCAACGGCGAGAGCAAGGATCGCGACTACGCACGCTATGTCACGGCCCAGGTCTATCATGCCCAGGGCCATCCGGCCAAGGCCATCGCATGGTATCAGAAAGTCAGATCCGTGTATGAGGATGCCGCCCAGGCGATCGCGTTGTTCGAGGAGAAGCGCGTGAGTTTGCCGGAGGTGACGATTTTTAAACCCGGCGACGAGGTAAAGCTGACACTCGATTATCGCAACATCAGGGAAGGAGCCGTGCAGTTATATAAAGTCGATTTGTTAAAACTCTACCTGCGTGAGAAGAGCCTCAGCAATATCACCCGGGTGGACCTCGCAGGCATCGCGCCGCAAGCCGGCGAGACCTTCATGCTGGGCGAGGGCACCGACTATGTTGTGAAGCAAAAGCAGCTCCACCTGCCGGTCAAGGAGGAGGGGGCCTATCTAGCCATTGTGCGCGGCGACAACCTTTTCACCAGCGGCTTGGTGCTCATTTCCCCGCTCAAACTCGAGGTTAAGGAAAATCCCGAGGGCAGCGTGCGGGCCACCGTCACCGATGCCGCCTCTGGCAAGGCACTGGCCGATGCCGAGGTCAAGGCCCTTGGCAGTTCAAGCCAGGAAGTGCACAGCGGCACCACCGATCCGCGCGGCGTCTTTGAAGTCGGCTCCATCCAGGGCACTTCCACCGTCATCGTCAGGCAGGGCGACAGCCGCTATGCCTTCCATCGCGGCACCCTTGCTCTGGGCTCGCGCAACCCGCCGCCTCCCTCCCACAGCGTTGGCAGTAACACGGTTACAAAACCCAGCAGCGCCGCCACACCCAAACGCCAGGTGTTGGAAAAGAACGAGTACCTCAAAAATATCGATGAGTCTAACAAAGCCGTGCAAAAATCGCAAATCCAAAATTGGGAGTCCAAGCGCCGATCTAACAGCAAGGGCGTCGAGGCCAGCGACGTATTGAAGAAATAGCCGCGGCGTCCCAAGTCGTTGCGGGTTCCGGCAGCCAGTCATGACCACGGATTTCAGGAGTCGTGGGCCGGGAACGATGAATATACCAAAGTATGGCTTATGGATTCTCAGAAAACCGGCAACCCTTAAACCGTCTTAAGGAATTCATGTCTCTCTGCACACCTCATCCCCTGTTCGCCTACGCCCAGATGGCTGATGTTGCATCAGTTCTACAGGACAAACGTTTCTCAACGGGCACCGTTTCATCGGCAAGCGGGTGGTTTGATGAGATGCACTCTGCGTGATTTTTTGTTGTATCTGTTGTGTTTTGTCAAAGCGGGGAAGGGCGCAAGCCCTTCCCCGTATTTGCCTAGCCTCTCAGAAGGCCAGCGCAGCAAGGGTAGAAAAGATGTCAGTCCCCCTTCCACCTGCCATACGCATCAATGATGGTGGCGCGCTTCGATGACGGTGGGCTCGCCACAATACGGGCAGCGAAACCAGCCTTTGAACACCACCGAAAAGGCAACCCGCATCTGGTGACTGCCAAGCAGGGGGCGGGTCTTGCGATGAGTGGAGCAAACCCCGTGAGCCAAGGGGTGGCCAATACACAGTGGGCAGCGGGCGCGGGCCGCGAGAAGCCACTGGACCACGCCGATGCATACGGCAAGCCATATCAAACCGATGGAAAGCTGAGTGAACTCGTTGTTAGCAACGCAGAGCGAATACGCAAGCATTACGGCGGAGCCGATGACCAGAGCCCATTTGCCAAGCAACAACAAGGCTGCAAAGCGGAAGCGGGCCACTGCGTATTGGTTCGGGAGTTGGTGCATGGGGGAAGCGGGGGGGGGGGGATTGGCTCGGGGTTCACGGCCAGATCGAAAAGTATATCGTCGATCAGCAAACCGTGTGCCACGAAACAATCACCATTCACCCCGGTTTGCAAGTTATACTTAGGTATATTCCTGCTGTTTTTTTCATTCCTCAGCGCGGCGAGCAGGAATTTGCCAGCCACGCGGCGTCCAGTTCACCCGCCGCCAGGGCAAGGGGCTGCAGCACGGCCTGCTCCTCGGGGGCAACCAACCGATAGCCGTTGATTCCAAGAACCGTGTACACCGCCATGAACCCGGCGCGCCTGTTACCATCGAGAAAAGGGTGATTCTTCACGATGCCGTGAGCATAGCTTGCAGCGAGCCCTCCGCTGCGGTGGTGAGAAAAAGCACGTCGCCCTCGCTGACTTTGAGTGTTTGCAGGGCCTCCTTGGACAGCACGTTGCCGAGGGAGTTGCCAATTTTGCGGACTTTGGCTTGGATGGGCATGGAACAAGCCGTCGTTACCACGGCGTCTTTGTCAAGCAGTGATGCCTGCCACAGCGAAATTTCCCGATGTGCTGGCTTGACAAACAGGGGTTATCTGCCAGCCTCCGGCCCCCGCCGGTAAGGGAGGAGATTTTTTCCCTCCGCACGGCACTTACTTACTCACCCCCAGATCATAACACCAAGATGGCCACCAAAAAACAGGCAGTCAAATCCACTGCCAAGAAATCCGCCCCGCAAGCTGCTAAAAAATCCGCAGCCAAAAAGTCCGCCCCGCAAGCTGCTAAAAAAGCTGCCGCCAAAAAGTCCGCAGTCAAACCAGCAACCACCCCTAAAGCCACTAAATACGTTTATACGTGGGGCGCGGGCAAAGCCGACGGCAACGGCAGCATGAAACCTCTGCTGGGCGGTAAGGGTGCCAATCTCGCAGAAATGACCCGCATCGGCCTGCCAGTGCCTCCGGGCTTCACCATGACCACCGAGGTGTGTACCTATTTCTATGACAACAAGCGCAGCTACCCGTCCGTGCTTGAAGCGCAGGTCAAGGCCGGCGTCACCAACATGGAAAAGTTGATGGGTTACAAGTTTGGCGATGCCAAGGGGTTTCCGCTGCTGGTGGCGGTGCGCTCCGGTGCCCGCGATTCGATGCCCGGCATGATGGACACCATTCTCAATCTCGGCCTCAATGACGACACCGTCCAATCGCTGGCCGCCGCCACTAACAATGAGCGCTTCGCCTGGGATTGCTATCGCCGCTTCATCCAGATGTATGGCGACGTAGTTATGGGCGTACAAAAACTCGAAGGCGAAGAGCACGAGCCATTTGAAAGCGTTATCGAGACCTACAAACACGAACAACACGGCGAGAATATCATCGATAGTGATCTATCCGCCGCCGATAACCAGGAACTCGTCAAGCGGTTCAAGGCGTTGGTCAAGGCCCGCAGCGGCCAATCCTTCCCCACCGACCCCTGGGAGCAACTCATGGGGGCTGCCGGTGCCGTCTTCGGCTCTTGGATGAACGACCGCGCCATCGTCTATCGCCGCAAATACAACATCCCCGCCGCTTGGGGCACCGCCGTCAACGTGCAAGCCATGGTCTATGGCA
>JBAXOP010000252.1:0-8293 GCA_037133195.1 Verrucomicrobiota bacterium | reverse complement strand
AACATCGAACATCGAACATCGAACATCGAACATCGAACATCGAACATCGAACATTGAACATTGAACATTGAAAGAAGAGGCGAAAGAATCAGACAGAAGGCGTTGTCTTTCTCTCTTCGGTTCGACGTTGGATGTTCAATGTTCAATGTTCGCCTTTTCCAGTCTTCTGTCTTTACCCTGTTCCCCCAATAACTCCCTCCCCATGCATCGCCGCCTCCTCACCACTCTGTTTCTAGCCGCCTGCCTCCCGGCATTAGCCGCCGAGCCGCCCGCGTCACTGGATTTCAAAACCTCCGTGCTGCGCCTCAACTCAACCGTGCAAACCTGGAGCGCCGGCCAACCTTGGGAAAAATCGCACCCCTCCACTCGCCGCGCCCTCGCCGCCATTATCGCTCCCCAACAAGTTATCACCACTGCGGAAATGGTCGCCGACGCCACCTATCTGGAATTTGAATCCCCGGATGGAACCCGCTTCGCCCAGGCCAAGGTGCTGGCGGTTGATTACGAAGCAAACCTCGCCCTGCTAGGTCCCGCCACCGCCGCCGCGGGCACCAAACTTTTTGCCAACACCACCCCGCTGGCAATCGCCCCGCCACCATCCATCGGCGCGAGTCTTGATATCTATCAGATCGAGGACAACGGCGTCGCGCTGCGCACCAGCGGCACCCTTCAAAGCATAGACGTATCATCGACGTTCCTGCCCGGCCATAATTTCCTTACCTACAGGGTGAAAGCATCGATGCAGAGTGCCGCCAGCAGTTATACCGTGCCGGTGCTTGAGCAAGGCCGGCTCGCTGGCTTGCTCTCCAGCTACAATGCCAAGGATCAAATCTGCGAGGTTTGCGCCACCGATATTCTCGTGCGCTTCATCAAGGCCGCCAGCCATCACTCATACACCGGCTTCCCTAGCCTCGGCGTCGCCGTCGCCTTCACCGAGGACCCCTTGTTCCGCCAATGGCTCAAACTGCCCGACGATCAAGGTGGCATCTATATCAGCGCCGTGCGTAAAGGCGGGGCCGCACAAGCCGCCGGTATCAAAAAAGGCGATGTGTTACTCGCCTTCGACGGTCATCAAATCGACCGCCGCGGCTACTATCAACACGCCCAGTACGGCAGCCTCGGTTGGGGCCATCTATCCCGCGGAGAGCATGCCGTCGGCGATGTGGTCACCCTTGCGCTGATGCGCGACGGCCACCCGCTGGAGGTACAGGCCACACTAACCCGCGAGGAGGAACAGGCCCGTCTAGTACCTAACTACACATTTGACAGTGCGCCCAACTATTTAGTCAAGGGTGGCTTCATTTTCCAGGAACTCACCCTGCCGATGCTCCAGGCCTTCGGTGAGGACTGGAATGCACGGGCTCCACTCAACCTTCTCGATATCTATCAAAACCCGGAGAAATACCAGGACCGCGCCGAGCGCATCATCTTCCTCAGCGGAGTGATCCCCACGCCCGCCACGGTCGGTTACGAATCCCTGCGCAATCTCATCGTACGCAAGGTCAATGGCCAGGATATCCGCAATATGAAGGACCTCCTCGCTGCCTTCAATGGCAATCCCGACGCTCTCCACTCCATCGAATTCGACGAGGAAAAATTCACCATCTACCTGGATGAAGCCAGCTCCGCCGCCGTCGATAAGCAACTCCTCCAGCGCGGCATCCCCCACCTCTCCCGCGCCGAATAAGATCATGAGAAGACAGAATCAACTATTAACCGATAACCGATAACCATGTCCGCCTCTCCCCCCTCCCGCCCCGTCGGTAAACGCGTGCTCCTGATGGGCACCTGCCTGTGCGATGCCTTTTATGACGATGTCGCCCGCGCCACCGTGCAAGTGCTTGAATATCTCGGTGTGACCGTCGAATACCCCGAGGATCAAACGTGCTGTGGCCAACCCGCATTTAACTCCGGCGATTGGAATGCCTCGCGCAAAATCGCCCGCCATTGTGCCAAGGTGTTCGCCGGGGACTTGCCCGTCATCGTGCCTTCCGGTTCCTGTGCCTCGATGAACTCACACGGCAATTCTATCCAATTCGAGGACCAACCCGACCCCGCCGTCCACAGCTTCGGTCAGCGCACATGGGAAGTCATCGACTTCATTTACAACGGTCTCGGCATCACGACCTGGCCAGGCAAGTTCGCCCAACCCACCCGCATCGCCTTTCATCGCTCGTGCCACAGCCGCGGCACCGCCACCGGTGCGGCCGCCCGCTCGCTGCTTGGGTCCATCGCCAATGCCAGCGTCACTCCCTTCGGCCAGTCCGAGCAATGCTGCGGCTTCGGCGGCACCTTCTGCGTCACCTTCCCGCATATCTCCGGCCGCATGGGCACCCTCAAGCTCGATAATATCCTCGATATTAACCCCGACCTGCTCGTCGGCGTGGATATGTCATGCCTGATGCATCTGAGCGGCCTCGCCCAAGTCCAGGGCCGCCCGCTCAAACACCTCCACACCATCCAGGTCCTCCGCGATACCCTGGGCCTGGGGTGATGAATCTAGCAACCCGTGCGTCAAACTGACGCGAGGAGCGGCCATTCTTCGCGCGACAAGGGGACAGGATGACGCAAGGGCAGCGAGGAAATGCATGCAAACCCTTGATTTGACAAGGCTTTTCGCAGGGTTGGAAGTGGCACGCGATTTGCAATCTATTAGGTGTCTGCCTACCGGTACGGCCCATGTGACCGCGCCTGCTAGGCGACCCGGTGCGGCGGGTGAAACGGACGGGCATCCGCCGGTCGGCATCGAACAACTCCCTCGTTCAAATCAAAACTATGAACACCATGACACTGTGGAATCCCATGCGGGATTTGGAAGAAATGCAAGACCGCGTGTTGCGCACCTTCAGCAGGGGCCTCGGTCGCCGAGTTCCTGAAGGCCAGCAACCGCTCACCATGTCGGAATGGGCACCCTCTGTGGATATCGTCGAGGACGACCATGAGTACTTGATCAAAGCCGAGTTACCGGAAGTCAACAAGGAAGACGTCAAGGTCACGGTTGAAAACGACGTGGTCACTATCAGGGGCGAACGCAAGTTTGAGAAAGAAGAGAAGAACAAGAAATACCACCGGATTGAACGCAGCTACGGCAGCTTCGAGCGGAGATTCTCGATTCCGGACGATGCAGCCCCGGATAAAGTCACAGCTGCCTTCAAGGAAGGTTTGCTGGAGGTCCACCTCGGCAAGTGCGAGGTAAAGAGATCGCCGCATATCGAAGTTGCAGTTATGTGAACTGATTCGCTGGTGGGAGCCGTCCTTTCATGGCGGCTCCCACTCACGTTCATCCAGCCCGAAAATAGGGTGGCTCCTTATTGGACTATCAAATGCCGGCTTTTTTGGCCCAGGAGTCGCGCAGGGCAACCGTGCGGTTGAACACGGGATAGCTGCCGGGCTGGTGATCAGTACTATCGGCCACAAAATAGCCGATGCGCTCGAACTGGCAGGTGAAGCCTGGCTGAGCCGTGGCAAGGCAGGGTTCTATTTTGGCGGTGATTTTCGTTAGTGAATGCGGATTGATCACAGTGAGGAAGCCACCCTCGGCGGCATCGGGGTCCTCGACGCTGAAGAGGCGGTCGTAGATACGCACCTCGGCATCACTGCCGTGGGTGGCATCGACCCAATGAATGGCAGCGCGGCATTCCACACCTTCCGGGGTGCTAGCCCCAAGCGTGCCGGGCAGAACCTCAGCACGGACGAGGGTGAGGTTGCCGGCTGCGTCCTTTTCGTAGCTGGTGCAACGGATGATATGGGCACCACGCAAGCGCACGTGGCGACCAGGCCCGAGGCGATGGAATTTTTTCGGTGGCTCTTCCATGAAGTCATCGCGCTCGATCCATATTTCGCGGCTAAGGGAAAGAAGGCGGGTGCCGGCGGCGGGGTCTTGCGGGTGGTTAGGGATTTCCACTTGCTCGAAGGAATCGGCGGGGACATTTTCCAGCACAACTTTGAGTGGGTCGAGAACGGCCATTCGGCGCGGGGCACTGGCATTGAGGAAATCCCTAACATCAAACTCCAACAACGCGACGTCAGTGGTGCCATTAAACTTGGTGATGCCCACGCGGCGGCAGAAATGGCGCAACGCTGCGGCCGGGTAACCGCGGCGGCGGAGGCCGGATAGAGTGGGCAGGCGCGGATCATCCCAGCCGCCGACGTGGCCGTCCTGAACGAGTTGCAACAATTTGCGCTTGCTCATAATGGTATAACTCAGGTTGAGCCTGGCGAACTCGATCTGGCGCGGTTTGGAGGGCACCGGGCAGTTGTCGATGAACCAATCGTAAAGCGGCCGGTGGTTCTCAAACTCCAGCGTGCACAACGAGTGGGTGATGTGCTCCAGCGCGTCTTCGAGCGGATGGGCGAAATCATACATCGGATAGATGCACCACGCGCTGCCGGTGTTGTGATGTTCGGCGTGTAAGATCCGATAGATCACCGGATCGCGCATATTGAGATTGGGAGAGGCCATGTCGATTTTAGCACGCAGCACGCACTCACCTTCCTTGAACTCGCCGGCCCGCATGCGGGCGAAGAGGTCGAGGTTTTCCTGCAGGGGGCGATCGCGATGAGGCGAATGAACGCCGGCCTGAGTGAGGTTGCCGCGACTGGCACGCATTTCCTCCGCACTTTGTTGTTCGACATATGCCTTGCCTTGTTGGATGAGATGCACGGCACATTGATAGTAAAACTCAAAGTAGTCGCTGGCAAAATACAGGTGTTCACCCCAATCGAAGCCGAGCCATTGGACGTCGGTTTTGATGCTTTCTACGTATTCGAGTTCTTCTTTCTCCGGGTTGGTATCGTCGAAGCGCAGGTGGCAGCGGGCAGAACTGGCAGCGTTTTCCTCGGCGATGCCGAAGTTAAGGCAAATGGATTTGGCGTGGCCGATATGGAGATAGCCGTTGGGTTCTGGCGGGAAGCGGGTGATAGTGGTGGCGTGCTTGCCACTGGCTAGATCCGCGGCGATGATATCGCGGATAAAGTCAGGCTTGGCCGGGCGGGGGTCTGGGGCGGGATCAGGAGCGGACATAAGGGAGGTAGTTATAGGTTATTGGGAAAAAGACAGAAGACGCAAGACTTCAAGACACTAGAGAAGAGGAAGAAAAAACACGGGCTGTGGGATGAAATTTGAGCTTTACGAGAGAGGAATGGGAGGGATTTTTACCTTTCGGAGAAAATCAAAACACGCAGGCTGAAGCCTGCGCTCCGTCTGCGACGCAAAACGCGAATAGACCCGCAGAAGCTGTGGCATTTCTTTTCCTGCGTCTTGCAATCTTGGGTCTTCTGTCTTGCAGCGCAGTAGTCTTCTGTCTTGCAGCGCAGCGGTCTTCTGTCTTCTGTCTTGCCGTCTTCTGTCTTCTCATGCGCTGGCAAGTTGGGTGAGTAAGGATTGGTTGAGGCGAATGCCAGCTTCGAAATTGACGAGAGGGAAATTTTCGTTGGGGGCGTGGACTTGGGCGTCGGACAGGGCGAGACCTAACAAAAGCGTATCAGCCCCGAGGATTTCGCGGAATGTTTGGACAATGGGGATGGAGCCACCTTCGCGGATGAGCACTGGCTCGGCATTGAACACGCTGCGCAGGGCGGCTTGTGCGGCCAGTCCGAATCGGGAATGAGGGTCGGTGGCGTAAGGTTTGCCGTCGTGGCCGTGACGGACTTCGACGGTCACACCTGGCGGGCAATGGGCTTGGAGGTGGCGGCTAACCTTGTCCATGATGATCTGCGGCGATTGGTCCGGGACGAGGCGGAAGGAGAGTTTGACGAAAGCCTCGGCGGGGATCACCGTTTTGGAACCCTCCCCTTGATAGCCACCTCCAATGCCATTGACCTCAGCAGTGGGACGCGCCCAGGTGCGTTCGGCCGAGGTGTATCCAGGCTCACCGAATAGCTCTGGCGACCCGGAAGCATGCTGGAAATCCGCGTCACTCACGCCGGGGACAGCGGACCACATCGTGCGTTCCCAAGTTTCCAAGGGGCGCACCTCATCATAAAACCCGTCGATGGCTACCCGTCCGTCGGCGTCGTGCAGGCTGGCAACCAGACGAGCGATGGCGGTGGCGGGGTTGGCGACCACGCCGCCGAAGAGGCCGGAGTGCAGGTCGCCCTTGGGGCCGCGGATGATAGCCTCGCAGCAGGTGATACCGCGCAGGCCGTAGCCGAGGGTGGGCACACCTGGGGCGACCATACCGGTGTCGGAGATAGCGATCACATCGCAGCGCAAGGCGTCACGCTGCTCCAGCAAGAACGGCGCGAGGTTGGGGCTGCCAATTTCCTCCTCGCCTTCAAACAGGAAAATGAGATTCACGGGCAATTCGCCGTGAGTGCGCAGGGATTGCTCCACGCCTAACACGTGGGCGAGCATCTGGCCCTTGTTATCGGCTGCGCCGCGAGCCCAGATTTTGCCGTCGCGGATCTCAGGGGCGAACGGCTCGCTGGCCCATAGAGCGAGCGGATCGACCGGCTGCACATCATAGTGGCCGTAGATGAGCACGGTGCGGCGGCCGGCGACATGGGCATTGCGGGCCAGCACGAGCGGATGGCCGGGGGTCTCGTGGAGTTGCGTGCTTAGGCCCATGGCGCTGAGTTTTGCCTGCAGCCACTCGGCGCAGGCGCGGACGTCACCCGCATGGCGGGAGTCAGTCGAAATGCTCGGAAAGCGTAAAAAGGCAAACAGATCTTTAAGTTCGGAGGTCACGCGCCCATGCTGGCGGTGCTCGGGGGCATTCCGCAAGCCGAATCACGGTGCGGAAAGCGTGCCAGCCGGGATTTTTTCCTCAATCGACTCCCCCTTAAGTCCGTGGCCCTCCGATTGATGAGGTGGGTTTTTGCTTGTGTATTTGCGACTTGCGGATACTTTCCCGCGGCGTCCAAGGGCCCGGTGATACTTGTCCCATAGCCGTCACTTTCACTCGCAGATATGCCCGTTTCCCACGGGCCAAACACCTAAAAACCGATATTCACCAATGAAAATCATCCCCACCCTGATCCTCGCCGCCGTGTCGGCCACCACTCTGTCAGCAGCTCCCAAAAAACTGCTGGTCGTCACCACCACCACCGGCTTCCGCCATAGCTCGATTCCAAATCTGGAAAAAGTCATCGCTCAGTTGGGCCAGACCAGCGGTGAATTCACCGTGGACTATGTGCACCAACCCAACCCGATGAGCGAGCCGGCACTCAAGGAAGCTCTGCAAAAACTCTCGCCGGAGTCGTTGAAAAATTACGATGGAGTGGTGTTTGCCAGCACCACGGGGGATTTGCCCATTCCCGACCCACAGGGCCTGGTGGACTGGCTCAAAGCAGGCCACGCGTTCATCGGGATTCACTCGGCGAGTGACACGTTTCACAAGTGGCCGGACTATGCGCAAATGCTCGGCGGCGAGTTTAAAGGACACGGAGCGCAAGTTGGCGTGGAATGTTTGAATCAAGATCCGAAGAACCCGGCCAACGCCCACTTGGGTAAGAGCTGGACGATTGCCCAGGAAGAGATTTACGAATTCAAGAACTACGATCCCGCCAAGCTGCATGACCTGCTCATTCTCGACAAGCATCCGCAAAACAAGGAGCCCGGGCATTTTCCGGTCACTTGGTGCAAGCCATTTGGCAACGGCAAAATCTTCTACACCTCGCTGGGCCACCGCGAAGATATCATCGATACGGACCCTGATTTGAAGGACCGTAAAAATCCCATCGAAACCAGCAAGGCCTATCAGCAGCATATACTCGGCGGCATCGAGTGGGCACTGGGATTGAAAAAAACCGCTCCCTGAGCGAGGCCTCGCCTCAGACCCAAGACGCTAAACTTGATGACACAAGACAAGAAATTTGACCTAACGACAACATCTTTGGCTTTTCAAGGATGCTAGTAGCAACATGAAAAGCAACCTAACCTATTTTGCCGGGCTCGATATCGGCGGCACCACTGTTAAAGCCGTCTTGGTTGACACGCATGGCCAACAGACGGGCACGCTGGTGGAAGTGCGCAGCTTGGTAAAGGACGGCTATGCGGCTACCTTCGGCCAATTGGAGTTGGCCCTTGAGCAATTGGCCGCCGGTGCTTGCATTGAGCGCCATGCCATTGCCGGCATCGGCTTGGACGTGCCTGCCCCCAGTAGCGACGGGGTGATTTGGGGCCGGGCAAATTTAGGCGACGACTGGGTGGGCACCGACATCCGCGGGCTACTCTCGGCCCGGCTGGGCATGCCGGTGTTCATGACCAATGATGGCAACGCCGCCGCTGTGGGTGAATACGCCTTGCGCAATGAGCACACTGGCAGCCTGATGCTCGTAGCACCCGGCACCG
>JBAXOP010000251.1:0-8310 GCA_037133195.1 Verrucomicrobiota bacterium | reverse complement strand
TTATCCTGATGGGTTGCGCCGGAGCTGCTAGAGCCCCAAGTTCCCAGTGCCTGCGTAACACCGTCAAACGTCAGACCGGCAATGGTCGCTGTGCCGGAGTAATTCAGGTTCATCACTGCACCGGTGTTGAGCGTCAAGTCGGTCGTACTCCAATCCGGCATTGCACCCGTACCTAGGAAACTGATGTTGTCAAAGGTGGCGGTGAAGGCACCGTAACTCAGATCCAGGCCGACGTAGGTGGTGGCACCCCAAGCCGCATAGGTCTTGGTATAGGCCTCGTTGAAGGTCACCCCGTCAGAGCTGTACAAACTAGTGACGGTCAACCCGACTTTCTTGATTCTCATCCAAGTGGCGGTGGCCAGGTCCTCGCGATAGGACGTGTTGCCGGAGTTGCCGGTGATACCAGTGGCCGCACAGGTGGCACCGCCCGTGGCCCACACGGCGGAATAGTTGCCCCCTCTGGCCAAGCTATCGCGAATCATCAGACCGGCTCGTAGCCATCCGGTGACACCGCTGGCGACGTGCACCTTGAAGTCGAAGTCGCCGGTAGGCATCGAGGTGTAGCCCCAAACGTGATTATCGTTTTGCGGGTCAGAAACTGAGCTAGTGGTTATGCTAGCCACCCCGGTAGCTGGGTTATAGGAGGCGCTGGTCAACGTGCCGGTGCCGATGGTGCCGCCAGTGATTGCCGCTGCCGGCGGCGTGAGGGTCACGGTACCGCTGGAGGCAGTGATGGCATTGGGGCTGCCGGAGGTCGGAGCCAACACATTGGCACCACTCAGCGAGAATGATGTGCCGCCGGTTAGGGCGAGTTCTACTTTGCCAAGATACAGTGTGTTGCTAATGGCCAACGGGTGGGTCAGGTTGAGCGTGCCGGTGGCATCGAGGAAATCTGCCAGATGCACGGTGACTCCGGGACCAGTCGTGAGCGTGCCGGTGCCGAGCTTGGCCAAACCGGCCGCGCTTAGATCGCCGGTCACTGTCAGGTCAC
The DNA here is from genome assembly GCA_037133195.1 of Verrucomicrobiota bacterium. Classification (GTDB taxonomy): domain Bacteria; phylum Verrucomicrobiota; class Verrucomicrobiia; order Verrucomicrobiales; family Akkermansiaceae; genus Luteolibacter. Next base: position 7,319 of record JBAXOP010000251.1, on the reverse strand, counting down.
CCGGAGCGGTCACTGACACCACATTGGAGCCAGTCATGGTGCGAGCGAGGCTGAATGAATTGGCCCCGGCATCCAGGATACCACCACCGCCGATTAAGGTACTGGCGCCCAGATTGGCGTCGGCACTGATCTGAATACTGCCGCTGACGATTTTCGTGCTGCCAGTGTAGGTGCTGGAGCCCGAAAGAACCAGTGGATTGCTGCCTGTCTTGATCAGGTTCCCCGTATTATGAATTGAGCCGCCTAAGTTCAGTCCGCCGGAAGCGGTGTTCACATTCATCGTGGCACCGGAGGCCAGGTCAATCGTGTTAGGCAACGGGCTGCCCGCCAGATTCGATATGGGATTGAGCGAGCCGCCAGCGGCGTTGCCGAGGCTAAGGGTACCGCTGCCCAACGAAGCCGCGTTATTGATTTGCACCCGGTTACCATCCTTCATGGTCACACCGCCTTGGAATGTCTTCGCACCGTCCAGCGTGAGGGATCGCATACCGTCGCCCGATTGCACGATCAGACCGCCGGGACCGGAGACTGAATGCGAGAGCCAAAGGTCCTTGTACCCTCCGAAAGCGATGTTCATCGTCACATTGCCACCACTGAGAATCACTGCATTGGGCAGGGCACCACCGGCCGCGTTGCCTTCAAAGTTCGCCTGTTGGAGAGTGGAACCACCGGCCAGGGTCAGCGCACCGCTGCCCAAGGCATTCTGGTTACCCACCGTGAGGGAGCCCGCTTCGACGAGAGTGCCGCCGCTGTAGGTATTGGCTGAATTTAGCGTGAGCATACCGGCACCATTCTTGGTTACCCCGGTCGCACCGCTGATCGTGCCGGTACCCGAGATGGTGTAATCCTTGGTCGGATTGTTCACCGTCAAACTATATGGCAGAACACTCGTGTTGAGCGTCACTGTGAAGGGGCCAACGCCAAAGCCTGTCGGATCCGGGAAGATCACCTCTCCGCCGTCTATGTAGGTTGAAGGTGTTGCCGCCGTGGTCCAGTTGATAGTGGTATTGATATCCCACACGCCGTTGCCTTTGGCCCATGTACTGGCACCGAGGACTTGCAGGACGCCATCCACAAACGCCAGTGTATAGTTCGAGTTCGAGATCGTCACACTCCCGGCTGTGCAGGTGATCGGATAATTCCCCACGGGTGATGAAAGGTCCGCCGTGGTGGACAAATTCGGTGTGCCGCTCAGGCCCACCGAGGTGGCAGTATCGCCATTCTGATATCCGCTCACCGTTTCAGTGAAGGTCGGATTGGCTACGCCTGCGGGGCGCCCAACATTGTTTGCCTTCACCGTGAGGATCGCTTGCGTAATATCTCCCGTAAGGCCGATCGGCTGGGTCAGGTAATAGTCCGCCGCTTTCGTGCCGGCCAGCGTGCAGCTAGGCGTGACGGCAATGCCGGTGCTGATCGCTCCGCCATTGCTGAACGAACCGCTGCCCACCAAGGTGACCAGGCCGGTATCGCCGGACAGCAAGCCGCTGAGCGAACCGGTGATCGTGGCCGCGCTGCTGCCGTTGTATGCCCTTGCGGTAACTGCTGGAGACGCGAGTGTGAGTTCCTTCTGTGCTACATTCACACTGATCGCGCTGGGGGTGACCACCGTGGAGTAGCTAACGGGATCACTAGGCGTGAATGTGCCAGAAGCCATGTAGGTACCGGCGGCCGTCGGAGTTGTGGTTGCTGCCGTGAAGGTGAACGTGCCTGTTGTCGACGCGCTGCCGCCGCTGAGCGTCGAACTCTCCAGGGTCTGGCCATAAGTGATGCTGGTGGCGGTGGGCCACACGATGTTGGTCGGCACCGTCTGCGTGGTGACCGTCAGCGCGGTGCTGGCGTCCGTCGCGGGTGTCAAAGCACTATTGCCGTCATAGGTGTAGGTGATCGGATAGCCCCCCGCACCTGGAATGGTACTGTAACTGAGCGAGAACTGACCCGTGGCGTTGACCGTGGTGTTCTGAGTAACCCCGTTGATGGTGACGTGGACGGTTTCTCCATTAGCCGGATACGTCGAACCAGATTTCACCGTCCCACTCAAGGCCACGCTCGTGACGGTTGACTGGACGGTCTGGCTGAGAGTCAGGTTGCTAAAACTAGGCACCAAACGTGTAACTACGGTCATGATCACGTTGCCAGAACTCACCGAGATGGTGGCCAGGGAATTGGCCGCCAAGCCGCTGCCGGTCACCGTCACCGCATAGGACGGGGTGGCATTCTGAGTGATGGTTCCGGTCGTGCCGTCGCCGACTTGGATCAATCTATAGGTGCCGGCACCCAGTGCGGAATTGGTGGTAACCGTGAAGGCGTTGTTATTGAGGACCAACGAGCCTTGCGAAACATACAGCGACGGGTGCGTGGTATCATTCGCCGTGGTCGGCGCGAAGGTCAAATTAACCGCCTGGGAGCCCAAGCTGACCGTACTGCCCGAAACGCCCTTAATCTGAGCCGCCGTGGAACCGGCGGTCGTGCCGGTGCCTTTGGCGGTGAGGGTATTGGTGCCACTCAGCGTGAAGGCGGGGATTTGCGAGACATCCAAGGTCGCACCGGCAGCGACGGAAATGACCGGTGAACTGTTGATTTTGGCGATGCTCGCAAGTTTGAGCGTGCCGGAGTTCACGTTGACATTGCCGCTGAGGGCGTTATCCCGCCACAGGGTCACGCTGCCGGTATTGGTCAGACCTTTGACGGTACCAAAGACCGTGAAGGGAAAAGCCGCACCGGCTTTGCCGATGTTCAGATCGCCGGTACCGCTCACCACGCCGAATAGACTGATATCTGAGCCGCTGCAGGCAAGGGTCAGCGCATTGTTCAATTGGATCGGCCCGTACAACGACTGGGTATTTTGACCCAGAATGGCCAGGGTGCCGCTGGAACCAGCCCGCACCGTGATGGGCGCGGAGTGGGAACTGTTTTGATCGATGTAGAGAATGGCATTCTTGCTATTGGATGGGGTGGTGTCACCGATATCCACGGGCCCGGCGAACACTTGGAATGGCTGGCCTCCGCCCTGCCAGTAACCGGCAAGCACCCCTTCGTTGATGGCATAGCCGCCATTGGTTCCATTACTTCCGTTGGAACCGACTTGCAAGGTGCCTGGACCGTTCTTGGTGATTCTTGCAAGGGTTTGCGTGAAGTTCGACTGGGTCCTCAGCGTGATGTCCTTGGTCAAGGTCGTGATCGTGATGTCGTTCGGAACGGTGATGTTGCCGTTGCCGCTGGGGTCAGGGAAGAATAGATCGTTCGACCCGACAAACGTGAAGCTGCCGTTCCACGCCATCCCGTATTTGTAGGTCATCGAGAGTGCCCCGCCGCTGGTATTATCAATTGTGGTGCCCTCGTTGATGGTGAATTTGCCGATGGCAGTGCCGCTGGAGGGAATGCCACCACCGAGCGCCGTGATGCTGGCGATATTGAGTTGGCCCGCGTTGAGATTCACGCCACCCCCGAAGTTATTAGCACCAGAGAGCGTCAGGGTGCCGCTGCCGGATTTGGTCAGGGCGTCTGTGATGTACCCAAACCATACCTGCTGGGAGCCTGCGGTTCCACCAGGTGCGGCATTCAACGTGACTTGAGTGCCGCTATCAATAGTTTTGATGGTGGTGGAGGTGCCGCCATTGCTCCGGAAATCCATTCCCACCACCAAGCCCGCCGTCGAACTCACCGGCACGATCGCCGAGGTGGTGGTAATGGTTGCAGTCGGCGTGGCTCCTGCCCCGATCGGCGAGCTGATAGTCAGCGAATCGCTGCTAGAATCCGTGCGAACGACCAATTCCTTGTTGGTAGCGCTCGTCAAGTAAATGCTGCCACCACTGATGGTTCCTACCGTTCCTCCGCCCGATTTGAGGATGCCATTATTGACCAGCGTGAGGGCTCCGCTGAGCGGGAGGCCGACGCCGCTTCCTGCCAGATTCAAGGTGTTGAGCGTGATGGCGGCCTGGGTCCCGGGCGTACTGGTCAGTTTGACATGGGTGCTGGCGGTGAGGGTATTTGCCGTGGTAAAACCGCTATCGGTCCCGTAAATCGGAGCACGCAAGGTGTGGGAGGCGTCCGCATAAGCGTAATCAGCACCATTGTAGAATGATCCCTGATTGACAAAGGTAGATGTGAGCTGGGTCAAATTGATGCCATTGGTCACGCCATTGCCACTGCTGTCACCGCCGTTGATATAACTGGCCGTGGCTCCGGCCGTGCGGGATACTCCGCTAAAGGATAATGCCTGATTTTGACTTGCGGTCCGGGTGGTTTGGATGGTGCCCTCACCCGCACTGAAGGTTGGGCCACCGGTAAAGGTGAGCGATGTGGCCCCGCTGGCACCAACGTTGTCGTAGTTGAATGTGCCTGTGCCGCTAAAGGTGATCACTGAACCGGTGACAATCGAGCCAGTCGCACCGTTGAGTTTGATGGTGCCGCGGTTGATATTGGTGGCACCTGGGTAGAGATTCGCTGCGGTGAGCGTCAGCGTGTTCGGCCCAAATTTCTTCAAGGCCATGTTGGTCTTATTGGGAATGGCGGTGCCGTAGGTGAAATCCCCGCCGGTGGTGTCGATGCCGAAAAATGCGGTGCCGAGGCAGGTGAAGCTGCCGTTTGCCATGAGTCCGGCGATATCCGTCTGGGTCCATTCGCCGGATGCCGCGCCGGCTCTAACGACCAGATTGGCGTTCGAGCTATTATTGTTCAGTGTGATGGTACCGCTTGCGCCGGAGTTGGGCAGGGCGGTGGGTTTGGTGGCGACGAGGAGGCCGCCTTGGACGGTCGTGGAGCCGCTATAGGTGTTGGTACCAGAAAGTTTCAGGTGATAGGTGTTGTCGTCCAGGTAGAGATTGCCAGTCCCCTGCAAGTTCGCACTGACGATACCAGCCTTGACGAAGGCACTGCTGCCGCCTGTCCCGGCTGAGTTGTTGGTGAGGTTGCCGTTGCGGACCTCGCATTTGGCAAAGGTCACGACTCCACCCACGGTCTGGCTCGTGCCACCCAAATCCAGAGTCCCGCCACTGGTGCTGGTGGTCAAGGTGACGCCGCCCGTGCCCGGGGACCCCAGAGTGCCGCTGCCGCTGAGCGTCAGAATGCCGCCATTGCTTTGGATCGTTGTGGCACCGGTGTAGGTGTTGGCACCGGCGAGGTTGAGCGCGCCTAAACCTTGTTTGTTCAAAGTCAGTCCGGCGGTAGTTTGGCCAATGCTGCCACCGACGGACAGGCTGGCGCCAATGATCCGGAAATACGCCCCGCCGCTCGCTTGGCTCAGCGTGACCGGACAGTTGATGGCGACGGCCATCTGTTGCTGCACCAAACTGATGGCACCGGCATCATTGCTACTCGAATTCGAATATAGGCTGAGTGTGTTGCCGTCTGGGTTGATAACTAGGCAGTTATTGAGGGGCGTCTGACCACTGCTTCGGATATCCATTGTTAGACAGGAAAAATTGCCGCCCAACTTCATCACCAGATTGTTCGCCAGCGACACCGAACCGGTTTGCCACGAAGCCACATCCGCGCTCGTGGGTACGGTACTCGTCGCCCAGTCCGTGGTCAGATTCATGGTGGCCGTGTTGGCTTTCATGTAGGTGAGCGCGTCTGCGGTGATGGGCAAGGCGATGGCGAGTCCTGCCATGCTGGCGAGGACGGCACGCGCCCTGAGGATGCGGATGGTTGCGAGTTTAGGTTTCATGGTATTTTCGGATTATGGTTTGATTAGCGGATTTGTCTGGCGGTTATGTTATTGCTTTCGGGCTGATTTATGGATGGTCGATGGAAAAGCTGTCTCAGGACGCGACGACGGGATACGCCCACACCGCCACGGAAACCGGGGCGGATGGTTTTCTAAAATGGGTTGGGTGGCAGCCAAGGCGTGCGTAGGTTAGTGTGGTTTTTTAGTGAGGTAGCCCTCCGCAGGCAGGCTGCGAGGGCCGGGTTGGTTTTCTAGTGGGACAAGCGTGCGAACACTCGCGTGGACAAAGACAGTGCAGCGGTGCGAACTAGGCAAGTGAAAAAATTGCAAGAAGCCAGATTATTTTATTGACGACTAGCTCAGAAAAGAGAGTAGTTTGTGTGCCCCTTATGAAGTCCTTCCGCCGTCTTTCCATTAGTGAGCAGACCACCGCACACTTGCGCGAGCGGCTGCGCTCGGGCCAGTGGGGCGGTCGCTTGCCCGGAGTATTGCGGCTTTGCGACGAGTTGCAGGTTTCCCAGACGACGCTGAGGGCCGCGTTGCACCAACTCGAAACCGAGGGGCTTATCTTGCCTGGCGGGCGCTGTCGCAGCCGCACGGTGGTACCGGACACCACGGGCGCGACCCGCGGCCGGGCGCTGCGGGTGGGTATTTTGTTGCATGACGCGCGGGTCGGGAGCCAGTCGCGAGCCACACCGCTGATTCCAAGCCCGACATTATTGCTTGTCCAGCATGCCTTGCAAGCGGCGGGTCACGAGGTGTTTTTCGCCGCTAAATCCCAGGTCGATCTCCGCCATCAGGTCCGCCAGATCAGCCGTCACCTCGCCGCCACACCCGCTGATGCTTGGATCGTAGTTTCCGGCTCGCGTGATGTGCTTGAGTGGTTCGCCACCCAGCCGCTGCCCTGCATCGCTCTCTACGGCCGTGTCGGCGACCTCCCGCTGGCCCGCACCGGCCCCGATAAAGTGCCAGCCTATCTCGCGGCTACCCGCCGACTCCTTGAATTGGGCCATCGGCGCATCGTGCTCATCGCCCGCAGTACCCGCCGCCTGCCCACGCCGGGGGTAGTCGAACGGGCGTTCCTGGGCGAACTGGCGGCCCATGGTGTTGTCACCGGCGAGTACCATCTGCCGGACTGGGAGGAAACACCCAAGGGCTTGCATGAGTTGCTCGACCGGTTATTTCGCAGCACTCCGCCCACCGCGTTGATCATTGGTGAGACCGCCCGCCTGATTGCCGCGATGCAATTTCTCGCCAGCCGCCACCTCGAGGTGCCAGGTCATGTCTCACTGGTGGTTACCGACTTTGACGAGTCGTTGGCGTGGTGCTATCCCGGCATCGCCCACATGACCTGGAGTCCTGCGCCCATTGTCCGGCGCATCGTCCAGTGGGTTGCTGCCGTGCGCCACTCCCGTGCCGACTGCCAGACCATCAACTACCCGGCCTCCTTTGTCCCCGGCGGTAGCATCGGACCCGCCCGTCAAGAGTTGACTTAGCCCGACTTGGCGGACTGGAGGCCTGTAAGGGGCTGGAAGCCTTGATTTTGCCAGCATGGGTTCAAAAGGTCGGCACTACAGAGATTGTTTAATTGGAGTGTTCGATCGGTGTGGAAAACTCTCATGCCGGCAGGGACCAGATCTCGCGCAGGCGGGCC
>JBAXOP010000250.1:0-8343 GCA_037133195.1 Verrucomicrobiota bacterium | reverse complement strand
TTGCGAAAGGCGGTCTTCATATCCCATTTTCCGGAATCGAAATGTGCCGCTTCCCTGATCAAACAAGTGCTGGAAGAGGAGGGCGATTGCGCCTCCGACGACAGAATCCGAAAGCGGGTTCGCAGTCTGCTCCGTGACCTGGACCGCGCACAAGTGGTCGCCATGGCTTGGCAGGCAGGAAAAATACCCGCGTCGCTTCTCCCGACCGACCAGGAGGATCTAGCGGATTTTTTTACGCGGTGGATTCGAGTCTGGCGTACGGGTGCCGTCACTTCCGACCCCGATAGCACCCCCAAGAGTTCTCCTGAGCCAGTGTCGGTTTCTTTTCTTGAACGCATTGATGAATCCTCCGGCAGCCAAAACGTATTCATGTCTGGCACGCGACGCATCTATGGGGTTTTCGAGCGGGACGGGCTTGGCTCCGTCCTCGCGGTGTGGCGCGACGAAAATAACCCTCAGGCTGTTTTCCAAGAGTGCGAGCCTATCCACAAAGACCGCGTTTTTAACTATGTCTGGTTCGAACCGTCGGAACACTGGCCCCCGGGCCGCTATCGGCTGGAACTCTATGATCCAAGCAATGGATTGCGTTTTCTTGGAAGCGGTATGTTTGAAGTCAATTAGTTAGGAGATAGATATGACACAGAATTTGCAAAGGAGATGGATCTGGCTGACAATGGTGTGGGCGCTATTCGCCGCAGGGTGCGACTCAGGTGGTTCCGGGGGAGGTTCCGGGGGAAGTTCAGCGGGAGGAGCCACGACGAGTCCATCACCAGCCAAGGGAACGCATATAAGCGGGTATGTGCGCAATGCGAGTGGCCAAGACATCAAAGGTGTGACTGTGAAAGATTTCCTAGATGCGCCGGTTCCTCCGCCATTTCCCGAGGCGAGCGCAGAGACCAACTCGGATGGTTATTATGTTTTGATCGATCCGAACACCGCAGGCACCAGGCAAATCCGCTGTTCAAGGAGCAACTATACCATATCTCCCGCCAAGCAAGTGATTGATCTGAAAGGCGGAGACCAGTCCGGGATCAACTTCACAGGCTCGCTGACGGCAGGGGGCGCAATCTTTGAAAATCTTGTGTCCAACCCGCTGCCCACTGCTGTGTCGTACCAAGGTGTGGCCATGATACGACACATGGGGGGCAGCTATGTCTTGTCCGTGAACTCCTATGCCGAGTCACTTGGATTTTCGTACCTAACATTTAATACAGACGGGACATTTGAGGCTCTGGTTGCCTCACAAGACATTTTGGCGCTCTACTATCCATCGGGTATTACTGACACGGAATTTCATGAATCCTTTTTCGTCAAGGGAATCTACGCTTACGAGGGAGATGTCCTGATTGCAGATGGTTATTCCGCCGACGAAAATCGTACGCGCATGTCATTTGTACTCAATGTCAATCCCTCTCTTGAGGTAACGAATGGCCGGTTTTACGATGGCTTTGACAGTGTCCCAACCGAAGATGACTGGCTCTATTTTGTTTTTGAAAAGCGACCGGTTGTCACAGAGCCGCTGGTGGTTCTTCAGGTAATTCAGCGCGGTGGAAGTGGAGGTGGCAATCTGGTGCCGAACGCCCGTGTATCACTCTATTTCGACCACGTAACTTACTCACCAGACACGGGCAATACGGTGGTCGCTACCCTGTATGCCGGAACCGCAGTTACGGACGCGAACGGCATCGCTCGCTTTGGCAGCATTGGTGATGTGCCGTCACATCCCTATGATGGCTACGGATACCGGTTGTATGCCAAAATCGAAGCCGACAACTACCAGCCATGGTCCGATTACAGAAATCTAGGCGAGATTTATTGCTCCCGAACCCGCTATGTGGCCACCCGCTTGGATTGGCACTGGTGAGATGGCAAATAGAACATTGCCTGGATTCTGGACAAACGCTCGCAGCATCGGAGCCATGTTGGTCTTGATTTGTCAGGTGCCAGGCTTGGCCGGGGCGGCAGTCGGCGGGGTGAGCGGCAAGCGTTTGACGTCCTTGCCATTTTCCACGAAGCGGACGAAGCGGTAATCGCCTTTGTAGAGCGAGAGGATCAGCGGGCAGGCGAACTTGGCGTTGGCGTCTGGGGTGGTCTTGGTGGTGTAGCGCACGATCAAGGTTTGCGCTTCGGTGGTGACGCTGGTCACCTGATAGGTCAGCATCCCGTTGCTGCGGTGAATGGCCGCCACCACGAAATTCTTGTCAAAGGCGGCGGGTGGCAGGCGGTGGGACTTATCGCCCATCACCATGCCAACCCCGAACACCTTGTCGAAAGCGGGTTGGTCGGTGATGACCACAAACGAGGCCTCCGCATCGGGCTCGAATTTATTGGAAACAAAATAGCCGTCGTGGGTCTCGAACCCGATGGATTTGGCGGGTGGCGGGGCTGCGTCGGCGGCGACCGACTGCTCTACCAGAGGCAGCAAGCCAGCAAGGCAGATAAAGGCGGCGATGGATCCGGGGAGGCGCAAGGTGAAGCGAGGTGTGTGCATTTGGGTGGAGTTCGATGAGTATGACACAAGCGGTGGCGATTTCTTGGAAAATCACCAGAATTATGTGTTCTCTCTTATTCGCACTGCTCCAGTCTATCTCGCTCCGCCTCGGTTTAGCGTTTCGTTACCCCCCCCCACACCTCACTCAACAGGTGGAGCGGTGGGCCCGCCGATGACGTAAGCAATAGCGCATGCAATCAAGATGAATTTCATAGAATTAGCAGTGTGGGATCCGCCTCATGACTGGCGGATGCATGCCGCAACATGGGAAATAGCGCCAGATTATTGAAAAATCGTTTCATTGAGGAATATATCCCACTGGTCCGCTTTGCCAACTGGATCCGTGGAGAATTTTTTGGTTTAGCCGGCTCACAAGGGTTGCGCCGTCGCGAATTTCCAGCCATTACCGGTGCGGCACACACGCTTGCAACCAATTCCCCCCATCATCATTATGACCGTCCGTCTCGATTTTAGCAGCCGCCACCTTGGCCCCGTGGGTACCGATCGCCAGGCCATGCTCGACGCCATCGCGTTTCCCACTCTCGATGCTCTGGTGGATGCAGCCGTGCCCGCCGGAATTCGGCTTGGAGCGGAGTTGGAGTTGCCAGCGGCGCGCTCGGAGCCCGAGGCCCTCGCTTGGCTCAAAGCCATCATGGCAAAAAACCGGGTCCTTAAGTCGTGCATTGGCCAAGGATACAGCGGCACCCACACGCCGGGGGTCATCCAACGCAATATCCTCGAGAACCCCGGTTGGTACACAGCCTACACTCCCTATCAAGCGGAAATCGCCCAGGGCCGACTCGAGGCGTTGCTCAATTTTCAAACGCTCATCACCGAACTTACTGGCTTGGACGTGGCCAATGCATCGCTGCTAGATGAAGGCACCGCGTCCGCCGAGGCCATGAGCTTGGCGCTGGCCGGCAAGCCGAAAGGTAAGACGATCTTTGTGTCCGACCGCTGCCACCCGCAAACTATCGACGTGGTCATCACTCGCGCCGAACCACTCGGTATCGAGGTACGCGTCGGCGATTGGCAAGCGTTCGATCCGGCAGCCTGCGACGGACTCTTCGCGGTGTTGGTCCAATACCCCGATACCCGCGGCCGCATCGATGACTTCACCGGATTTTTCCAAAAAGCCCAAGCTGCCGGGGCCGTCACCATCGTCGCCGCCGACCTGCTGGCCCTCACGTTGCTCAAGCCGCCCGGCGAATTCGGTGCGGACATCTGCGTCGGCTCCGCCCAGCGCTTCGGCGTGCCGATGGGCTTTGGCGGTCCGCATGCCGGCTTCATGGCCTGCAAGGATGCGCTCAAACGCAAGATGCCCGGCCGGCTCATCGGGGTGTCGGTGGATGCCCGTGGCAATCCCGGGTTCCGCCTTGCCCTGCAGACCCGCGAACAACACATCCGTCGCGACAAGGCAACTTCCAACATTTGCACTGCCCAAGTCCTGCTTGCCGTCATGGCCTCGATGTACGCTGTTTATCATGGCCCGCAGGGGCTCGCCCACATCGCCGCCACCATCCACGGCCAGGCCGTCAGTTTGAAAAAAGCCATCTGTGCTGACGATGTTGCCATTGAGGACGGGGCGTTTTTCGACACACTGGTGGCCAATGTTCCCGGGGAGGCCGACACGATCCTCGCCGCCGCAGCCGCCGTCGGCATCAACTTGCGCCGCATCGATGCCGATCACCTCGGCATCGCGCTGGATGAAACGACCACCGCCGCCGACCTTCGCGCCATCACCGCGGCTTTCGGTGCGCACTCGCCGGTGCCGGTCGAGCCGACCACCCCGGATTGGCCAGCCGGGCTATTGCGCACGACGCCATTTTTAACGCAAAAAGTATTCACTAGCTACCACTCGGAAACCGAGATGCTGCGTTACCTCAAGCGGCTGGAAACCAAGGATCTCGCGCTCAATGAGTCGATGATCGCGCTGGGTTCCTGCACCATGAAGCTCAATGCCACCTCGCAGATGTTGCCGCTGAGCTGGCCGGAAGTCGCCGCTATCCATCCCTTCGTCCCCGCCGACCAGAGCCAGGGCTACCGTGCCATGTTGGGATTGTTAGAAGACTGGCTGGCTGAAATCACCGGATTCGCTGCCGTCTCGCTCCAGCCCAATGCCGGCTCGCAAGGTGAATACGCCGGTCTGCTGGCCATCCGCCGCTATCACCTCGCCCGTGGCGACGCCCACCGCAACGTTTGTCTCATCCCGGTGTCAGCCCACGGCACCAACCCCGCCTCCGCCGTCATGGCCGGCATGCAGGTTGTCGGTGTCAAATGCGACGCCGCTGGTAACATCGACATGGCCGACCTCACGGCCCGCGCCGAACAACACCGCGACCAACTCGCGGCGCTGATGGTCACCTATCCATCGACCCACGGCGTATTCGAGGGCACCATCCGCGCGATTTGCGAAATGATCCACGAGGCCGGCGGCCAGGTGTACATGGACGGAGCAAACATGAATGCGCAGGTCGGCCTGACCAGTCCTGGGTCGATCGGTGCCGACGTCTGCCATCTCAATTTGCACAAAACCTTCTGCATCCCGCACGGCGGCGGCGGCCCTGGTGTAGGCCCCATCGGCGTGGCTTCCCAGCTCGTCCCCTATCTGCCAGGCCACCGCGAACTCGATGCCAAAGCCGGAGCCGTGTGCTCAGCGCCATGGGGCAGCGCCTCGATCAACACCATCTCGTGGATGTATATTGCCATGATGGGCAGCGCCGGCCTCACCGAAGCCACCGGAGTCGCTATTCTCAACGCCAACTACATTGCCAAGCGCCTCGCGCCGTTTTTCCCGATCCTCTACACCGGCAACCAGGGGCTAGTGGCCCACGAATGTATCATCGACGTGCGCCCGCTCTCCGATCAGAGCGGCGTCACCGTCGAGGACGTGGCCAAACGCCTGATGGATTACGGGTTTCATTCGCCGACGATGAGTTGGCCGGTGGGCGGCACCCTCATGATTGAGCCCACCGAGAGTGAATCGAAGGCCGAACTCGATCGCTTCTGTGATGCCATGATCTCTATCCATGGCGAAATCTCCGCCGTCATCCGCGGTGAGACCGATGCCCACGACAATCCGCTCAAACATGCCCCCCATCCCGTCGAGGCCGTTTGTGGCAATGCCTGGCCCCACGCCTATTCCCGCGAGCAAGCCGCTTTCCCCTTGCCCTATCTGCGCCGCCACAAGTTCTGGCCCGCCGTCGCCAGAATCGATAACGTCCACGGAGACCGCAACCTCGTCTGCACCTGCGATGCGGTCGAAAGCTACGCGACGGGCACCTGAGGCGTAAGTTTTTGAAAGGCGATTTTAGCCTTTGCAAACGGCGGAGATTAGCTATCTTGGGCCAGTTACACCCTCCATGAACGCCCACGTCAGAGATCCCCGTCCCTTCAAACGCGCCATTCTCAAACTCAGCGGCGAAGCCCTCCGCGAACCCGGTTCCACCGATAATATATCACCCGAAATCGTCAACCGCATCGCCATGGAAATCCGCGAAGGCGTGGACTCCGGCCTACAACTCGGTATCGTGGTGGGCGGCGGCAATTTCTGGCGCGGTGCCAGCGCCTCGGCCCGCGGCATGGATCGCGCCACCGCCGATTACGTCGGCATGCTCGCCACCGTGATGAATGCGCTGGCGCTGGAAGGTGCCCTCGAACACCACGGCGTGCGCTGCGGCGTGCAATCCGCTATCGAAATGAAAAATGTCGCCGAGACATTCATCCGGCGCAAGGCCGAGCGCCAACTCGACGAAGGTAAGGTGGTCATATTCGCCGCGGGCACCGGCAGCCCGTTTTTTTCCACCGACACCACAGCAGCCCTGCGGGCCAGTGAGATGGGTGCCGACGTGATCCTCAAGGCCACCCAGGTGGATGGGGTTTACACGGCTGATCCACGCAAGGATGCCAGCGCCACCCGCTACGAAACAGTCACCTTCCAAGAGTGCCTGTCAAAACGCCTCAACGTGATGGATGCCACTGCCTTCAGCCTCTGCATGGATAACCATGTGCCTATCATCATCTTTGACCTCGGCCCCAATGGCAACCTCTCCCACGCCTTGCGCGGCCTGCCCATCGGTACCCTGGTGCATGGCGAGGCTCCCGAAAAGTAATTCCCTAACAATATCATCCCATGGACCCCGAAGAAGCTATTTTTGACGTCGAAGACGCGATGAACAAAGTGGTGGAATACCTTCTGCACGACTTCACCGGCGTGCGTACCGGCAAGGCCAGCCCAGCACTCATCGAAAACCTCGACGTGCATGTGCATGCCTACGGTAGCGTGATGAAACTCAAGGGCCTGGCCGTCATCAGCTCGCCAGAACCGCGCATGCTGGTGGTCCAACCGTTTGACCCGGCCACCACCCGCGACATCGAACGGGCGATCCGCGAAAGCAAGCTGAGTCTCAATCCGGCCGCCGCCGAGCGCTCGATCCGGGTGCCCATCCCCGAGTTATCCGAAGAACGCCGCCGCGATATGGTCAAACTCATCAAGCAACTCGCCGAAGAGGCCAAGGTGCGGGTGCGAGCCGCCCGCAAGGACGGCATGGATGTAGCCAAAAAAATGAAGGCCAACAACGAAGTCACCGAAGACGGTCAGAAAGACTTTGAGACAGAAGTGCAGGAATTGACTAATAAATACGTCAAAAAGATCGACGAGCACGCCGTGGCCAAGGAGGCCGATCTGATGAAAGTGTGAGCCGAGTGCGGGGCGCTCAAGACGCGTGCCCGCTGAGGTAACGCTCGGCCTCCAGCGCCGCGGCGCAACCCTGGCCAGCGGCGGTGATCGCCTGCCGATAGAAATGATCCGCCACATCGCCCGCCGCAAACAAGCCCGGCGTCTTCGTCGCGGTGCGTCCTGGTTGCTGCAGGATGTAGCCGTTCTCATCCTTGTCCACCAGATCGGCGAGAAATCCGCTGTTAGGAACATGGCCGATCGCCACAAACACACAACTCACCGCCAACTCGCTCGTCGTGCCATCGCCTAGATTGGTGAGCATGACCGACCGCACCTCGCCTTTTTCGTCAGTTAGATAAGCACTCACCGTCGAGTTCCACACGGGTACGATTTTCGGGTTGGCCAGCGTGCGCTCGACCATGATTTTGGAGGCCCGCAGCGTGTCGCGGCGATGAATCAAATACACTGTGCTAGCGAAACGCGTTAGAAACCCGGCTTCTTCGCAGGCGCTGTCGCCGCCGCCGATCACGCACACCGGCACGTTGCGGTAGAACGCGCCGTCGCAGGTGGCGCAAGAGGTGAGGCCGTGGCCGATGAGGGATTTTTCGTCAGGGAGGCCGAGATGGCGGGGTGCGGCACCGGTTGCCACGATGACGGTTTTGGCTTCGTAGGATTCTGCTCCGGCGCTTACCAAGAAGCTGCCGTCGGCACGCTGTGCCACCGCCTCGACATTCGCCCAAGCGATGCGGGCACCGAATTTCTCGGCCTGGGCCTGCATTTTCATCATCAAGTCAGGTCCCATGATTCCCTCCGGGTGACCGGGAAAATTTTCCACTTCGGTGGTGGTGGTGAGTTGGCCCCCGGGCTGGGTGCCGGACAGCATGAGCGGGTTAAGGTTGGCGCGGGCGGTATAAATGGCCGCAGTATAACCTGCGCAGCCGGTGCCGATAATGATGACGTCTTCCATAAGATAAATGAGGGATGGGGCGATAAGCCGCCCCTGTCATCGGTCGGATTGCCCGGCGAGTCAACTCAGGAAAAGCACTGTATCGCCCAGAAAACCGCCCGCCGGGTAAAAAACGCATAATTTTAGCTTGCCAAGCGTGCTGGGTTCCCTAAGTTGCCCCCCCCATGCCAAGAGTTTCAGGAAAAGCAAAGACACGGAAAGCCGTCG
>JBAXOP010000249.1:0-8353 GCA_037133195.1 Verrucomicrobiota bacterium | reverse complement strand
CCTGCCACGGGACATACCCCCCCAAGGCCAATCCGAGCAACCCGCATGTGGGACTGAGCATGCAACAGCCGAGGGCACCGACTGTGGCCAGCAATAATACGTTGTAGCCGCTGAGCAGCGGGTGTTCCTCCTTGCAAAAGCGCCGCACCAGCCAAGCACTCGTGCTGGCACAGGCAATGGTGCCGATGGCGATAAGCGCAGCCGTCAGCACGGCGCTGGTTGCCGAGTGGCCTGAATTGATCGTACCATGGAAAAGACCCAGGGCATTGGACGTAAAGCAGCCAAGCCACACCCCTAACAGCGCCATGCGGCCTACGATGAGCACCGCCGCGAGCGCGAGGCCCACATCCGGAAATACCGGCGAGATGCTGCCGGGAAAACTCGTCATCTGCAGCGCCATCTTGGTGCCCAAGGCATATACGATGGCCACTGCCACAATGGCCAGCGGTGCCGGCACGCTGATTGCCGGTGGTAACTCCTCCAAGGTGCCTGTGGATTGCTTCCAACTGCTCCTCCACCATTCAATCGACTTCAAAAATTTGAGGTTTGGAAATGTACTTAGCGAAGCCATGTGCGCATACGTAGGTAAAAATACCAAACAGTCAAGTTTTTTCGTCTATCATTTTTTTAAGCGGCATGCGAAAAGTGTTTTTCAGGCACCCACCGGGGGCCATCAAGGAGAGGTGACCTCTGGGCGCGATGGCCCACGGAGAGAGCGAGTCCAGTCGCCCAGCGGCCGTCATTTGCGCCTCCGACGGGCAGATGGGGTCAAGATTCTCGGACACCATGGGGGGGCCTCACTCACAGGAGGAGTTTTTTCAAGCCATTCCATGTTTGGCCCGGAGCGTGGAGGTAGCGGATGGCGCCGCCCTCAATGAGCAATGTGCTGGGCAATTCCATGGCATCATAATCCGGATGGCAGCTTACGAGGCGCAACACGCTGGCGGCGGATTGTCGCCATAATTCCTCGAACGCCTGGCGTGCGAAGATATCCAAGCCGCTGAAAGGCTCGTCGAGAAGGAGGATATTGCCGCGATCCGGGCGCACGGAATACTCGGCGAGAATGAGGCTGGTTTTGCGGCGATTGCCGGTGGAGAGGCGGCCATAGGGTTTGCGCACATCCAACTCGATGCGCTCGGCAAGGGCGAGGGCGGTCTGGTACCGGGCGACTGGCAGCAACGTGCGAAACAGCGCCTTGGCCGGCATCTCAGGATCAAAACGCAAATCTTCTGGCAGGTATTGCGTGAACCCGCTGCTGTGAAACGTTCCGCCAATCGGCTTGTGGCTGCGGGCTATGGTGCGCAATAGTGTCGTTTTGCCACGACCATTACGGGCTAACAAAAAATGAGTCCCCCCCCCCAGCGCCACCTCCTCATCCAACCGGGCCAGCACCGTGCCATAGCCGATTGAAAAACCGGGGTGCATCAGAATGCTTGGTTCGGGCGCGAGGGGTGTCATCATCTGCGGCTCTGGACGGTTGACCTCGGTTCTATAAAATGCAGCCTGTCAGTCAAGGGAAATTAGATTTCGTAAGGGCCATCTGGCCCGGGCATCCTGCCCGGAGCTTTCTGGTCGTGTCTTGCGCGAATGTGCGTAAGGGCCATAGCCCACAGATTTCACGTACCTGGCGGATGTGTGGCTTGGCGCATTGCAGGGACGGGCCAACCCGCCGGACAAGATCCGCGATTTTTAAGCGTGACTGATGCGGCAAGACTGGTAGAACCGCTGCACGAACCATGGCGGGAAACTTGACTTACCAACAGGCCGGGGTGGACACGCGCAAAGCGGCCGCTCTGGTGGGAGACATCGGGGCGCATGTGCGCCGCACCCAGCAAACACGCAAATTGTGGGGAGCCTTCGGGTTGTTCGCTGCTTGCTACGATTTGAGCGCTTACCGCGAACCGGTCATCATGACGGGCTGCGACGGGGTGGGCACCAAATTGGAGTTGCTGCTGGAGCACGATTTGTTGGAAATCGCCGGCAAGGATTTGGTGGCGATGAATGTGAATGACATTCTCACAACCGGCGGGGATCCCTTGATGTTTCTCGACTATATCGGCATCGCGGCACTCGACGAGACACGCATCACACGGCTCATTGCCGGCATGGCCGATTATTTGGCAGCCTGCGATTGCATCCTGGCCGGCGGCGAGACAGCGGAAATGCCGGGCATTGTGCCGCCCGGCATCATTGAGTTATCAGGGTTTTGCATTGGCTGTGCGGAAAAAAGCGCGTTGGTGGACCCGACGACAGTGGCAGTGGGCGATGTGCTCATTGGCTATGCCTCCGACAGTATTCACGCCAATGGCTGGTCACTGGTGCGGCGCGTGTTGCGCGATCATGCCGGAGAAGTCAGCAACGAAGAATTGCGCGGCTGGTTGCAGCCAACCCGACTCTATCACGACGTGGTGCGCGCTTTGCGCACTTCTGGCGTGCAACCCAAAGCCATGGCACACATCACCGGCGGCGGCTTGCCGGAAAATTTGGAGCGTTTATTCCGGGGGATGGGCGCGGATTTGGAGATTCCACGCTGGGAGTTGCCCGGCATCGACAAACTCCTCTCCCACGTCGATTCAACCGACCGCTTCCACACCTTCAACATGGGCATCGGCTGGGTCGCTATCGTCGCCGACGCCCAAGTGGACGCCGCCCTGCATG
Organism: Verrucomicrobiota bacterium; assembly: GCA_037133195.1. Classification (GTDB taxonomy): domain Bacteria; phylum Verrucomicrobiota; class Verrucomicrobiia; order Verrucomicrobiales; family Akkermansiaceae; genus Luteolibacter. The sequence goes on along the minus strand of JBAXOP010000249.1, from coordinate 5,695 downwards.
CCGGCCCGGGGGGCGTGGTACTCGGCCGAATGGTGCCGCAAGACGGGGTGCGCGTGAAGGTCCACGGCGAGTGAGGCGGCGAATTTTCCTACTATGAGCGATTTCCTCAGTCATGAATGCGGCATCGCCGCGGTGCGCTTGCGCAAACCGCTGGCTTATTATCAAGACCGTTACGGCTCCAGCCTGTGGGGCCTGAACAAATTGTTTTTGCTGATGGAAAAACAGCACAACCGGGGCCAGGACGGCACCGGAATTGGTTGCGTGAAACTCAACATGCCCATCGGCCAGCCGTATGTGCAACGTCGCCGCGGTATTGAGAAAGATGCGCTGGCCGAGATTTATCGCAAGGAATTGAAAAATTTCCACAAGTTGGCGCGCAAGGGGATCCTCAAACCGAAAGACCCGGACAGCGTCAAAACCCACTTTGATTTCGGCGGCGAGGTCCTCGTCGGTCACTTGCGCTACGGGACATCCGGCGAATTCGACGCCGGCTCGTGCCATCCGTATTTGCGTCGCAACAATTGGCCGACGCGCACGCTCATGGTGATGGGCAATTTCAACATGACCAACGCCACTGAGCTTAACCAAGTGCTCATTGAGCGCGGCCAGCACCCGGTATTTGGGACCGACACCCAGACGGTGCTCGAGGAAATCGGCTACCATCTCGACGAGGCGCACACGGATTTGTACCGCCGTTTGCGAGACGATGGCGTGCCCGGCAATGAGATTCCGTTGCGCATTTCCGCCGCGCTGGACGTGCCGCGGCTCGTCACCGAGTCAGCCGCCGCATGGGACGGCGGATACGCGATTTGCGGCGTCATCGGCAACGGTGATATGTTTGTCATGCGCGATCCGCGCGGCATCCGCCCTTGCCACATGCTCGTGACCGATGACGTCATCGCCTTCACCTCCGAACGGGTGCCTCTGATGACCATCTTCGAGGTGGAAGCCGAGCAAGTCCAGATGGTGGAACCCGGTACCGTGGTGACCATCAAAGCGGATGGCTCAATGGCCACCACCTCGTTCGCCTCGCCACAGCCCCATACACCCTGCTCGTTTGAGCGGATTTATTTTTCCCGCGGCAATGACCCGCAAATCTATCAGGAACGCAAAGCCATGGGTGCGGCCTTGGTTGCCCAGGTCGTTGGTTCCATCGATGGCGCGTTCGACAAGACGGTCTTTTCGTTCATACCCAACACAGCCGAGACCGCCTATCACGGGCTGATGGACGGGTTGCGGATGCACCGCCGCGAGGAAGTGCGCGCCGCCATTCTCAAGAGCGTTGCCGAGGGCTCCCTCACCCCCGAGCTGGTGGATGACTTGATTCTGCGCAATTGGCCGCGTGGTGAAAAGGTGGCCAACAAGGACATCAAGATGCGCACTTTCATCACCCAGGACAAGAGCCGCGATCAAATGGTGTCCCTCGTCTATGATATCACCTACGGCCTGGTCAATCCGGGCGATAATCTCGTCGTCCTCGATGATTCCATCGTGCGCGGCACCACCTTGAAAAAATCCATTCTCAATATTTTGGCCCGCACTCATCCGGCCAAGATCATCATTTGTTCCACCGCTCCGCAGATCCGCTATCCGGATTGTTATGGCATCGACATGGCCGAGCTTGGCCGCTTCATCGCCTTTCAAGCCGCCGTGGGCCTCCACAAGCGGGCCGGGCGGGCCGCCTTGCTGGACCGGATCTACCAAAAATGTCTGGCCGAGATGGACAAAGCGCCTGCGACCCGCATCAACTGCGTCAAGGAGGTCTATGCTGCCTTCAGCGACGAGGATATTTCCGCCGAAATCAGCCGCATGATTTATCCCGAAAAAACCGATTGGAGGGGCAAGGTCGAGGTGATCTTCCAAACCATCGACAACCTCCGCTCCTCCATCGAAGGCCCCACCGGCGATTGGTACTTTACCGGCGAGTACCCCACCGTCGGCGGCTTCGCCATGGTCAACATGGCCTACATCCGCTGGCATGAAGGCATCAGCGGCCGCAGCTACGACCTGCCACTTTGAGCCAGGGGAGAGTGTTCCCGCATCGATGAGGAGAAGTGGAGATGAAGATCGCTCTCGACGCGAATGCCTACTCCGATTGGAAGCGGGGGATTCGCTGGATGGATGAGATTTCCACGGCAGATGAAGTCCATGTGAGTGCGACCGTGATCGGCGAGCTTTGTTATGGTTTTGCCCCTGGGAAACAGGAAATGGCAAATGTCGCCGAGCTTGAGGCATTCTTGTCGCAACCTGCCGTCGTTGTGAATCGAATCACGGATTCTACGGCCCGGCACTATGCGGTGCTGAAGAAGTTTCTCCGGTTCCAGGGGACGCCATTGCCTGAGAATGACATTTGGATCGCGGCCTCCAGCATGGAACACGCTCCATGCTGTTCACTCGCGACAGCCACTTTGCATGCCTGCGGCAGTTGCGAGTGCGGTGGCCGCAAACTTAGGTTGTCTGCCGCCCCCGAAATCACCCCATCGTTCACGATCCTCGGGCTGATCTCCAGCGGCTTGCTGCTGCGCCGGCGCACGAAGAACTTGCGTTGATTTCTCATGGATTAGGGGACCGAGAAATCATCCTGTCTCAATGCCCCGCCAAGCCGATCGTGCCGCCCTCGACGAACTCGGCCACGTAAAACGTCTTGTGGCGAGGCCGCTTGCCGCAGGCCACCTGATTGGCCCATCGCACGACACAACGCAGCAACGGGACAGGGTCCCAGCGGAAGTGAGAAATCGCAGGCTCAAACCAGGCGAAGAGCGGATCAGGATCATCACAGATCAGGGAAATATGTTCCGGGGCTACGATGCCGTGGCGGGCGAGGTGCTGCTGCGCTGCAAGGAAAAGTAGTGACTCACTGATGATCAGAGCCGTCGGCGGGGTGTGCTGAAACAGCGAGTCAAGACAGCGATGGAAGCCCTCCCGCGAGTCCTTCCAGTCCGGCAGGTGGTAGGCTCCGGCTTGGATCCCTTGCCTGCCGAGTTCGTCGAGAAACGTCTGCTCCATTCCCCCTGGCTGGGGCTTGCGCCGCTCCTCACGCACCAGCAACACGATGCGCCGGTGACCCAGCGCCACCAATCGCCGCTCTGCCGTGAGCATGGCCGGAATCTTTTGCACCCCGACACCGGCGATGGGGAGGTCGATGTGCCGCCCGAAAAAGGCGAAGACCGGCAGCGGCTGATCCGCAAACCACTCCAGGACACCCAGCGAACCGCTGTCCACCACCCAGCCATCCGCCGGATTCGCCTTCACGAAGCGCGCCACCTTCCCGGTATCCATCCCCAATTGATGAAGATCCTTGGCCGCGAACTCCGGTTGGTGGCCGGCTTCAGTCAGCCGATGATGGAGATCGACGATGTGTGAGGCGCTTCGTGAGGCTTTCTCGTAAAGCAGAATCCGGATTCTCAACCCGGCCGGGGCGCTGCCTGTCAGCGGCAAGACCCGGCAGCGCCGCCCCGCACCCTGCCCGCGCAACAGCCCTTCGTGCTCCAACTGTGCCACCGCCGCCACCACCGACTTCGGACTCACCCCCAGATCTTTCGCCAGCCGATGCACCCCGGGCAGCGTCTCACCCAGCGCCCCGACTTGGATCTCACCCCGCAAATGTGCCGCAAGTTGCTCGATGGCGGTGCGAGAACGAAAGGGTTTCATGACGCGCAAAACCGTGTCCCATCGGGTTATAGTTGTCGAGAGCGAAATGTTTTGTGGACGGCAAGGCGCGGAATAGAAATCCGCCGTGTTCGCACAAACATCCAAAAGCCCGAACCGCCTAAAACTAACATCAATCGAAAGCAGCCCCTTATGCAAACCCTGAGCCCCACGGGCCTACTTCTAATCGCCACCATGCTGTGGTCCATGGCCGCGCCATCCCAGGCGGCAACGCAGGATGCCCCACCTATCAAGGACGGCAAGGCGGTCAAGCTCGCCTGCGTGGGCGACAGCATCACCAACGGGTTCCACGTCAGCGAGGGCATGGCGTGGCCCGACCAGATTTCGAAAATGCTCGGCGGCACCTGTGACGTGAGGCATTTCGGCCTGGTTGGCCTGCAGCTACCCATCTACCAGACTACCGAGGAGTTCCAGAAATCCAAATCCTTCAACCCCGATGTGCTCGTGATCATGCTGGGCACCAATGACGCCAGGCCACTGACATGGAAAGGCAGCAAACTCGATTTCGTCAGCCATTACCTGGACTTGATTCAGCAGTTTAACGCGCTCCCCAGCAAGCCGCGCATCTTCATCTGCTACCCACCCACCATCACCGAGCCCGATGGCAGCGAGGAAAATATCCTCGAACTCATCCCACTCATGGACGAGGTCGCCAAGCGGGCGAAGGTTGGCGTCATTGATGTTCACGGGGCCTTCAAGGGCAAAGCCGAACTCATCCCTGACAAGATCCACCCCAATGATGCCGGTCAGACGATCATCGCCACTACCGTCTATAAGGTCCTGACCGGCAAGTCTGCCCCGCCAACCAAATAATCCTTGAACAAAGCGCTCCGGGTAGGACGTTACTAACAAACCATAAAAATAATATGCAAGGCAGTCTGAAATGAGAAAGCAACGGCTACCTGAGCGTCTGGCACATGAATGAACCGGTCAAGGATGGCATAACGGCTATAGCTTCGTCGGCGATATGGACGAGGAGCGCATTTCCAAGGTGGCCCGCTCCGCCGACTGGGTGAAATTGCAATATGAAAACCAAAAGCCGCTGCAAACATTGATAGGCCCGCTGGTGCTGACGGGCAGCTGATGGTTATTTTTGTTGGGGCGGAGGGGGTGTTAGGGGTGGGGGGGGGGGGCTGGGGGTCGGGGGGTGGGGCTTGCGGGTGTGGGGGGGGGGGGGGGGGTGTTGGGGTTGTGGGGGGGGGGGGCGGGGGGGCCTTTGGGGGGGATGGGGTTGTGCGCACCCGCCTCGCAGCACAGTTGACTCCAAAGGTTGCGACCACCCACCAGCCCGCGCCCAAGGCGGTTGATGCCAGAGGTGCAAATCACCCCCCCCCCCCGGGCCCAACCAAAACGCCCCGCCCGCGCCCCACCCCAACAAACCAGACCACATATACGGCGACATCCTCAGCTCAAAGAAGAGCCTCGGGTGGAGGACCATGCTGGTGGGGGGAATGGTGGTTTGGGGAGGGGGCGGGGCTGCAGGGGGGGACGGGGGGGCAGGGCCATGCAGGTGGGGGGCAGTGGCGGCTCAGCGGAGCTGCCGGCGCCGGGGTCGCATAGGGGGGCGAAGAAGGACAAAGAACAAGAGACAGCTGAGCTACAAGCTAAACCCAAACCCAAACTCAACCAAACTCAACCAAACTCATCCAAAAGAACCATAAATCCCAACAGGTGGTCCCTGAGCTTGAGATGGAGTTGGAGTGCCAAGCCCACCCGAACACTGACCAAATTCTCAGCAAACTCAACCAAACTCAACCAAACCCAAACCAACCAAAGGTGGTCCCCGAGCTGGAGATGGAGTTGGAGTGCGAGGCGCAGTTTGCTGACGCGCAGGAGGAGATGAAGGCGCTGAGGCAGCAGCGGTGGGGGGGGAGGGCGGCGTGGGGGGGGCGAGGAAGGAGCGGCGGGGGTGGCGGGGTTTGGGCGAGCGTGGCGGCGGGGATGGGTGGCGGGGTGCGGGGGGAGTGCGAGGGCGTGTGGTTGTTCGTGCGCAGCACTTCGGCTGCTTTCGCGACGCTGCCGCTGA
>JBAXOP010000248.1:0-8356 GCA_037133195.1 Verrucomicrobiota bacterium | reverse complement strand
CCAAAAGCCGCACAATCCAGAAGATTCTTTACTATTTATCTGTCACCCTGTCACCGAACCCAAGCTCTTCATTCCGTGTATTCTGTGTACTCTGTGGTTAGAAGAATTTTTAACCACAGAATGCACGGAATGCACGGAGTGAGTGCTCCCGCATTCAGCATGGTCTTCACGTGCTCTGGAAAAAATCGCACGCATCATGAAAATCCTTCTAAACCCAAGCTCTTCATTCCGTGTATTCTGTGCATTCTGTGGTTAGAAGAATTTTAACCACAGAATGCACGGAATGCACGGAGTGGGTGCTCCCGCATTCAGCATAGTCTTCACGTGCTCTGGAAAAAAATCGCACGCATCATGAAAATCCTTCTAAACCCAAACTCTTCATTCCGTGTATTCTGTGCATTCTGTGGTTAGAAGATATTTTTAACCACAGAATGCACGGAATGCACGGAGTGAGTGCTCCCGCATTCAGCATGGTCTTCACGTGCTCTGGAAAAAATCGCACGCATCATGAAAATCCTTCTAAACCCAAGCTCTTCATTCCGTGTATTCTGTGCATTCTGTGGTTAGAAGAATTTTTTAACCACGGAATGCACGAGATCCCCCTAAAGGTGTCAGCCGAATCATTCATAACTCTTTCTTAAGCCGTGAGACGCGTGAATAGTTATTTTTGCGCGGAACTAACCAGGCTCTCCGGCGGGAAAGATACCGGCGATGGACGTTTCCTGCTGCTTATCCATCCAACGCTCGAGAGCGGCCTGCAGAGGGGCGAGCACCTCTGGGCGGGTGGCGGCCAGATCGTGTTCGCCATGGGGATCGGCAGGGAGAAAGAACAAGCCGAAATGGCGTGTTCCTTGGATGGTTGGGGTGCAGACGAGTTTCCAATCGTGGGTGCGCAGGCAGCGTTGTTTGGCCAGCACCAGTTGCTCGCGGTACCGCTCTTTAAGCACAAACTGGTAATTGTAAGCGGGGTCGATGCCGGTAAGTTCGTCCATGGAGGGCAAATGCGGCCGTTCGATGCCGGGCACCTTGAATTGGATGAAAGGAAAGCCGGTTTCACCATAAAACGGTCGCACCACCGGTGTCTCGCCACCATTGAGCCACCCGGCGAAGCTTTGGCCTTGCCAGACGGCGGGCTTCTCCACGCCGACCCAATCGGCGAGGGTGGGCATGATGTCGAGCATGCGCACGGTTTGCGGGATGACCCGTGGGGCCACGCCGGGGAAGTGCATGATCATGGGCACGTGGTTTGCCTGGCCGCCGCCGTTGAACGTGAGTCCATGGCCGAGGGTTACGCCCGGTTCGTAGAGGTCGTCGCCGTGATCGGCGGTGACGATGACAATCGTGTTGTCCTCCAAGCCGTTGCGTTTGAGGGCCGCTAGCACGCGCCCGACACAATCGTCGAATTGGCGGGTGCATCCGTCATAGAGGGCACGGATTTGTGTAACTTCTGGAACAGGCAAGGCTTTCCACTTACTTTCCAGGTCGGTGCCTCCGATGAATGAATCGATATCGAAATCCACCCCATTTTTATTGCGTCCCCGGTACGCTGGATCACTGAAAAGGCTGCAATACGGCTCTTGGCTGCGGTAGGGCAAGTGGTTGCAGGAAAAAAACACATGCCAGAAAAATGGCTGTCGGGCCTTGGCCGCCTGCGCCAAACGCGCCTCCACCCGCGCCGTAACCACCTCTGGCGTGACAAATTGCGCAAATGACTCAATCTGCGGAAAGATCCGGTAGCCCAACGCATTGTCAAAAAACAAGGGCACCACAAAATGCGCCATCACGACCGCCTGACTCATGTAAATTTTAAAATTATCGAAGGTGGACACTGAAATATCGTCGAATCCGAGAGGGGCCACGTGATAATAGCCGGCGCACCAATCGCCGATAGCGGCGGTCGCGTAACCGTGCCCACCCAGCAATTTGGCCATCGGCACCACCCGTTGCATGGTGGACTCAACGGTGGCACGGTCCGGGTACATCTGGCGCACACCATGGGTCTGCGGGTATTGGGATGTCATCAGCGAAATGCCCGATTCCATCGTCGAGGCAATCGGCGTGTAGCAGCGCTCGAAGCGCACGGAACGCGCCGCGAGTGCGTCGATCATCGGCGACACCCCGGCGGCGGCGGCCCCCTCACTGCGGGCCGGGCGGTAACCAGCGCAGCCGAGTTTGTCGCCGCGCAAGGAATCCGAGGCCAAAATCAATATATTCGGCGGTTGGTCATGGCCCGTCACCCGTGCGGGACGGCTGTGCGACTGACCAGCCAGGCCCTTGCTCAAGCCGACCACCCCCACCAGTGCGGCGGCAGTCAGCCAACCGCGGCGGCCGCGGCGTTGGACTTGCCAGAGGAATGCCGCAGCCAGCGCAGCAATGGGCAACACGCTGAAAAGCACTAGGAAGACCGCCGGCTTGGCAGCCACCGGGATGATATCGAGCATGCGGTAAAACCCATTGCCAAAACTCGCCTCGTTGAGGAAATACGGCCGCGTATCCACCAAGCGCAACGTGCAGTACCCTTGTACGAAGGCCGCCAGCAGCAAACCGCGTAAACCACTCACCCATGCACCTCGGTATCGCGAACGCCCCGTCCACCACTCCGCAAACGGCTGCAATAAAAATGCGCCGAGAAACGCCAAAATTGCGTAGGCAAGGAGCATTTGCAGGTTTTGTCCGATAAGAAACCCGAGGTACTTATCACGTGCCAAGGCACTGAATTTATTTTCCATCCCCTGAGATTGGTGAGCCAGGCGCCACAGCGCGCTACCATATTGGTACGCGAAAAATACCGCTACACCGGCCAATACCGGCAAATAGCGGACATGGGGCCGGGAGGATTCGGTGCCTACATCAGGTGGGATTGGCTTGTTCAACGCGCCAAAGGTTGCAGCAGCAGGCTGCGAAATCAAGACTCAGTGTCCGGCGGGTACACATAAATCCACTGCGAACTCATCACCTTCTCGATGATGACCCCGCGCCGCGACTGGGTGGCGGCCGGCAAGCTCAGGCGTAAAATCACTGCCACCGGGTTTTTTTCGTTGCGTTCGATGAGCCGCAATAACTCAGTCTCCAATTCTCCACCACGCGGCACGTACCCAAACAATGTCTCCTCGCCACCCTGCGCTGTCAGACGAAACGACGCCCAGCGCTCCGCATCCGCATACTCATGCGTGAAAAAATGATCCTCCTCCACAAACACCCGGAAATTCAGCGTGGTGCCCCTCGGACGTTGCCGGGCGTAATCATTCCAGTTCATCGGTTGGTATGTCACCACCGTCTCCCAATCCACCCCGAGCCTGCCCGACGGCTCCTGCTCGACCTGAATTTCCCGGATACTTCCATCACCAAGCGCCACCGTAAATACCCAGAAATCGCGTTCAGTACCGCCCACCACCGCTCCCTGGAAATTCCGCACGCCCTTAAATCCGAGCGCATGCAGCGGGGTTTGGGCATAATACCGCTCCATCAACGGGCGGGTCTCCCGGGCGTGGCGCACCAACGGCAACATCGCCTCCAGCGTGTCCGCTTCACAAAATGCCTTCACATGGCGCTCCATCCCCTCGATCATGTCAGCCAACGCCCGGTCACTTGCGGCGCTTTCCCCAACCATCGCCCCGGCTTGCTGGTGCTCCGCCTCGACCATCGGCTCAGCTTGCCGGACGTAGCTCAGCGACCAGATGAGAGCCCAGGCTAGCAACAAACCGATCAACACGAACCAGCCCCAAGGTATCGGTTCGCGGCGCACCTCCGACCGGCTCCATCCCTCTTCCGCATCCTCCACACTCGCCTCTTCCGGCTCAATCAACACATCAACCCCCGGTTGGTGACTGCGCCGATTGTCCAGCAACTCTGTATGAGGCACCATCAGGCGGGCCGCCGGGGCGTGATGGGTATCTTTGTTTTCCGGGATTAGCCGCACGGGTTGCTCATCGACACCAAGCCTGAGCACCGGCAACCTGTGCTTCGGCTCATCGTCCACTGTCCTCAATTCCACCGGTTTTCTCTCGCGCGCCATTCTCGTCGGCTACATAAAACCAAAATCTCCATCGACGCAATGCCCTTGTCCGCCTAAATTCCCCACCGAGACCCCGCCATGCCCACCCCCACTCGCTTGCTCATCCTCACCGCCGCCTTCGGGGAAGGCCACAATAGCGCGGCTCGCAACCTCGCCTTGGCCCTCGTTGCCGCCGGGGCCGACGCCCGTGTATGCGACCCATGCTCGCTCGCCTCCCCGCTCCTCACCGCCACCCTCAGCCGACTCTATCGCTTTGCCACCGATTACCTGCCACAGGTATGGGGAAAAATTTATCATTCGATTGACCGTATCGATTTCAAGCACAGCGGTGCATGGCTCACCCGCAAGCCAGAAGCGACGTTGGCGAAGCTTATCGCGGAGTTTGAGCCCACCGCGATCATCAGTTCCTATCCGCTATACCCGTATTTGCTCGGGCGAATTATGGAGCAGGCTGGCATCAAGCGACCGGTCTTCATCGTGGTGACCGACTCGATTGAGATCAACTCAGCGTGGTTGCGGGCACCCGGTGATTATTGGCTCGTCACCGATGCCACCACGCGCGACGCGATGGTATCCAGCCACGTACCTGCCGCAGCCATCATCGACACCGGGTTTCCGGTCAACCCTGAGTTTGCGCGGCTCACCCCACTGAATCCGGCTGACCCTTGCGACGCCTTCCGCGTCCTGTTCTTCCCCACCGCCCGCCGCAAATCCATCGCCTCCTGCGGTGCTGCCATCCTCAACGCAGCCCCATCCGTGCGCCTCACCCTCGTCCTCGGTAAAAACCTCCGGCTGTTACATGCCGACGCCCGCGCCTTGCAACAGGCGTATCCGGGCCGCGTCCGCATCCTCGGCTGGACCCGGCGCATCCCCCGCCTGCTCACCCAACACCACCTCGTCGTCGGTAAAGCCGGTGGTGCCACCGTCCACGAAGCTATCGCCGCCCATTGCCCGATGCTTATCCATCACCTCGTCCCCGGCCAGGAAGAAGGCAATCTGCGCTTACTCGAAACCATCGGCGGCGGCAGCCTCGCCGCCTCCCCCGGCGTGCTCACCGCACGCCTCCGAGCCATCCTCAGCGACAACGCGGCCACCTGGCGAGCGATGAAACACGGCCTCGCTGCTCACAACCGCAACTCTGGCGCAATCGCCGCTGCGAGTCTCATCCTACAAAAAACGCAGGAGATCGGCTTACGCTTGTCAGAGTAGGGCAGACGAGCTATCAAGCGGGTATGGAACCGCTTACTTTTGAGCCACTTTATATGGAACGGGTGTGGGGTGGACGCGAATTGGAACGCGTCTATGGCCGGGAGTTGCCGACGCTGGATCGGCCGTATGGGGAGTCATGGGAGATAGTTGACCGTGAAGCTGAGCAATCGGTGGTCGATGAGGGGGAATTCGCCGGGCTGTCCTTGCACCAACTCTGGTGTGAGCAACGCGAGACCGTGTTCGGCGTGGGCTTCGAGGACCATCCGCGCTTTCCAATCTTAATCAAAGTGCTCGATGCCCGTGACGACCTGTCCATCCAGGTCCATCCCCCCGCACATCTGGCCGCCAGCTTGGGCGGCGAACCCAAAACCGAGATGTGGTATATCGCCGATTGCACTGCGGGCGCCAAACTCTATGTCGGACTCAAGCCAGGGGTTACCCGCGGCGAGTTCGAACAGGCCATCGGCGAGGGTTCGGTGGCGGCTTGCGTCCACGCCCTCACACCCCAGCCCGGCGAGTCTATCCTGATCGAATCGGGCCGCCTGCATGCCATCGGCGCGGGGTTTCTCATCCACGAAATCCAGCAAAATTCCGACACCACCTACCGGGTGTTTGATTGGAACCGCTGCGGCCTCGACGGCAAACCCCGCCAACTCCACGTCGCCGCGTCGCTCGCCAGCATCGACTTCAACGACGACCAACCCACCATGGATACTCCGCTCGGCAACACCCTGGCGGCCTGCCAGTATTTCAAGACCACGCAACAGGCACTAGCGATCGGCGACTCCATCGCCAATCCCGAGGCCGGGCGATTTTCCATTGTGGTGGTAGTGGACGGGGAGTTGGTGAGTGCCGGCGGTCGGCGCTTTGCCAAAGGCCGGTTCCTGTTGTTGCCGCGTGATGCCCGGCCATTACGTGCCCTACAATCCACGAGCATTCTGCAGGTGACCCTTCCCCGCTGACTACGGAGCGGGGTAGCAGTGAACAGTGAAACCATCATGCGTTGTTAGACCCCCGCCATTTCGCCTTGCCATCGCGGCGCGAGCGTCACAAAATCCGCCGGTATGACTCAGCTACCGAAGACATTTTGCCGGCACGATTTATTTCTTTCAGGCTTGGGTGGGGTGGTCATCACCCGCTACAAATCCGCCGGCCGGGTGGAAGCCGGGGTTTTCCTGATAGACACCTGTTGCCTGGGGGTGAAAAACGCATTCTTCCTACAATGGCAAACCCCTGTTTATCGGTGGACCTAACGACAGCGAGGCCAGATGCAGGCAGATCACCCATATTCTCACCAAGAAATTCGGCCAGCCCCCAGCGCTTGATTACATCGTCCCTCTCGATGGATCGGACGATTTTTTCGAAACTATTACGGAGACTGATATCAAGAAGGCTGACGCCGAATAGGCGATGCCCCGATTTGATTCGGGAACCGGGAAAACATCACACGAGTTTTCTCAATCTTCGGTTTCGGGTTGAATTCGGCGCACTTCCAGCCATCTTCCCCCCGCACCCGTTCCACAATTCATGAAATATCATTTTCCGCTTTTGGCCATTGCGCTTGTTTCTGTCGCTACTGCGGCGGATGCGCCCAAACTCTTCGCCGGCCTCCTCACCAAAGATGTCCCCGTCCCAGCCCAGGTCGGTATCGTGCTGCCTCCTGCCGAAATCGATAAATATGTCGCCAAAGTCGAGGCGGCGGCCCGCCTGGACCCCAAATGGTTCAAGGAATTTTCCACCCAGGCCAAGCCCGGGGTGCCCCTGCCGTTTCACGAAAAACTCGGCCTCACCAAGGAGGAATACGATGAGTACATCAAATTGTGGGCCAAACGCGAGTTCAAGTCCATTGAAGACGTCGATCTGCTGCTGCGCGAAACACTGGGCAATTCCTGGATCATCGCCGCAACAGGTTCCGCCAGCGGTATTTCCAACCTCCGCTACGACGAAAAAGCCGATGTGTTTCGCTCGCCTAACGGTGAACTCAAACGCATCGACGACATAAAAGCCGATGCCGAGAGTATCCTCGGTGCTTGGAGCGGCAAAGAATGGCGCTTCGAAGAGGAAACCTCCCTCGGTAAAACCAAGGAAAACATCGCCGTCGGATGCTTCGAGGGTAATAAGTACGGATTGCTCGTCTATCGCTTCCAAGAAGTCTCCAGCGAGGGCACCCGCATCGTCGATAAAAGCCTTGCCATCCGCTTCGATCTCAGCAAGACCGGTCGCACAAAGGCAGCCGAGCCAGCCCAACCTAGCAAGACAAAAGCGGCTTCTGCTCCCACGTCTAAACCGGCACCCAAGTCCCCCACCAAACACTGAGGCACCCAGCCATGAACGAGGCGAGCCCACCTGGAGCTAACAGCTGCCGGGGCTGGCGACGTTGGTTCAAACATCCCTGGCCCGGTACAAAAGGCATCTGCCCGTGCTCCAGCGGTCCGGGCAATTTGCACAATACTGGCGACTTCGGAAATGCAGAAACTAGCCAACAAGAGGCGGCGGGCAGGATGCCCGCGCGACGTGGCCCGGGCATCTTCCACAAAGGGTGGCTGTGGCTGGCACTGCTCTGCATGCTCCCGCCTCTGGCATTCGCTTTGAGCAACCTCTGGCTCACCAGCCCGTGGGCACGCGCGTGGCTCGCCGCCAAAATACAATTTCGCTGTGGCGGCTTGCCAACCCACATCGGCGGTGCCTCGTGGTCGCCGTGGCACGGCGTCACGCTGCGCAACATCGTCATCGCGCAACCTGCGGGGTTGGGCGATACCATGGCCGAGCCGCTGGTGCGGATCGACGCTGTGCGGCTCACGCCGCGGTGGCGCTCTTGTTGGCACGGCCATTTTGATGTGCTCAGTGCCGATCTCGAGGCACCCCGCCTAGTCGTGTCGCTACAGATGCTTTCCCACCTAGCCCAACAAGCGCCGGAGATCACCACGTCACTAGCCGCCACCCAACCCACCGGCCCGGCCATTGCCGCACTGCCATCACCCCAAGCCAATCCATCGCCCGATGCCACCGCGCCCACCGGCCCGGCCATCGCCACACTGCCATCACCCCAAGCCAATCCATCGCCCGATACCACCGCGTCCGCCACCTCCGCCACCTCCGCCACCTCCGCCACCTCCGCCACCTCCGCCACCT